>NZ_JAQDGZ010000004.1:46140-240905 GCF_027663865.1 Coprococcus sp. AF99-45
GCGCCTCTTGTAACAGCCTCATGGCTGATATAACATTCGCTCTCCTGTCACGGCATCTCTCTTCAATTGCTTTTTCAACTTGACTTCACTATATCACATTGCACAATTATATGCAAATAATTTTTTCAAAAATATACTTTTTGTACAGTTTCTACAATTTTTTTGCCAATAATCAGGCTTGTTATTTGAAAAAAGATGTTTTTCTTTATGCAACTTTTCCGTTACTTTATTAACAAATTTTAGAATCAATTTTCTTTAATCTGAACGCTCACTTTTTACCATTTCTGTTCTGACTATTAAGCTTCTTTTTTTACATCAAAATGAAGTTCTCAGGATCGGGATCGCATTGATCACCGGTTCTTCGTACGGATGAACTTTCTTGATTGCTTCAATTGTCCTGTCAACTGCTTCTGTAAATACAGTGACTTCAACCTTTACTTCCGGTTCTTTACTGATCTCTCCTTCATTTCCAATATAAGGATTGCAGCCTTCAAGCGGACGCCAGTATCCGGTCACTTCACTTGATGACATACAGGAATCATAGTTCCCGATATGTCCGGCATCTACTTCCTGGAGGGTTTTCTGGAGAGCCGGAAGATGTGTTTCCGGGATGAAAATTTCTAATTTGCAGTATTTGAAATCCATGGTGTGTTCCTTTCTTCTTACTATGCATTTTTATGATGATACCAGGGTCAAAAGGTCAGAAAGCCGATGCATTTATAATATACTACAATTCTTTTTCATGCAAATTCTATAGAAATTTTCAACTCGTTAATCAATTTTTACTAATTTTTTAATTATCTAAACAATGTTTTGCACAGTAGGATAGTTCTTCATGATGTTCTTCAAAGAAAACAAAAGCCTTCAAACTGATCTTTTTCAATCAATTTAAAGGCTTTTACATTATTCAAATATCACCCTATATATAGTTTCTATTCCCCTTTTTCCTGTAAAATATCTACGATCGTCTTCTCCGTTCCGATCATTCCCGGTGATGCGATCTCTCCCATATGACGCATGGTATCTTCCGGTGTAAACCCATTGATTCCATGAATATCATCAATAAAGATTTCATGCATTGCAAAATCCGCCGACTGAAATGCGGCATTTACCGCCACGACTCCTTTCATCGTACATCCCTTATTTCCGCCATGACAGATCATACCGGTAATACTGCTTGACATGTTGTTGATCGTTCTCGCCATGGCATGCTCATCACCTCCATGAAGGAAAACCAACGCACAGGCCATTCCTGTACCGGCAGCAATGCCACAACCACAGAAAGCAGAAAGCTTACCGGAATACTCTTTGATATACATGCAGATAAGATAGCTTAATGCGGTGGCACGATATAAGGTTGCATCGCTTAATCCACGGATCTTGCAAACACCGTAAAGAGGCATGGTTGCAATAATTCCATGTGCTCCTGAACCGGTAATGCTCATGGCCGGTTTGTCAAGTCCGATCACACGGGCCTCAATTGCTACATTGCAAAGTAAAGATGCAGTCTTTAACTCATCATCCGAAATAATCTTTCCGCCATTTTTCTCAAGCAGATACCGTGCATAGGTTGTTCTCGGGTTCTGGATTCCTTCTTCAAAAAGAGCATAGTTCATCTCATAGGCAGCCTTGATAAATTCAATTTCCTCTGCCGGAACTTCTTTTGCGTATTCGTAAATCTGTTTTAATGTATAATTGTGGATCAATAGTTTTTCTTCGTGTCCACCTTCCACAGAAGCTTCTTCCTTCTCAAGAAGCACCTCTCCATTTGCCTCAATACGAACAATATTTGTATGTGCATCGCGAATCTGAACCATAGCCTCTCCGCCTGTTGTCTTTACACAGGCTTCTATAAAAATACGGCTTGTGATCTTACTCATTTTTACAGTAATTTTTCCGTCTTTTACCAACTGCTCTGCTGCCATATTGTCAGCTTCTGTTACATCAGCAAGACTCTCCAGCTCTTTCTCCGGTTTCCCTGCTACGACTCCAAGAGCTGCTGCGTATTCGTTCCCGTAAAAATGGCTGTTCGGGATACCACATGTATATGCATTTTTATACATACCGCTGTTCAGCAAAAGCGTAACCTGTTCCAGTTCTCCCGGAACGTAGAATTTTGCTTTTGAAACCGCATATGCGATCGCTCCCGGCTCGGTTACCCCAAGAGCCGGACGCATATCATCTTTAATTAATTGTGTTAATTCATGCATTTTCTTTTTCTCCTCTAATCAGATATTCAGATTATTGACTGCTTCAATGCTACTTCCATTGTAGCAAAGTTAAATGCATTATTCTACCTGATGACAGGCTACATAATGTTCATTTCCAACGTTTCTGAAGATTGGTCTTTCTTCATGACAGCGTTTGGTAGCATATGGGCATCTGGATGCAAATTTACATCCAACCGGTCCTTCTCCAGGAATATTCGAAATCTTTTGCTGTCACCGGACTTCCGTCTGACCATTTTGCATCTTTTCTCAAATGGAATGTATATGTTTTTCCGTCCTCCTTTACATCCTTTTTTTGAGTTTCGTTTTACGAAAAAGATTTTCTCTGTGTTTTTTACTCACAGTACAATTATTACTGTCAGTATAATTTGTTTTGTATATTATGTCAAAATATTGACACATTCGCTTTATTACTTTATAATATTTTAACAACTGTATGTTTTGTTTTTCTATAAGAAAACAAATAAGTTACATAAAGGAGGATTTTCTTATGAAAAAAGCACTAAAAATCTACATTTCTGTAGACATGGAAGGAATGGCAGGTATCACTTCTCCATCTCAGGAACGTGATGAGGTTCCTTCCTTCCGCCGCGCTTTACACAATCAGGTACGCTGGATCATCGAAGGAATTCATGCTTCCTCCAGAAATGATGAAATCGGGGAAATCACCATTTCTGATTCTCACGGAAGCGGAACGAACCTTTCTTATGATGAACTTTGCCAGATGGATGAACGTATCAGCTTAGTAAGCGGTTCTCCAAGAAGACAGTACATGATGTCTTGCCTGGATGAAACCTACGATGTTGTATTCCTTGCCGGATATCATGCCGGTCCGGGAGAAGATTTCGCCAATATGGATCACAGCTTCTACGGAAGAGTTGTTTCCAGCCTTAAGATCAACGGAGCCTATATGAACGAAAGTACAACGAACGCAGCACTTGCTGCTTCTTATAAGGTTCCGGTCGGTCTTATCATCGGTGATTCCGGCCTTCGCAAACAGCTTATAGAGAAAGAAATGATGCCATGGGTAAAATTCGTAACAACAAAAGAAGCTTTGTCACGCTATGCTGCAAAATTCCCACCACAAAAAGTTCTCAGGGAAAATACGATTTCTGCAGTAAAAGAAGTTCTTGATTCCGATTTAAGCAAAATTCCTTTATACGAAGTTGCGACTCCGATCAAGCTAGGATTTGAATTTAAATCAACAGCAATGGCAGACACTGTTGCACAAATTCCTCGCATGAAACGCTTAAGCGGTACAGAAGTAGAAATCATATGCGATGATATGCATGAATTAGAATGTGGTATCTCTGCAATTACCGGTCTTGCAGGAACATCTAACTAAACACCTGCCTATCATCCATTCTACTCTTCGATCAAAGAAAATGGACGTGTTATCATTGATCATCAATTAGATTGTGATGAAAACGGACGTTATTCAATCAATTTTTCTCTGAAAAAGCAATCAAAAACCGCTAGTTTTTATACTTGAATTGCGAAAGGAGGAGCGGAACCATGTATGGAAGCCGAATTCGCGAAATGCGAAAGAGAAGAGGGCTCACGCTCAAAGAGGTAGCTGAAGCTACCGGATACACAATAGGTCATATATCACAAATTGAAAGAGATTTAAAATCTCCTTCACTCGTAGCACTTAGAAAAATTGCAGCCTGCTTAAATTGTTCAGAAGTATGGTTGATCATGGATGACTCCGAACTCTCTGCCAAGTCATCTGAAGAAGGAAAGAAATCAAAGGAATCTTATTTGATGAGAAAAGAGAACCGAATTCCAATGAAAATCCCGGAAATCGATGTTTCCTACTCTATTTTTACACCTTCTAAACTTCCAAACGCACAAGAAGCACAAATGACCGGACTCATTGTGAGATTAAAGCCTAACACCTGGGTGACCGAGAAAATGATTTCACATGGAAATTACGACGAAAGTCTCCTGCTCCTCAAAGGGGAATTAGAACTCCGCATCGATAACAGCACTTATATGATCTACGAGGGCGACAGTTTCTATATCCCTAAAAATTGTTTACATAACTACCTGAATACATCAAATGAAGAAGCGACTATAATAGTTTACTTTTCACAATTAGTTTATTAAGGAAAACACGATTATGAAATATATTATTGATGCACATTTTGATTTGCTAACTGATGTCGCTGTACGCCGCAAAAATGGAGTGCTGGATATGAAGGAACATAATTATTCAGATGAACGGATTTCTCTGCTTGCAGGCAAAAACTGGCTTTATGCATTCAAAAAAATCCTAAAAAAATAGTTTATCAGAAGGAGTATTTTTGTAATGAATTCAAATATGACAGAACAATTAGATCAGCTTTTCCGTATGTGGGATCGCGGTCTTTGCCCTGGCGCTCAGGTATTGATTCGCCAGCACGGTAAAACTCTTTACGAAAAATGTTTTGGATATGGAAATCTTGAAAATAAATTAAAAATCCATAAAGAAAGTATTTTCCATGTCGCATCGATTTCCAAAGAATTTACTGTTATGTCTATTCTTCTTCTTTGGAAAGAAGGAAAACTTGATTTAGATGACAACATCAAAAAATATTTAGATGAATATATCAACATTGAAACACCGATTACGATCCGCCAGATGATGAATAATGTCAGCGGACTTCGCGACCAATGGGAACTCTTATTTTTACGCGGTATCAAGATCAACGATCAGATTGACATGGATGATATCAATACAACGATATCTCTTCAGAAATCGCTGAACTTTGAACCGCAGTCACAGTATTTATACAGTAACACCGGTTTCCATTTATTGGCACTTATCGTTGAAAAGCTGTCGCAAATGAGCTTCCCACAATTTGTAAAAGAACGTATTTTCACTCCACTCGGAATGACACATTCTTTTGTTCGCGAAAGCTTTACACAGATTGTTCCGAATCTTACTTACTCTTATCAGGACGAAGGTGATGATACTTTCTACTACAATCCACTGAACTATGCACTTTACGGGCCAACCTCTGTAAATACCTGTGCTTCCGATCTCTGCAAAGTATTAGATGAGTACATTCATCCAAATGTGATCGATCCTGAAATTATCGAGCTTATGAAGAAACCTGTCCTTCTCAGCAATGGCAAAACGGCTGAATACTGCGGCGGACTGATCACCCATAAGCTTCATGGTCTGGATGTATTCGGTCATGGCGGTGCCGATGCTGCATACCGTGGTGAAATTATTTGCATTCCGGAAAAAGAACTGGAGCTTGTACTGATCAGTAACACCACAACTTACGCAATGTCTAAGCTTGCCGATAAAGCCGCCTGCATCGTACTCGGATTACCGGATTGTACCGAACCAGCCGTGCCGGAACATGAAAATGCGCCTGCTCGCAGTGGTGTATTCCTGACAGCACTTCCGGATGATCCAATGTTTGTTGATATCACAGAGCAAAACGGTACTTTCTATATGCAAAGAGAATGGTGCCGCACAGAACTGGTAAAAGAAGAGGATGGCGGTTATCGCATTGGTTCATTGGATGAAAAGATCTACTTCACAGATAACGGAATCCTTTATCGGCTTCCTGGTCGTGTACTTACATTGACCCCTGCCAAGCCTGCAGATCCGGCACTTTTCCAGGAAGGAACCTATTACAACGATGAAACCGATTCCTTCATGAAATTAGTGAAAGTTGAAAATACCTGCGAAATCCATATGCGTCGTCATGGGAAAACAACACTTTACCAATCAGCATCAGGAAGTATTATCTTCCGAATGGATGCAAATCTTGTAATGTATGTAAAAGCTGAAAATGATACCATCATTATGGATGGCGGTCGTATAAAACATATCATTTACCAAAAACAATAAATTAACAGGACGCATGAAAAACTTTCGTTTTTTCATGCGTCCTGTTGCTTATGGATATAATAACAGCTGTATTACACAAACAAAACTGTTTTCAGCATACTGACCGAATCACATCGCTTTTGATGCACTCTTTTACACTTTCTAATTCTCCAGATACTTCCGTATACAATCTTCCTTCAACTGCTCCCCAATCACGATCACAACCTCCTGCCCGTCTCCGATCGGCTTCATACTGATCTCATGACCGGTTGCATTCAGCTGCATCCAGCTTCCTGCATCATCTTTCACGAATCCCTTCACCCGGAAAATACCGCCACATTCCGGATCCTGCATCATCTTCGCAACCTGCGTCTTCAATTCATCTGCAGAAATTTTCAATTCCATAAAATACAACGAATCAAAACCTTTTTTCTCATCCAGCTCCATCTTCCGATAATTTTCTGCAACATAACCGCTCTTTAAGATCTTATCAAAATCCTCTTCCGAAAGCTCTGCTCCATCTTTTCTCATGATTTCCCGATCCAGCCTTCGCTTGCACTGAACCTGTTCAAGCGCTCTGTTCAAATGTTCAATTGTATTTTCAATCTGTTCTTTTGTTGCTTCTTCTGCCCTGCTGAGGATGATGCTTCCTGCATTTGCAGCCTCGGACGCAAGCAGATAGTCTGCTTCTTCTGACAATTCCGGCTCCAGTTTTGCGTCAACGATCGTAATCACATTGCCAATCTCATACCACTTATCCAGTGGTTCATCGTGAAGAACGTCAAAAAATTCGTCTACATCATAAATCCCGGACGGTTCAACAATTACTCTGTCATATCCGCACATTCCCATTGCAATCAGCTTCGTCCGGAAACGCCTCCTGTGCGTCTCTTTGTCGCACCCACCGGAAATCATTTCAAGCTCACAGTTATCTCCCATCAGGTCTTGCAAAAGAAGCATATCTACATTTACCGCACCAAAATCATTCTCAAGGATGCCAATGCTCATTCCTTTATCCAGAAGATATTTTGCATATTTTTTAATAAACGTTGTCTTGCCGGAACCTAAGAAGCCGGTGATTAAATCTATTTTTACCATCGCTAATCTTCCCCTTTGATTTTTTAGTTCTTCAAAAATTTTCTGCTGTAATTTTACTTCCTTCTCTCTACTTTTAAGATAATAGCATATTTTTTTAGTTTCTTAAAGGAACTCAAATAAAGAACTCAAACAGAAACTTAAATTTTGAGTTCCTATTTGAGTTCTTTTCATTTTTTCTAAAAAATCATTTTCCTTTTTACTTTTCTTCTTTCTTTATCCCAGCCTTCTCCAGAATCCCGTTCCACATCTGCTCTCGCTTTTTCTCCCGTTCTGCCTTTCCGTCATTCCACTTCTGTATAAATGCCATCTGTTCCAGATCATCTCGCTCTTCCATAAACACCCTTTCTTTCTTACATTTATTCAGATGAATTATTTCCTGTACCTGACTATTATATGCGTGTCCGCAATGATTCTTTCCACTTTGCACGTTATATTCGCAGGAAGTGCATCTCCGGACTTGACCGGACTGCTGATCACGCTTGGTATTGCCATCTTCGCAATGACGTTTGACACCTTCATACTTCCCATCAGTTCATTTTTCTTCAGCGATTTCAGTGCTTTGGTTGCCGTAGAAGGACGAAGTCCGAATTCCTGTTCAATATCCTTCTGATAGACAGATCTGTTCTGAGATTCTACTAAAATATAATTTAAAATATTCCCCTGTGCACCGCTGATCCCGATTGTTTCCTAAGTATTTCAGGGCAAATTTTAAAAAAGTCAATCAAAAAAAAGAGACAGCCCATCATTTTGACAAGCCATCCCTTTTCGTCATATTTTATAAATCCTAAGCTTCAGACTCTTTCTTAGCTCCAAAGTAAGCCTTCAGAGAATTGATCACAATAACAAGTCCGAGTGCCATCAGCAGAACTGCGATGATCAGCTGAAGTCCTTCTACAAGGAAAGTAGCGGAACCTGCTGCATATGCTTTTACAAGTCCGATGGTTCTCTCTACCAGTGCGGTTCCTGTTACGCAAAGCATGATAATAAGCGGTGGGAAAAGCATTTTGTTGCTTCTTCCTGTCACTTTCAGGAATACGCAAAGTGTTACAAGTACCAGAGCGGAAAGCAGCTGGTTGGCTGATCCGAACAATGGCCAGATATTTGCATATCCAATTCGTGTCAGAACATAGGCACATACAAGTGTAAGGATTGTTGAGAAGTAGGTATTGCAAAGGAATTTTCTCCATCCTTCTGCATGTTCCATATCATCTACACTGAAGAGTTCCTGGAAACTCATACGTCCGATACGTGCTACTGCATCCAGACTGGTGAGTGCAAGTGCAGATACGCACATAGTCATGAAGCACTGTGCTACATAAACCGGAACTCCGAACATTTCAAAGAATCCTGCAACACCGCTTGAGAATACCTGGAATGGTGTTCCTGCTGCCGGTGTTCCGTCTGCTGCTGCAGCTGCACCAGCTACACAAAGTGCGAGGACTGCAAGAAGACTTTCCAGAACCATGGCTCCATATCCAACCTTCAGCATATCTTTTTCATTGGATACTGTCTTTGAGGAAGTACCGGATGAAACCAGGCTGTGGAATCCGGAAACGGCACCACAAGCTACCGTAACGAACAGGATTGGGAACATATCTCCTAATGTGTCGTTGTGGAATCCTGTAAATACAGGAAGGTTCATTGTCGGATGTGCAACTAAAAGTCCAAGTGCTGCTCCGGCGATCATTCCGATGAACATATAAGTCGTCATTGCATCACGAGGCTGTTTTAAAAGCCACATCGGAAGTACTGCTGCAAAGAAGATATATACAAATGTGATATAAGTCCAAGTATCTTTACCTGCTGTGATCGGTGCAAGCATACCAAGAGCAAGCGCTGCTACTGTAAGTACAAGACCAAGAACTGTTTCTTTCCATCCGCGGAACTGGAATTTTTTCTGCACCAGACCAAATACCATTGCAAATGCAATGAATAAAAGGGAAATAGTTCCTGCAGCTCCGTTTGTCTTTGCTGCATCTGCAAGTTTTAAAGCTCCGTCGACTTCTGTATACGCATTGAATGTACCTGCAACCATATCTGCAAATGCTGCGATAACAAGAAGTGTGAACAGCCAACAGAACAACAAGAATAATTTTCTACCGAATTTACCAATGTATTTCTCGATCAGAAGTCCCATAGACTTTCCGTCATTTTTTACACTCGCATATAAAGCTCCGAAATCTGTTACCGCACCGAAGAAAATGCCTCCGATCAGTACCCACAGTAAAACAGGAAGCCATCCAAATACAGCTGCCTGAATGGCGCCGGTAACAGGACCTGCACCTGCGATTGACGAAAACTGATGACTGAATACTGTCCAGCCGTCTGTCGGAACGTAATCCTTTCCATCTGCGAATTTCTTTGCTGGTGTCTCTGCCTTTGGATCGATTCCCCATTTGTTAGCAAGCCAGCGTCCGTAGAATACATATGCACAGCAAAGTAAAACGGCTGCGATCAGTACAATAACTAATGTATTCATACTTATCCCTCTCTTTCTCTCTTCCAGTAAAAATTGTTTTATATAGTATTTTAATTTGATAAGCTTTTATCAAATTGCCATAGTGGTGTTTTACCCCTTTAAAGGGCGTTTGTCAATGGATTTTCGGCATTTTCGGCACGTTTACACTATTTTTTTAGAGTATGCTCTGTTTTTTGTGCATTTTTCCATACTCCGCGTTACAAAAACATATGACCGCTTCTCGAAAGCATTCCTGTAATATACAATTTGTCCGTGACACCTGCATCTGACTCCAGAATATGAGACTCCAGAATATGACCGGATATATTTTTATATTGATATTGACATTTTTTCCCAACCGAACTATACTGAATTTTGTAAATGAAACGGGGAGCTTGTTTGACAGGCTGAGAGGAAGTTCAGAACTTCGACCCATATACCTGATTTGGATAATGCCAACGTAGGAACGTATATTTTGATGATAACGGGAGATACATTGGTATCTCTCTTTTTTTGATATACGGCGTCAAATACCATCAGCATACTCTGATGATATTTGAGAAACAGGATTTCTTATAATAATATGAAATGATACCAGGGTCAAAAGGTCAGACAGCTGATGCAAGCTTGCTTGCAAGAGGATTTTTGACCTCTTGACCCGCCAAAAACAGGAGTAAGTAGCCATTTTTCAAAGCAAAATGAGCGGATTACGAATGTTTTTGAGGATTGCGAGAGTGCAAAGCACGTAGCAATCTGGTATCAAAGGGGTCAAAATACCTTTTGACCCCAACATCATGAAATTCCACATTCAACCAGGGTTTACACGAAAATGAATAAGGTAAAGTTGAGATTGGGCGAGAGTTCATGAAGGGGTACACCACCACGGGTGTAATTCTTTGTGGACTCTTTTTTCATTTTTAAGAACTTTTCCGTTTTGAAAGGAGGTTTTTCCATGATTACAGTTAATGGTAAAGAAGTTACTTTGACCGGGCCGCTCAGTGTTGCGGATTATCTGGAACAAAACAATTATCAGATCAAACGGATCGCCGTTGAAATGAATGGTGATATTTTACCAAAATACAGCTATTCTGACACCATGCTCAAAGACGGGGACCGTCTGGAGGTTGTAAGTTTTGTAGGAGGAGGCTAAGAAATCATGTATCATACACTTACAAAAGAAGAAATCTACACCGCCCTTGACGAGCGACATTCACCGGAGACGCAGAAGCTTCTCTCGGCAGGAAATGTAGCGATCGCAGGGCTTGGCGGTCTTGGCTCTAATGTTGCTTATGCGCTTGCACGGATTGGTGTCGGTCATCTTCACCTGATTGATTTTGACGTAGTTGACATTACCAATCTGAACCGCCAGCAATATTTCATGGAGCATATCGGAATGTACAAGACCGATGCCCTGAAATCCCTGCTTCTGAAGATCAATCCGTATCTGGATATCCGCACGGACTGTGTAAAAGTTACGGACGATAATCTGCAGGAATTATTTGCAGATGCCACAATTGTCTGCGAAGCTTTTGATAATCCGGAAGCCAAAGCAATGCTGGTCAATGGAATTCTGGAACATTTTCCAGAGAAAAAGCTCGTATCCGCAACCGGAATGGCCGGCTATGGAAGCAGCAATACCATTATCACAAAACGGATCATGAAAAACTTTTATCTGTGTGGTGATGGCGTGACAGCACCAACTTACGGTCATGGACTGATGGCGCCGCGTGTTGCCATCTGTGCCGCACATGAAGCCAACATGATCACGCGGCTGATCCTCGGTGAAGAAGAAATTTAAAAATATAAGAAAGAAGGAACTTTATTATGAGTACAAATGAAGATAAATTTATCCTGGGAGGTCATGAATTCACTTCCCGTTTTATTCTCGGATCCGGTAAATTTTCTCTGGATCTTGTAAAAGCCTGTATCGAAAAAGCAGAAGCTCAGATCATCACACTTGCCCTGCGTCGCGCAAATGAAGGCGGTCTTGCAAATATCCTGGACTATATTCCGGACAATGTAACCCTGCTTCCAAATACATCCGGTGCACGTAATGCTGAGGAGGCAGTCCGTATCGCCAGACTTTCCCGTGAAGTCGGATGCGGCGACTTTGTAAAGATCGAAGTCGTTCATGATTCCAAATACCTGCTTCCGGACAACTACGAAACCATCAAAGCAACAGAAATCCTTGCAAAAGAAGGCTTTGTTGTCATGCCGTATATGTACCCGGATCTGAATGCTGCAAGAGCACTTGCTGATGCCGGAGCTGCCTGCATTATGCCGCTCGGCTCTCCAATCGGTTCCAACAAAGGGCTCAGCACAAAGGATTTCATCCAGATCCTGATTGATGAGATCGATCTGCCGATCATCGTTGATGCCGGAATCGGTCGCCCTTCCCAGGCTTGTGAAGCCATGGAAATGGGTGCTTCCGCTGTCATGGCAAATACTGCTATCGCAACTGCAGGAAATGTTCCTGCCATGGCAGAAGCTTTCAAAAAAGCCATTGAAGCCGGACGCAGTGCTTATCTTTCCGGACTGGGACGCACCATCGAAAGAGGCGCAAGCGCATCCTCACCTCTGACAGGATTCTTAGAGAATTAGGAGGCAGTCAAAATGGAAAATTCACATATCAACGAAAGTATTTTAAGTGAAGAAATTCTGGAAGACCAGAAGAAAAACCGCATTGATCATATGACTTACCTTCCGGGAATGGAAGATATCGGATCTGACGTAATGAATCAGGTCATAAGTGCCATGAACGCTTATGATTATGAAAAATATACCGAAGCTGACGTAAGACGCGCTATTGCGCATGACATCCGTACACCGGAGGATTTCGCTGCACTTCTCTCACCTGCCGCACTTCCTCTTCTTGAGGAGATCGCACAGGCTGCACAGGCAGAGACACGAAAACATTTCGGAAACAGCGTCTACATGTTTACTCCGATCTACATTGCAAACTACTGCGAAAACTATTGTATTTACTGTGGTTTCAACTGCCACAACAAGATCAACCGTGCACAGTTAAATGAGGAAGAAATTGAAAAAGAAATGGCAGCCATCGCCAAAACAGGTCTTCAGGAGATCCTGATCCTGACCGGTGAAAGCCGCAGCAAATCCACGGTGGAATATATCGGAAATGCCTGCAAGATCGCCCGTAAATATTTTAAAGTCATCGGACTTGAGATTTATCCGGTCAACTCGGACGAATACGCATTCCTCCACGAGTGCGGTGCCGATTATGTAACCGTATTCCAGGAGACTTACAATTCTGACAAATATGAAACCCTGCATCTTGCCGGACACAAACGGATCTTCCCATACCGTGTCAATGCCCAGGAACGTGCACTGATGGGCGGCATGCGCGGTGTCGGATTCGGAGCACTTCTCGGACTTGATGATTTCCGCAAGGATGCCTTTGCAACCGGATACCATGCTTATCTCCTGCAGAGAAAATACCCACATGCCGAAATCGCCTTCTCCTGTCCGAGACTTCGTCCGATCATCAACAACGACCGGATCAATCCGATGGACGTCCATGAGCCACAGCTCCTTCAGGTAGTCTGCGCTTATCGTCTGTTTATGCCATTTGCAAGCATTACGGTATCCACAAGAGAATGTGCGCGTGTAAGAGACAATCTGGTACAGATTTCTGCAACAAAAATCTCTGCCGGAGTCAGCACCGGAATCGGAAGCCATGTGGATGATATTGAGGATAAGGGAGATGACCAGTTCGAGATTTCTGACGGACGTTCCGTAGATGAGGTTTATCAGGCACTTCTTTCCAACAATATGCAGCCGGTTATGAGTGATTATATCTATGTATAGAGATCTTATTGCCGTAACAAACCGCCATCTCTGTTCCCGTCCTTTTACAGAACAGATTACCCGTGTCTGCAAGCTGCATCCGAAAGCTCTGATCCTGCGTGAAAAAGATCTGCCGGAAGAGGAATATTTTTCTCTTGCCCGGCAGGTGAAGGAAATCTGTGAACAGTTTAAAGTTCCGTTTATTCCGCATTTTTATCCAGCCGTTGCGAGAGAACTCGGCTGCGACAGGCTACATTTACCACTTCCACTTTTGCTTGAAAATCCGAAAGTGGTTTCCGATTTTCATACAGTTGGAACTTCCATCCATTCTGTTTCTGAAGCAGTCGAAGCGGAAAAGCTGGGAGCTTCCTATCTCACAGCAGGACATATTTATGTTACCGACTGCAAGAAAGGGCTCCCGCCACGGGGACTTCCATTTCTGCAGAATGTATGCCAAGCTGTGCAGATTCCGGTTTATGGCATTGGCGGAATCAAAATTGATGAAGCACAACTGCACGAACTGAAAAATGCCGGTGCTGCAGGAGGTTGTGTGATGTCAGGGATGATGCACGTCTGACCGGTCATTCCTCAAAATAAAAAAGGCACTATGCAGGGTAGCATATCAAACTGATATTGTCACCTTGCACAGTGTCTTTTTTATTTCACCCGAAGTTGCACTTCTTTGCCAGCTTCTACTTTTATATTTCTGTCTGTCCGTACAATAATATGTTCATGATTCATTGTTTCAACATAATACTGTCTGTAAAACCCAAGAAATTCTTCCTGTCTTACAATTCCTTTCACAGAACCTTCTGCTGCAAATTCCAGTTCCTCCGGTCTGCAGCATATTGTATTTCCATGGATATCAGTAAAACGGTTGGATATTCCAAGGAAATCTCTTGCAAAATCATTCTGTGGATGCAGATACACTTCTTCCGGCTTTCCAATCTGAACCAACTTTCCCTGATCCATAATAGCGATCTGATCTCCAAGTACCATTGCCTCTTCCTGGTCATGCGTTACAAAAACCATTGTAATTTCATATTTCTTCTGGATTTCACGGATTTCTTCTCTCATTTTTACCCGGAGTTTCGCATCCAGATTACTAAGAGGTTCATCCAGAAGAAGCACCTTCGGTTTTGTGATCAGAGATCTGACCAGTGCTACTCTCTGCTGCTGTCCTCCGGAAATTTCCCCGATCGATGCCCCGGCATATTCTTCCATATCTACGATTTTCAGATATTCCATCCCCATTTCTCTGGCTTCTTTTTTTCGGATGCCACGGAACTTCAGACCATAGATCACATTTTCCAGAACACTCATATGTGGAAATAATGCATAAGACTGAAAAACAGTCGATACCGGACGCTTCTCCGGAGCCAGTGTGGTGATATCCTGGTCATCAACCAGAATCTGCCCTTTATCTGTTTTTAAAAATCCACTTATCATTTTGAGTGTTGTCGTTTTTCCACAGCCGGATGCTCCCAGAAGACACAACAGTTCTCCCTTTGGAAGGGAGAGTGATAAATCTTTTACTACTTCTTTTTCACCAAAACTTTTACTTATGTTTTTCAGTTCTAAATACACGTTTCTTTTTCCCTTTCCATGCAACAATTATCGAAAACAGCACATTTACTGAAATTGTGATCACAATAATAAATGTCGCAATCATAGATGCTTCTCCATACCGACCTGTGTTAATGCAATCAAATAATGTAAATACTGCAATCTTCTGTCCCGGTGTCACCAGGAAAATAACTGCTCCTGCCGTAACCATCGCACTTGTAAAATTATTGATAAATCCCGTTGCAAATGCCTGCTTTACATTCGGAAGAATGACATCTTTCATTACCAGAAATTTATTCGCTCCAAGATCCCGCGCTGCTGCATCAAGCTCTGTACTGATCTGCAAAAGGGAGGATGCCGAAGCCTTCGTTGTAATTGACATCTGTTTATAGATCATATTCAAGATAACAATGACCGCTGTTCCGGTAAGTTTTAACGGTTCATGATTAAATGCCAGAATATATCCGATTCCAAAACAACTTCCCGGAAGCATATACGGAAGTGTAATAATAAAGTCCAGTACTCCGCCAAATTTTATCTTTCGTCTTTCAATATAATACGAAAGTAAAATACCGATCAGACTGCCGACTATTGCCACAATAAACGCATATTCCACACTTCGGATAAATGTATCCATATTCCGTTCCAGAAGTGCGTCCAGATACATCGTTGTAAATGTGATTTTCCCACGTAAATTTCTACTGAAACTGTTTAGAAAAATGGATCCGTATTCAAGCGCCATCATTACAAAAAAGATACCTGCGCCCAGCCATACAATCACTGCTGACAGCCCACGAACCCGGAATGTATCTCCCGCTTCTACCGTCTTATTACTGTTTCCGCTGATGACTTTTTCATTTTTCTGCATTAGATAGCGGTACAGGATAAAAACAAGAATCGTCGGGATCAGAAGCAGTACATTAAGTGCCGCACTCTTATCCAGTCTGGAATATCCGATTACCTGCATATAAATTTCCGTCGAAACTGTTTCAAAACGTCCTCCTATCACAACAGGCGTTCCAAAATCAGCGATCGACCGGATAAACGAAAGCAAAAAGCAACTGAGTAGTACCGGTTTTAACAGTGGTACAACAATTCTCCACAATGTATACCCGGAGGATGCTCCAAGGTCAAAAGATGCCCTTACGAGCGACATATCCATTTTCCTCAGCATTCCGATAATCATCAGTGCATTTAATGAAGAAAAGAATAACGTCTGCATTACAACAACACCAAGCCATCCATACGGGTTCAGCGAAAGTCCGAACACTCCTTTTGTGATCAGACCGTTTCTTCCGAAAAGCTGGATATAAGCGAGCGAAGCAATAAACGGCGGCGAAACCATGCTGATCAGCAAAATCGCTTCCAGAAATTTGCCCAGTTTCTTCCCTGCTGTCCATACACAGATTGATACAAGCAGCCCCAGAATTGTTGAAAAGAATGCGGATAAAACACCTACAAAAACACTGTTTTTTACAAGCTGCAGATTGGCACTGAAGATGCTCTTGTAAACTTCTGTCGAAAATCCCTCTTCTCCCACAAAACTTTGTCTGATCATGCAAAGAAGCGGATACAGAATAAAGATCAACACACCTGCTACCAGCACTGCTAATATAAAATAATCCAATATATTATAAAAATGGGCATCATAAAATGATGCCCGTTTTTCTCTAGGTTTTCTATTCTTCACCTTTATCTCCCATCAGAGTGCTCCATTTGTCAAGGATCTCTGTTCTCTTTGATCCGAACAGAGAAAGATCTTCTTTCATAAGCTGATCCTTGTCAAAGTTCAGTTCAAGTCCTTTCAGACTTGGTTTTACCAGAAGACAGGTATTGTTCTTGTCAATTTCAGCCATCATCTTCATGTTCTCATCATCAGAGAAGAACCATTTGATAAATGCTTTTGCAGCTTCTGTATTGTCTGCATTTGCAAATGCTGCAACGCCTTCCGGAACGTATGGCATTCCGTCTGAAGGATAGATTACATCAACATCTGCCTGTTCTTTCAGTTCATCCAGTGTACCATTGATATATGTGATACCAATACCAACTTCACCAGCTGCTGTCTTCGTACTTGGATCTGAACCACGTTTTGAATAGTAATCTACGTTCTTGTTAAGAGCTTCAAAATACTTCCAACCTTCTTCGTCTCCCTTTGTCTGAAGAAGAGCGTTTACTACTGCGTAGTTTGTTCCTGAAATAGCCGGGTTAGACATCAGGACTTCTCCCTGATATTCTTCTTTTGTAAGGTCATCCCATGATTTAGGAGCTTCAAGTCCTTTTTCTTTTAAAATATCATTGTTAACAATAAATCCTACAACAGTAACACCTTTTGAGAACCAGTAATTATCACTGTCTTTGAATTCCGGTGCAAGTTCATCAGCTGCATCAAAATCTACTTTTTCAAGAAGGTCATTATCTTTTGCATCCATAAATGCATCGATTCCGCCCCCGAACCACAGGTCAGCTGCAGGTGTTCCGCCTTCTGCTTTAAGCTTTGATAAAACTTCTCCTGAAGACATGGAAATGAATTCTACCTTCGGTCCTACTTCTTCTGTAAACTTATCAAATAAAGGCTGATAAGCATCCCCTGTTGTAACAACCTTCAGAGTTCCTTCCAGTTTCTTTGTCTCTTTGTCGTCTTTCTTGGTTTCTTCTTTTTTTGTAGTCTCTTCCTTTTTATCTGAGCTTCCACAGGCTACCATACCTGCTGCCATTGATACTGCAAGGAGAAGAGCTGCAAATTTTTTCATTTTTTTCATAATGTTCCTCCCTTTAACATATCTCTGATATTATTCCGATATGCTTTTTACATTCTAGCACCAGATATTTTAATTTTCAAATTGTTTTTCTCTATAGATAATCATTCCTATAGTTTCTATCTATTTATTTTATTTTTATTTTCTATAAAAGAAATGCATGTGGGATACTGTACTGTCTTTACCGTTTTATTCAGTAAAAGCATTTATATCCTACACGCACTTCGTTTTACTCTCTTTTATAATTATCCCGCCAGATGAAGCACTCCGATCAGCAGAATACCACACAGTCCATAGTAAGCTACAACTGCAACAAGGTCGTTGATGGTCGTAATAAGTGGTCCGGATGCTACCGCCGGGTCGATATTGATCTTCTTGAAGAACAGAGGAATCAGTGTACCCACCGCACCAGAAATTACCATTGCCACCATCAGAGACAGACCGATACAGCCGGATACCGCATACGCGAATGTCCAGGTCTTTCCTTTGAAAAGTGCAATATAAAGTCCTAATACGAGGAATGATAAAATTCCAAGAATCGCACCATTTGAAAATGCGATCCGCATCTCTTTGAATACCAGTTCTACTTTCTGCTTTCCTGTCAGTGATTCATCCATCAGAACACGGATCGTTACCGCCAGTGACTGGGTACCGACGTTACCTGCCATGTCCAGGATCAGTGACTGGAAACACATAATGATCGTCAGCTGGCTTACTACCTGCTCAAATACACCTACAACAGAAGATACAACTGTTCCCAGTGCCAGCAGAACAAGCAGCCAAGGGAGACGTTTTTTCATGCTCTCTTTGAGTGGCTCTTTCAAATCTTCTTCTGCAGTCAGACCAGCGAACATCGCATAATCTTCACCCATCTCATCATCGACCAGATCTACAATGCTCTGGGATGTGATAACACCGAGAAGTTTATTATCGTTATCCAGGATCGGAATAGAATTTTCCGAATAATCTTTCAATTTTTCGATACAGTCATCGATCAGCTCGTGACCGTATACATATGGATATGATGTCACGATCAGATCCTCAAGACGTGTATCCTGTCTTGCCGTGATCAGATCCTTCAGATCCATCGCACCGTAGAAGGTGTGATCCGCTGTCACCATAAAAATTGTAGAAATATTGTCATTTTTTGCTGCCTGACTGACAAGTTCGGTCATCGCCTGCTTTACAGTAAGATTTTCTCTGATCTCAATGTAATTCGTGGTCATTCTTGAACCGATCTCTTCATCATCGAATGCAGCAATAACTGCCATATCCTTTCTGGCTTCATCATCCATCAGCTCTAGCAAAAGAGCTCTCTTTTCTTTTGGAATCATCCGCAGTACATCTACAACCGCATCTGTTTCCATTCTGGAAAGAATTGCTGCTGCTTTCCGCACATCCATCTCATCCAGATATTCAGCAGCCTGCTTTTCATCGATATACTCGAAGATATCCGCAAGCATGTCCAGATTCAGAATCCGGCACAATTTCCGCCGCTCTGCAACGGAGAGATCCGGGAATACATCTGCAAGGTCATTCTCATGGTAGTCTTCCAGTTTGTTTCTCATAATTCCCGGAGAGGCATTGCTTCTTACAATGCCCAGGATCTCAGCTCTGTAGTCCTGGTAGTCCTGATAATCCTGTGTATTTTCCATAACTTTCGCCCTCCTTATCCTTTTCCAGCACAAAAACATGCAGAATCAAAGTCTAAAATTCTCCACATTTCTGTCTTTCATCCAATATTCAATTATGAATGTCAATACGGGAAAACAGGATAAGAAATGCTATACGAACAAACAGAATGAACTGCTGCCATTTTCCCATCCTGCGTATATACTTCGCCCATGACTATCACAACTGTCCATTCTGTTCACCTGCCTTTTGTTTGAATTTGATTAAGAAGTTTTCAACTTCCTACGCTATTATAATACCTTAGTCTACAAAATTCAAACCTTTCTGTTTATAAAATTATTTTTTTATCAACTTTTTTCTTATTTTAACACTTACATCATTTTATGATTTTTCTGCCCTCTTCTTTTCCCACTCGTATTTTATTTATGCATCCGATCTCGCATAAGAATTCTTCATCTGATTGCTCAGTTCGTACAAAACCTTAGACAGTGTATCCGAAGTTTCCTTCTTCACCATCTTCGCAATCTCCCGGTTCGCTTCCCGTTTGATCTGCATACGCTTTGCTATATCACTTTCTTTCGTAAGATCGTCATCATACCGGTTTATGATCTGATGTGCCTTTGCCATCACATGTTCCTGGTAACGCTCAATATGGAAAATAGACTTTTTATAAGAAGCATCTGCCATCGCGGCGATCATTCTGCTTGACCAGTAGAAGTTCTCTGTTGAAACTTCCCCTGTCGTATTTGCAAAATATTCCGGTGTTTCATCAATATCTGCATAGAATGGAGCCATTACATTAAATGCATTTGATGCAAATGCCACCCATTCAATTGCACGGGAATCTTCCGGCTGATCCGGTCTCATCTGGATCAAAGACATAAAATCATTTCGATTGATACCAATGGAACGATAAGCACCATTCATTGATTTGTCCCCGTAAGCTCCATACGGATCATAAGGTGTTCCCTGATAATGTGAAGACAGAACATATTTTACATCTTCTACTGTAACCTTCTTTTCCGGAACCATACACCACGGAATATCATCGGATACTGGTGTATAATCTGCATCCGGTCCGTCCCAGCTGTATGAATTTGGATTTAGGTAACGTTCCATAAACCAGGCTCTCGGTGTATTGTATACATGATCCGAGTCATCATGGCTTCCAAAAGCATCTCTTGGATTTAAGCTTCCATCCATGGACGGGTTCAGATGATATTTCTCAATGAATTCCTTCATATCCGGAGAACACATATAATTTTTCTGCTCACCAAGTGCATCTTCCAGATCAAATTCATCCATTCCAAGCTGGTTCGGCATCACCACATAAACCTCATCCGGCACTTTTCTGGCAATCCAGTGATGTCCGCCGATTGTTTCCAGCCACCAGATCTCATTTACATCCTCGAATGCAATCCCATTCATCTCATAAGTACCGTATTTCTCGAGAATACTTCCAAGTCTCTGCACGCCTTCTCTTGCGCTGTGGATATAAGGAAGCACGATATATACAATGTCCTCTTCCCCGATTCCACCTGCAATTTCTTCCTGGTCGTCTGACTTCGGCTGATATGTAACCAGCGGATCCGCTCCAAGCACACGTGGATTGGATGTGATCGTTTCGGTTGCCGTCATTCCTACCTGTGCTTCATTTACCCCGCTTGCCGCCCAGATTCCTTCCCCCTTAACTGCGTTCGGCATGGCGGTATAACGCATCGGATTCTCCGGTAATTCTATTTTCACATGCGAAATCACTGATTCATATACCTTCGGCTGATCTTCCGGATGAATCACCACAAATTTTTTCGGCATATAAGCGCCTGACGGTGAATCATCATTCCTTGCGATCATCGTAGAACCGTCATACGATGCCTTTTTTCCAACCAGTATTGTTGTACAAGCCATTTTATTTTCCTCCTGTTATCTCCTGACAAAATTTTTTTCGTCTAATTGAAATTATAGAATCATTCCTTCTTTTTTTCAACCACCAGACAATTTGTTTGTATTTTAAATTTTTCGTGGACGAATTCGCAAAAACAAGGTAAAGTAATTTTATAAACTTTACACTTTACTTGAGAGGAACTTCCTTATGAATAATGACAAGGATAATGCAACTTTATATGCTGAGCTGAAAGCCGAACGTTTTATGACAGATCAGATTTCCCTGCTTCATGAAGCAGAAGATCTGGCTGACGGTATCAATTTTATGCTCAAATCGATCGGAGAATTTACAGACGCCGACCGTGCTTATGTATTTGAAACCAGTGAAAATCATACTTCTACCAATACTTATGAGTAGTGCGCCGCAGGAGCCACCCCGCAAATCTTACGGATCTTCATATTCTTGTTGTAGAGGATAATGAACTGAACCTTGAAATTGCTGTTTTCTCTCTGGAAGCCGCAGGACTTAATGTATCCACAGCCATCAACGGACTGGAAGCCGTCCAGCTTTTTGAAAAATCAAAGCCATATGAATACGACATCATTCTTATGGATATTATGATGCCGGTTATGAATGGTCTGGATGTCGCAAAGGCGATCCGCGGACTTTCCCGCCCTGATGCCCCAACGGTTCCAATCATTGCCCTCAGCGCCAATGCTTTTGCGGAAGATATCCAGAAGTCAAAGAATGCTGGAATCAATGAGCATCTCGCAAAGCCACTGGAAATGGATAAGGTGTTGAAAGTGATTGCATCATATTGCAAGTAGCAGAAAGAAACAGATACTCGCTATGTATTGCATATTTTTTCAGAGTTTCTGTTTTATAAAAAATCGGATTATCAGGCGATCTGTCATTTCCCCGATAATCCGATTTTTATTTTACTTACATCTCAAATGCTTTCTTTATACTGTCATAATGCAGAAACTTTCCTTCTGCCGCAAATGCCTTAATTTCATCTAATGTTGCAAACATATAACCATCTGTCTCTGCCTCCTGAAGATGGAGATCTTTTTCATCAATATCCATCACAAAACGATACACGTCTACGAAATAATTATCTCCTTCCCCCGGATTCTCTCTCTTGTAAGTGAAAAGATAACCTCCGTCTGCCTGGCTTACATCCAGTCCTGTTTCTTCTCTGACTTCTCTTAATACAGCATCGTAAGACGCTTCTCCCGCCTGCGCAGCACCGCCGGATACCTCCCACCAGCCCGGTGCCCAGGCTTTCGTCATTACCCTTTTAGTGATCAGAAATTTCCCGTCCGGTCTTGCTACAACGCCAAGAACAGTAAGGTGATACTCCCCGTTCTTCAGACACCAGTCATTGCGCTTCATCGTTCTTCCTGTTGGTTTCTTATCTGCATCATAAATATCCCATAATTCCATTGTCTGCATCTCCTGTCCGTCTTGTCTGTAGTTTCTTATGTCATTATAATATGTCTTTTAAGACTTCACAATCCTTTGCAGACGAAAAAATCATTTTGCAAAATCTTATTTGCAATATTCATCAACAGCTTCTCTCCGCCATCCAGTTTCTTCTTGTCCCCCGCCTCTCTGTAAATCCTACAATATCTTTCAGCAGAATAATCAGTTCAAATCCGCTCCGGTACGGATAATCCCTTCCCCAGATGTGGACAATTCCCTGAAACGAGGCAAACTCTCTTCCCATCACCTTTAACCAGAAGATTGCTGCGTGCCCCGATTTTTTCATCTGTTCCATGTCCGGCACGTTCCCAGTCTCCAGATAACGTCTTCTTTTCTGGCATCGTCTGACCTGCGCTTTTCTCAGAAGCACACCATTCTGCTCGCAAGTTTCATCCAGATACAGCAAAAGCCCGTCAAATCCTGTGAAATTGATCTGTGCATCCTCTCTTTTGGCATCCTTCCAGTACAGAATATTTCCAGACGGAATCCTCCCTTTTTCCCAGTACATCCGGATAAAGAAAAGCTCCCCGATATGTCTGTTATCATCCAGCGACCGGTCTTCTGTTTTTTCAGCAAATACTGTCTGCATTTTTATCCCCCTCATTTATATTTATCCTCTTCTTTTTTTCTTCCTTTTCCAGCACAAGATCATGCCTGCCACGAATACATTAAGACCGATTGCAGCATACCATCTCCGATACGTCTTCTCGCCTGTCCGGATCGGCTCCGCTCTCTCCGTCACCTCACAGCGTACGCCCCGCACCAGAAGCCGTTTGGTATTGATACCGTAAGGCGTACATGTCAGTAATGTGCAGTAATCCTTCTCCTTATCCAGGGCAAGCAGTCCCGTTTCCTCCGGTTCTACAATATCGATCCGATCGATTTGATAGAAAATCGTCTGCCGGAGCACTGTAATTGTAAAATAGTCTCCCACCTTCAGCTTGTCCAGATCCGAGAAAAGTTTCGCCCCCGGCAGTCCTCTGTGGGAAGAAAGCACCGCATGTGTTCCCTTTCCGCCTATCGGGAAACTGCTTCCTTCCACATGTCCTGCGCCATTGCAGATTGCAAAATCACCCGTTCCATGATAAATCGGAAGTTTCACCCGGATTTCCGGAATTTCCAGATATCCCATCACACCGTCAGATGTCATATTCAAAAGTGCTCCATAACTATCAGCATTTTTGTCATTCGGCACTGGGTTATTCTGTTCCAGAAGCATCACATTATACGCTCTTGTCTGTGCGATCATTTCCTCTTCCTTCCTGGCATCCAGCTTCTCCACTGACCTTTCATATCCATCTACCACCCTGCTTTGCCGACCGGCATTCCAGATCTTTCCGACTTTTGGATAGAGCATGACCGCGATTCCCACAAAAAGGATTCCTGTCCATATAAAAAAGAAAAGTCTTCCCCTTCGTTCCGGCTTATTCACTATCATACAATTCGTTTTCGTCTTTTTGTATTCAACAGGACAACTCCTGCAACAATTGCAATCAGTACTCCACTGACCGTAAAGAGCATTTCACCTGTTCCACCTGTCCCCGGAAGAAGTTTTCCTGATTTATTTACAACAACTTTTACCTTTGCTGCAAAATCTTCATTTGTATAAGTTACCTTTGTCCCAGTCTCGCTTTCTGTAACATTTCCGTTTTCATCAAGATATGTGCTGGCGTCCGTTCTTGTCGCCCTGATCTTTTCGGCACTTACCAGAAATGACTCCGTCAGCTTGTTATATCCTTCTGGTGCTTTTGTTTCTGTAACTCTGTAATCACCCATCTTCAGACCTTTGATCACCACAGCTCCATCACTTCCGGCTTTCACCTTTCCGGTTCCGGTCTGTCCGCCTTTTACAGTATACACACCGCTTTCTTCTTCTGCCTGAACCGGGAACGGCACTTCAAATTCCACTCCGGTAAGTGCCTCTCCTTTTTCATTGACCTTCTGGATCACAACCGCATAGGTATCTGTTGTTGTAGAA
Organism: Coprococcus sp. AF99-45; assembly: GCF_027663865.1. Lineage (NCBI taxonomy): Bacteria > Bacillati > Bacillota > Clostridia > Lachnospirales > Lachnospiraceae > Coprococcus > Coprococcus sp. AF99-45. Next base: position 70,866 of record NZ_JAQDGZ010000004.1, read on the forward strand.
TCCTCTATCGAGCTTTTTCCCTGTTCCTCTGTCGTATAATTCCATGAAAATCTGGCACTGTTCTTATTTCCTTCACCGTCGATCACTGCTTTATCGTTTAACGCAGCCGTATAATCAATGGTAATTTTTGTCCCGGTATCATAAAGATTTTTCCAGCCATTTTCTCCTTCATCCGCTGCCCAAGGGATCGTAACCGGGAAAGTTGTATTTTCAAACTGTTCCAGCGGTTCTTCTTCAATCATCACAGATGTGATCTTTGCTGCATCAAATCCGGTCGGAAGAGTATCTTCAATGATGAATTCCTTGATCTGCTTGTCTGCAACATAATTCGAGGTGTTGATCTGTAAACGGAAATGAACCGTTTCACCGATACTGACATTATTTTCCTTTACCTGTTTACCATCGTCAAGTACAATACTTTTCCCTCCGGCATTCCCGTCATTCCCCGGAGTCCACTGCGGCTCCTTACTGTTTTTGTCCACGATCTGCGCATCTTTTGCAACACTCGTTACCATGATCATACCGCCATCTTTTAAAGTGCTGGTGACATAATAGTAGCCGTATGGAAGACCGGTAAATTTTAATATAGAGCCATCGGAAGTTTCACTGCATACTTCCTTTCCATTTTCTTTTATCCAGGCAATTGCCCCTTCAGAAAGTTGCTCTTTAGATCCAGCTTCATATGCATCCTCAGTCGCAGTTATATTTCCTGCTGAATCCTTTTTAAAATAAGGATTTTCAGAAATATCTTTTTTTGTATATGCCACCGAAGTCCCTTCCGCATTCACTTTTGCATCAAATATCTTATAAATTGTATAATGAATCCCTTTTGATGCATTCTCAATCGTAATACTGCCATTACCTCCTGCCCCCGATACACTTTCCTGTGCAAATGCCGTCATCGACATCCCCACGATCGTTACTGCCATTACCAAAACGGATAACAGCCGTCTCAATTGTCTCATTCTTTTTCCTCTCTTTCTTTTTATTTTCGGATCCTTTCCTCATTTTACACATCCATACAACCGTTTTCCGTTTCTTTTCCGTCCAAAAACCGTTTCTTTTTCATCCTTTTTTCGTTTCTTTTACAAAATCTTTTGAACCATTCATTTTTTATTCCTTTTACAGCAGACATTCACAATCAAAAAACTGTACAAAGAATGTGTAGTCCAATAAAATCTCTTCAAAAAAATCGGGAGGCTGTCTGATAACAGTCTCCCGATTTTTGCTATATTTCCCATTATTCTTTTTGATTCAACAACGTTCCCAAAGTGTTTTCCGCCCAGCTGTAATTCGTCATATACACTCCTTTGAACAGCTTTTTATGTTTTTCTTCATCCTCCAGGTAGTCATACAGATCACACTCCACATGCTCTGTGCGGATACGGCTCTCCTGATTTACCCGGTGCAGGACTCTTTCGATTCCGTATGCATTTAACGTTCTCCGAAGTTCTTTTACCACTTTGCGGAATTTATCTTTTATTCTTTTTTCTGTACATTCATCCTCCCATAAATAACTGATCGCATCCCCCGTCGTCACAAATCCTCCTCTTCTGTCAACCAGAAGTGCCAACAGTTCTTTGGCTTTCTTACATGAAAAAGGAATCGTTTCCCCATCCACAAAAATATCAAAATAACCGAATGTGCGGATTACAATCCTTTTCCCTTCCATCTTTGTCAACTCACTGTACATTCTCTTTTCCCCCTTCATTTAATGAGAATCTTTATCATCATACACTATCCAAATGAGCAGACTCAACATTCCATGCCAAAACATTACTTTCGTAACTTTTTCACACTATTCGACATTCCACTTTAACACTCTCTTCTTCTGAAATCTTTCATCTCTTTTCCATCTAACGCTGCATATTCCAGAACATCATCTGTGTTATATACAAGCTTTAATGAGAAAAACGGCTGCTCATTTTCGAGGAGTTCAAAAAAGATCCGATCCCCTTCCCACAATTCCAGTTCTCCGATCTTAGACTTTTCTACCCATTCCAGTTCTCCTTCATCACACGCAATCGGCGTTCCTGTAAAACCATCTGCCGTATAAAGCGACATATATTCTACTACATCTTCGCCATATACAAAGGTTACAATCCCACGATATCTCCAAGATGTCAGCGTGTATCCTGTCTCTTCCCATACCTCACGAAGAAGACATTCCTCCGGACTTTCCCCTTTTTCAAAATGACCGCCTACTCCGATCCACTTGTCTTTATTGATATCATTTTCTTTGACAGTCCGGTGAAGCATCAGATATTTTCCATCCTGTTCAATATAACAAAGTGTGCTTAATTTTACCATTTTACGTTCCCTTTCATATACAAAATATTTTGATGTTTGGGTCAAAAGGTATTTTGACCCCTTCGATACCAGATCGCTACGTGCTTTGCACTCTCGCAATCTTCAAAAACTTTCGTAATCCGCTCATTTTTCTTTAAACAATGGCTACTTACTCATATTTTTGGCGGGTCAAGAGGTCAAAACACCTCTTGCGAGCAAGCTTGCATCGGCTTTCTGACCTTTTGACCCTGGTATCAATATTTTATGAAAATTATAATCTATCTTCTGGTATTTCTCAACTGCCATGACCTGTCTTTTTCCACCATTCCTCCTTCTCTTTAATTGCAAATATTGTCCGCAAATAGTATAATGATGTTTAAGGATTGTAGGAATTGCGTAGCAATGGAGCAATCCGGTTACATCAGTAAGTGGCAAAATTCACTTTTGACACTCACATCGTATAATATCTTCAAATAGACCAAAATTGTAGATAAGGAGTCTCTGTTTTGACAAAAGAAAACTATAAAATAAGCAAAATCCAGATCGGATTTTACTATCTTCTGATGTTCCTGATACTTATCTGGTTTCTGGTAATACAATTCACAGGAATTAACAATCACAATGCCAAAATCCAATCCAGCGACATCACATATCGTGGTACTTTTACCTGGATTCACTCCGATGGAAGCAAAGAACAGATTGCCGTCCCCGGACATTACAATGTTCCTGCAAAAGAGACTATGGTCATTACCACAACACTTCCTGAAAATTATACACAAAGTTCACTTGCTATACGTTCCTCTCTGCAGGATATCCGTTTCTATATTGACGGAGTGCTTCGCACTGAATACTCAACCAAAGACCATCGACTGACTGGGAAAAATTCTGCCAGCTGTTATGTTTTCTGTCCTACTTCAGCAGCAGATGCAGGAAAAGAACTCCGTATTGAGCTGACTACCAATACCTCTAACTATTCCGGTGTAGTCAATGAGATCTATTTCGGAGACAAGAGTGATATCTGGGAATATATTTTTGAATCTTACGGGCTTGAGACTATTATTGCTTTCTTTATCTTGTTCGCCGGTATCATTACCATCCTTTTCAGTATCGCACTCGGAATTGTCTATGACAGAAAATTCGATATGGAATATCTTGGATGGTGCATGACCATGGGAGCTACATGGATGCTCGGCGAATCCAAGCTCAGACAGCTTATAGTTCCGAATCCATCTGCACTGGGGACTTTATGCTTTGTGATGATCATGCTCGTTCCGATCCCGGTACTTTTTTATGCAGATCTCATTCAGCAGGGGCGTTATAAAAAGCCTTACTTTTACCTCGGCTGTGCGGCATTTGGTAACTTTTTGATCTGTCTGGTTCTTCATCTGACTGGCACTGCTGATTTTATTGAAACTCTGCCGGGCGCCCACGTGATTCTTGCAGTCACCTTCTTTCTGGTTTTCCTGACTTTCTGTCTGGATATGCGAAAGAAAGAATACCGGAAAAACAAATTGGTGCTGATTGGCCTGATCATTGCAATGCTTGCCATCGCCATCGAATCCATTTCTACATATTTTGTAGTTTTGATTTCCGGTCTTTTTATTGGTGTCAGCATGTTGATCCTTCTTTTCATTAACATTATCCGTACAATAAAGAATGTGCATACCATTGAAATGCATCGTCAAAAAGAGGAGCTTTTGAAACGTAAACGGCAGATGGAAAAAATTTCCTTACAGATGATGCAGACTCTCTCTACAACCATCGAGGTCAAGGACGAATACACCAGAGGGCACTCCCATCGTGTTGCGGAATACTCTGCACTGATTGCGCAGGAAATGGGTTGGAATCGCTCTGAAATCGTCAATCTCCGACATGCCGCTCATCTGCATGATATCGGAAAAGTCGGCATCCCTGATATTATTTTAAACAAGCCATCCAGACTGACAAACGAAGAGTACGCTGTTATTAAGGAACATACGGTTATTGGTGCTGAGATTTTGAAAAATGTTTCGCTCATCAATCATGTAACCGAAGTTGCCCGATCTCATCATGAACGTTATGATGGCCATGGTTATCCGGACGGTCTAAAAGGTGAAGAAATTCCGATCCATGCGCGAATCGTTGCTGTTGCTGACAGCTATGACGCAATGAATTCCCGCCGTATTTACCGTAATTCTCTTCCAAAAGAAACAATTTATGAAGAAATACGCAAAAACAGAGGAACTCAGTTCGATCCGGAAATCGCAGATATTTTTCTCAGACTGATGGATGAGAATCGTCTGACGATCACAGATACTTATCTGGAAATTGATGACGAGCCAGCTCTTCCTGGCATGGAATTTGAAATCAGCAACTTCATTTCCAATGTTATGAATACGATGAAGAGCCAGGAGGAAGTAGAAAATTTTGATCTTCTTACCGGACTCCCTATGCGAAATACCGGTCAGAAAATGATTGCACAGCTGATGCAGGAGCACAATGGCTGTCTGATCTTTATGGATATGGATAATCTGAAAAAGATAAATGATATCTACGGTCATAAAGCCGGAGACCGTGCACTGAAAGCACTTGGAGCTCTCCTCTCCGAGCATATCGGAAATTCGGTTGGCTGCAGGCTTGGTGGCGATGAATTCCTTCTTTTTGTACCGGATGCCGGTAAAAATGAAATAGCCGAGCTTATGGAAACCCTGTTTTCCCGCTTTGATTCCGAGAAGAAAAAAGATCTTGAGATCCGTGTTGCATCCATTTCTGCCGGACTTTGCATGTGTACCAAGGGAGATTCCTTTGACGAGTGTTCTTCCAAAGCAGATAAAGCACTCTATTATGTCAAGCAAAACGGAAAACACAACTTCTTTTTCTATCAGCAGATGGGCAATACCGTATTCCCGGTTTCCAGCGTGGCAAAGGATCTTTCCCTTGTGGCAAAAGTACTTCGCAACAGCGGAAACTATTCCGGAGCACTTAATCTTAATTACCGTGAATTTTCTAAGATTTATGAGTACATCAACCAGCTTGGAGAACGACATAAATACCATTGTTTCCTGGTCATGGTCACAATGGAAACCGCTCCGGATTCTATGATGTATATCGAAAATATTGAACAGGCACTGGAATACATGGAGGAAGCGATCCGTCACAAGATCCGTAGGATTGACGTGTGTACACGGTATAGTGCCCTGCAGTACCTGATCATTTTATTTGAATCAGATGAAAGTCAGATTCCAAAAGTTATGGACCGTATTTTCATTCAGTATTATAAACTGTACGATAAACGGGATTTCATTCCGAAGTATGAATATCTTCCGGTGAATGAACACTCGGAGGAAACAAATCCTCAAAACACTTCAGATCACCTTAACCAAGATATCCATCCAGTATAGAAATTTTACTACCTGAGACAAGAGATCCCTGTACCCTTTCCGGCACAGGGATCTCTTTAATCTCTTTCAGTTCCATTCCAAGCTCTTTCATATACTGAATCATGTCCAGACAGGCATTCTGCTTGATGTCATAATAGCGGTAGTGCGTCTGTTCATCCACATAGCACGGCTTCTGAAGCCCCAGTGAATCAATATCACCTTTTAGCTATTGTCCTTAGAAGCACTCCAGAAATATTTCCAGAATCTCCTCATGTGTCATCTTCTTATAACTTCCATCCACCAGATAACAAGAATCCGCAATTTCTTTCAGATCCTCTTTTTTCTCCACGCCTACTTCCCGAAGTGTTGTCGGAAGTCCGATCTCTCTGATAAAATTAGCCAATGCCTCTACGCCAGCTTCAGCCATCTCTTCATCGGTACGTCCATTTCTCGGAATTTTCCATACATTTTCCGCAAATCGGGTAAATTTCTTTGCGCCTGCCTGACAGATATGCCGATAATAAACCGGATGCAGCACAGCAAGTCCACATCCATGACTGCAGTTGGTATAAGCACTGATCTGATGCTCCATCTGATGGCATTCAAAATCACATTTTTTGCCGAGCTTGATGATCCGGTTCTCCGCCATGGTAGACAGCCACATCAGATTACTTCTTGCTGTATAATCCTCCGGATTTACCAATGCCGCACGAAGACTTGTTATCACGCCGCGCATCAGAACTTCCGAAATATCATCTGATACGTTATCCTCATCCGGCTCACTGAAATAAGTCTCCATAACGTGAGACAGGATATCAAAGCTTCCTGCCACCATCTGTTTTGTCGGAACAGTATAAGTGTAAGTCGGATCCATTAATGCAAATTCCGGATTGCATTTCGGATAATCCCGGTCTGTCTTGATCATGACCTCTTCATTGGTAATAACTGCTCCCCCGTTGCACTCGCTGCCTGTTCCGGACGCTGTTACGATCACGCCAAGTGGCATCGGTTCAAAATCCACAACACCCTTCTTCGCCCAGTACTCATCCCACACATCTTTCTCGCTGACCGCTGCCATGGAAATTGCCTTGCTACAGTCCATAACCGAACCACCGCCGACTGCAAGGATCCAGTCCACCTGTTTTTCCTTTACCAGCTTTGTGCCTTCAAGCACCTTCTTATAAGTCGGATTTTCCATGATCCCCGGAAATTCAATGATCGTTTTCCCGGCTTTTTCAAGTGCCGCTATGACTTCCTCATAAACTCCATTTTTCTTGATCGAGCCGCCGCCATAGGCAAGCAGAACCTTATCCCCATGCACCGCAGCGATTTTCGGCAAATACTCGCCGACACATCCTTTCCCGAAATATACTTTCGTTTTATTTTCAAAAATAAAGTTATTCATCCTTTTTCTCCTTTATGCAATTTGAGCAAAATATGTTTCGGCAGATTTTCTTTTTTCAATGATTCATTCCGAAACATCCCTCTTTTGTCACAGATACTTATATTATAGTCCCTGAAAAAATTTATCGTCAATATCTTTCCGGTTCGCACACATTCCAAAATGGAACCCGCAATTTTCCCGACTGACTTCTTTACATGGTTTTCCATACCATCATGTAGTTTATACAGGTTTCTCTTCCACAATTTTTAATCAATTACAAAAAAGAATGCAAAATAAACAGATATATGGTATGATAGAAAGCAAAAAACAGAAAGTACAGGAGGGTTAACATATGTATATTACTTGTCTGGATGTCGAAGGAGTACTTGTACCGGAAATCTGGGTTGCATTTGCAGAAGCAAGTGGAATTCCGGAACTGAAAAGAACCACAAGAGATGAACCTGATTATAACAAACTGATGCGTTGGAGACTGGATACTTTAAAAGCGCATGGTCTCGGGATCAAAGAAATTCAGGAAACAATTTCCAAGATTGATCCACTTCCGGGCGCAAAAGACTTTCTGGATGAGCTACGTTCCTTCACCCAGGTAATCCTTCTTAGTGATACCTTCACCGAATTTGCAATGCCGCTCATGGAAAAGCTTGGTCATCCGACGCTTTTCTGCAACAGTCTGGAAATTGCAGAAAACGGCGAGATCACAGACTTCAAGATGCGTGTGGAAAATTCCAAACTAACAACCGTAAAGGCACTGCAATCCATCGGATTTGAAACGATTGCAAGTGGGGATTCTTACAACGATCTGGGTATGATCCAGGCAAGTAAGGCAGGATTTTTATTCCGTTCAACAGACAAGATCAAAGCGGATTATCCGCAGATCCCGGCATATGAAACCTATGAAGAGCTGCTTGGCGCAATTAAAGATGCAATGAAATAAAAGATAATTGCATATTGCATGGCGATATGCGTAAAAAACCTTACCGGTTTTCAATTTTTACGTCTGAAAATTGGTAAGGTTTCTCTTTTTTATGCAATATAAAATAATGTCCGGTGATTACAAACACAGCCTCTACACACTGCACTTCTCATATGCAAACAATGCAGCTCCAAGTGCACCACAAAGCTGTGCCTCGTCGCAAATATACAATTTCGCATCCAGCTTTTCTTCCAGTGCTTTGATGATTCCAGGATTCTTTGCCACTCCGCCTGTCATCATATATTCTCCCGGATTCTTTTTCCCAAGACGTGCCGCCAGTGCTCCTACTTTCGAAGCAACCGACACATTCAGACCATGGATGATATCTGCCACATCTTTATTCTGAGCCACAAGTGATACCACCTCTGACTCAGCGAACACCGTACACATACTGGAAATCACAATATTTTCCTTCCATTCCAATCCTTTTGTACTCATCTCTTCAAGAGAAAGTCCCAAAGTCCGTGCCATCATTTCCAGAAACCTTCCGGTTCCTGCCGCACATTTGTCATTCATCAGGAAATTCTTTACTGCGCCATTTTCATCGATGCTGATTGCCTTGATATCCTGTCCGCCGATATCGATCACCGTCCGCACATTCGGGTTCAGGTAATGCGCACCTTTGGCATGACAGGTGATCTCTGTAATACTGTCATCCCCGCTTTCAATATAAGCACGTCCATATCCCGTCGTGACAATTCTAACGATTTCTTCTTCCTTAATTCCTGCCTTCTCTACAGCAAGATCCAGACTTTTCTCCGCACTCATCATCGCTCCGCCGCCTGTCGGAATGATCATCGTAGATTTAATTTTTCCGTCCTGATCCAGAATCACAACGTCTGTACTTGTAGAGCCACTGTCGATCCCTGCTACATAATATATTCCTGACTCCATCTTTTTTCTTGCCTCCTCACTGATTCCTTTTCCCGGATCCATGTCTTCCGATCCTTCAATCGTTTCTGCAAATGCCTGGATTCTCGTCAGTAACTGTCCAGCGCTCTGACTTGTAAAATCCGTCTCGATTTTCAGAAGCGGTACTTTGATATTCTTTTTAATGCTCGCATATTCAAATCCATAATAATCACAGAATTTGATCGTATGATAAATAATTCCCTTCAGGTTTGGATCCAGATACAGCTGATTTCTCCGAGTGTTGTTATTCATTCGGAAACATGGGATCTGGCAAAGCAGGGCATCCGCATAAGCCAGAAACATTTTTTCTTCATCCATCTGTCTCATCTGCTCCGGAACAACTGCAAGCTGTCTTCCGCCGGTGCAGGTAAGATTGTCCACGTCCATCTGAATATTATCCCGGATCATTTTTTCAAGAATACCCGTTACACGCACACCCAGCAGACCAATGTATGGCTTCATTTCTGTCTCATTTTCTGTAAATGAATTTAAAAATGCTTCCTTATCAAATGTTTTTCCGGAAAATTTTTCGTATGCTTTTTTCAGGCGCATGATTGCCTGTGCATACTTTACCTTCTCACATTCATTATCCTCATGCGGAAGATCCAGCATATATAAAAAATTGCATTTTCCGGTGCTCTCTACAATATCATAAACTCTCCGCGCAGAATCACAGCAGTTCACAAGTACAAGCTGCTTGACCTTTCCTTCCAGAACTGCCTGAATCACAGATTTCCCAAAGCCGCACAGATTTGCGTGTGCAATCTGATCCGACATTTCAAAGTTCTCCGGCATTTCCTCCAGTACGGCACACTCTTCTCCAAATGCATTCAATAACTCTACCGGCGTATATTTACAGACATAATGTATCATCTGACCCAGCCCCCTTTCCGTGATTTGCGGCATATTTTTCTGCTTTATTTACCTTCAGCATCTCCATATAAGCCTGAAGTCTTGTAGAAATCTGTCCATCACTGCTGTTTGCCGGATTACATCCATCTCCATCAAGGATCATGGTCGGGATCCCTGCTTCCTCAAGCGATTCTTTGATCAGGCTGGAAGCTCCGATCGTACCTTTGCATCCCCAATGTGTAAAAAGGATTCCTCCATCCACATTTGTCTGTGCCGCAAGCTCTTTTGCCTTCTGGATTCTCTGCCTGACGCTTCCATTGTAAATGCAGTTCACCATCTTTTCTGCCATGGACTCATACGGATCTTCATAATATGTCTTCTGAAATCCGTCTGCCACAAAGTCACAGGCACTGATATGAATCTGGTTACTGTAATTGAAAATATCCTTTACCGGTTCCTGCAAAAATGGCATCATATGCATCCAGAGAATATGCAGACCTTCGCTCTTCGGTGCCTTTTTCACATCTTCCAGAAGCAATTTCGTGTACTTGACTGCCTCCTGCGAACCCGCCATGAGGTGGCACATGAAAATCGCGTACAGCTCATTGGTCAGGCTCGTGACCGGATCATGTTCTTTGCGCAGTGCCAGCTGTTCATGATAATATGCGGCTGCCTGGTTGCTGTTATTGACCGCCTGCCGTACTGCCTCTTCGGAAATTTTCTTTCCAGTAACATCTTCTAAAAATGCTTTCAACTCCCGGAGCTGATCTGCCACATATTTTACAGAATCTTCGTTCTTGTCATATGGTACATCTATAAAAAATCCCGGAAGCATATTTTTCTGCTTCAGATACGGGAAGGTCATCATATTGCTGTCACATGCTAGATTTGTGTAGATCATACATTTTGGCTTTGGCACAAGTCCGGATAGTGTCGCTCCAAGGAAAACTCTGTGATAGGAGCACATCGTTTCCGGAAATCCCTCTTCTTCTGTTTTTCTCAAAAATGTCTGCTCACATCTTGTTCCCGCGATAAAGCAGGACATTGCTTCTACCGAATACGGAGTCAGCCCTGCCGCCGTCAAAAGCTCTCCCGGAACAAAGATGCTGACCATCGCTGAATTTTCAGGCTTTGAAAGTGTCTGGATGATATTTTTCATAACAATTCTTGCTACATACTGTCCCGACTTGGGCAGCTTTTTATCTGAAAAAAAGAGCAGTCGTTTCTCCTGAAGTCGGTATCCTGTAAGAAGAAGCCTGCGCGCCTTCCCGGGATCCTCCAGAGACATACTGCTCACTGCGTTACCAAATTTTTGTATAATGTCCATTATAGAATTCCTCTCTGTTTTGCCTTTACGTGCTGTCTGATATATTATAGCAGTTGTGTCGGGAAAGTAAAGAGGAATCTATTGACTTCAACGGAATGTAATACTATCTACTGGCTTTCATTTTCCAATTGTTTCCATTATACTAAGTCCCATTTGAGCAGATACATTTCTCCCCCTTGCCTCATCCATCAACAAGATATCTGCTTTCAATTCGTCTGTCAAAACAATTGCCTCACTCTCGCCTTGATCAAGTCCAGTTGCTTTTTTTAAGATATTAACGGATTCTGGAACATTTACTCGCTTCACAAAAATGAATTCCTTTTGACAAATTTGATCTGCTTCCACTTGAAAACGCTTATCACTTGTCAATTCATCAAATACTGCCTGTGGAATCAATACTTCTCCAAATAATTCTTTCAGCAAATCCACACGCTTGATTTTAAGAAGCGATATAAGTGGTGTTGTATCTGATACAACAATCATACAGAAACCTCCTTCTCCTTCATCCGCCTGAAAGTATCCAGTTCATCATCCAGTTCATCCATTGTCATATCAAAATAAGAATAACCCAGCTTATCATATAAATCTATCAACTCTGATTTTCTTATACCAAGAATTTCCGCTGCGCGCCCATGCGAAATTGTTTGATTCAAGATATATGGGTACAACAATAACGCATTTCTAGTAAGCTCAGCTTCTGGATTCAACGTCACCAAATATTTTGCCATTCCTGTTGGAACATTAATAGTTACAGATTCCTTTTTTACCATAATGTCACATCCTTTTATACTATCTTATTTACTTCTTTGTTTTCACAAAGTTTCGGGAAAATTTCTCTTCTTTTTTTATATTATAGCCAGTATTTTTCTTCTCTACAACTAAATTTTAAACCTCCACAATTTGATTTTTCTAGCATCCAGAAAACCAGCTGTGTCTTGGGATTCTGGAAAACAGAACCCACAAGTTCATATTTCAAGGTTTAATTTTCTTTATTGATTGCTACGTAAATTACTTTTTTCAAGATATAATAGCTGCTCTTCTATCTCTTACTCAAATTTAATAGCTATAATGCATGTGTTTTTACAATGTAAACATATCCTGTCACATCACCATTTCCCATGACTGCTACTGGATTTTTCTTTGTAGCATGCTCAATATAATCTTCACCATAATCATCAATAAATTCTTTTATTATTTCTTCGCTTCTTTCTTTAGCCTTCGCAAAAGAAGAAAAAAGTTCTAATGATAACATCTCAGGATCCTCATCTTCAGGAAACAATATCATATTTACAACACCGTATATTTCACGCATTTTATTCATCATCATTCACACTCCTCGTACTGTTCACATAAACTCAAAACATTTCTAATATTTTCCATATTATCATCCCAATATTTTTCTGCTACTCCTGGTGGCACACCATTAAGCAACTCTAATCGAAATTTGGCTAAATTATAGCCTTCTCTCATACCGTCATAGTATATTTCTTTAATAATATTTCCAAGTTTGGCATCTCCGTAGCACCGCATCGTTTTACTAAATTTCTTACTGTCAATCTGTTTTCCAATCTCTTCTTTTCCCATTCTTCGCCCCCCCCAATATACCATTGGTATATTTTATATTAACCATATACTAATGGTATTGTCAAGTTATTTATGATAAAATATAAATATCATTATTCCAACAATAACAGGAGTATTAGTAAACGTAATGGATATTTTAGATAAAGAACGATTAAAAGAATGTAGACTAAAACTGGGAATAACCAAACAAGAAGCTGCTAAAAGGGTACAAATTTCTCAGCCCGCATATCTGCGATATGAAGCAGGCTCACGTAATCCTTCTATACAAACTATTGCTAAAATGGCTGAAGTTTTTTCAACATCTACAGATTACCTCGTTGGGAAATCTGCTGATCCGACTCCAAATAGAATAGTAGTTGTGCAAAATGAATCCCCTTCTCTGTTTTTTCTCATCGAAACATGCAAAAACCTAAACGCATCTCAATTAACACGACTTACAGATTATGCAAAAGCATTATCAAATGCCGCTCCAGATAGTGAAAAATAGGTTTATAAATATAATGCAAGAAGTATACAAACTGACTTATTTTACAAATACTAATTCAAAATAGGTCTTACTAAATTGAACCATTTCATTCAGTAAGACCTATTTTTTCATATGGGTATTTGTTGTTCTTATTTCAAATATTCCGCAAAAATCACTTCCAAATTTCAGAAGTAAAAAACCTTACCGATCTTCAGTTTTTTACTTCTGAATATCAGTAAGGTTTCTTTGCAACTATCTCGTATACATAGTTTCTTCTTCTTCGTCATCGCCACCAGGATTTATCGTGCCGAGCTGATTCCAGTCCAAAATAACAGAATCAGTAAACGCATTGATGACAAGACCTGTTAATGCATATTGTGATCTCTTTGCCATATCCATCACATCAGAAAAGCGTAACTCTCTTTGAGAAAATTTCTTTCCATATTCTTTCATTTCCGCTCTACTTGTAAACACTGGAAGATAATATCTTTCTCCATTTTTCAGAATATCCAGCTGATTTTTTTCACTAATGTATGGAACCCATACTTTGCTGTTCTTCAAAGTCTCTATCATATCATTTTCTGCAGACCAGCTTTTTTCTTTTTTATAAATGTTCAGTGTTTCCTCCAGACTTTTAGGGCTGTCAGCTGATACAAAATCATTATTTTTTTCCGCCTGCTGCCAGGTGCTTCCATTATTAGCAGTTTCGGATGTGTGAATTTCTGTATATGTGTTGTTCTGTGTTGTTCCGGCTGTACTATTCCCAGTATGTTTTAACTGATTGCTTCCACCTGATATTTCCTGATACTGTTTCCATTTTTTATCAATCCGGATCGCACCGGCTAAAGCAAGTAAAAAGGCTATAGCCCCAGTACCTATCGTCCCGCCTAATACAAGTACCAGAACTATATAGACCAATTCTGTTATAGCAAGAATATACGCCATTTTTGTTGTTTTCTTTTTTATCAGGAGTATTCCCATAACAATATCAAAAATCATAAACAGCATATTAAGCTTTACTGCCCATAGCTGGTTTACCTCCTCAAGGCTTCCTCCAGCCCGAAGTACGCTTTGACATACCTTTCCATACTCTGAACAAATCAATACCCCTGATCCAATAGATACCACACCAGCCCAGGTAAAAAAAGAACGTATCTTTTTAAAATTAGGCAAAGCTGTAAATTCTTCCTTTGTAAGTCCCTTCGGAAGTGTATTAAGATCAATTTTTTCCGCCATTATTATCTTCTCCTTATGTGTCTGCTCTTATTTCCTATTATATTATTTTATGTTTGATTTTTTTCACTACTCTGTCTTCAGGACATATCTGACTTCTACACGTCTTGATGCTGCAGCGTCTTCTTTTCCTTCTCCATCCAGAATCAGATTATTTGCTCCATTACCGACAACCTCGATAGCATTCGTAAGTTCCGGATAACCTGCTTTAATATAATCTGCAACAGTCTTTGCTCTTTCCTCAGAGAGTTTTAAATTGTAAGCCTCGTCTCCTGCTGAATCGGTATACCCCTCCACCACGATTGTCGATACTTTTCCATCTTCTATCGCACTGGATATTACCGGTACATAGGCTGCAAGGAATTGATCCAGATAAGCTTTTCCCTCTTCTGACAAATCTGCCTTATCCCAGGCAAAAAGCACATTATTATCCATCTGTACTGTTCCCGTCGACTCGTCTATCTTCGTAGAATCAAGTCCCTGCTCTTTGAAGGCTCCCATGAGTCCGCTTGAGACTGCTGTCTGGTTTTCTTTTAACTCTCCCAGCTCATCTTCACTCATACTGCTCACATCAGCATCTGTCTCTAAATTATCACTTAATTCACCATTCCAATATGCAGTGAAATCATAAACATAAGGATACCATTTTCCATCAACACAGATGGACAAGCCTCCATCCATTCCTCCATTTGGTCGGTTAGTAATCAGGAAAATCCCTGTGATTTTTCCACCTTCTCCTTCCTCCGATTCTCCAAGATCATAATCGTAACGATAGGTGCTGTCCCAGGTAAGAGTAAACTGATTGCCATCAATCTGTGTTTTTACATTCTCACCTGTTCTTCCATCTGCCCACTCAATATAAGAATCATCACCGTCTTCCGTGTTCAAAGACAAATGAACTATCCCATCATATCCGGAACTAGAATTTTTGGCATATCCCCATTCATAAAGTCCTTCATTCTTTTTTTCTGCATAAAGTATATCCGCAGATCTAAGTCTTGTACTTTTTCCGTCCTTAGACAAAATTAAATCCAAACCGTCGAAGCCATAAGAGTATTCAACCCAATCCTTGCGATCTTGTACATGATATCCCAGATTAGTTTCATCCTCATCATCCATAATCAAAGCTTCTAATCCCATATAGAGTTTGTCTCCTACTACTTCGTAGGCAAATGTGAAGAGAGTATTTACCGAATAAGAATATTCTCCATCCTCACTATATTTTTTTCTTTCGACAAAAGAGGCACGAATGTGATTATATTGCCAATATTCATGCAATGCGCCAATCTGCTGGTCTGTCAGACCTTCCTCTTCTTTCAGTTCTTTGTCTGTTTTTCCAGACAGGTCATAAATCAGGAAATCAGTGTCTGCATATATCTGTATCGGAAGAATCTGCACCTCATATTTTTCCGAATCCTCAAGCTGCAGAGTCATATAGTCATAATCATCCGCATGCTCATTCGCATAGGAACCATCTTCATCTTTATAATTTTCTTCATTCCGATAGGTCCCGTAAAGCATATAAGCCTGCGGATCTGATCCTAAATCCACCAGCTCTGCATTTTTAGTTTGCTTACTACCACTACTATTACTACTATTACTGTCACTACTATACTTAATGCCAGCTCCACATGCTGTAAACACCATTGTAGACATCAAAAGGCTAAACAATACACAAAACTTTTTCATACCTTTCTTTTTTCCCCTTCACCTTACTCCGTATATACACTAAAGAACTGATCCGCCTGATCTACTACATTCAGATCTACTCCAATTATATTGACAGCTAACATATACTGTGAATCCTGCTCATTCACCAAAAACACAGTCACACCATAATACGAAACATCATAGTTCTTAAATGTATATTGTGCCGCATAATGTTTCTCACCCAAAAATGTGATTTCTTCCACATTATTTTGAAATTCAGTAACCTGTGCATCTTCTCCCATCAATTTTTTAGCATCCTCCTCAGTCATCACTGAATTTTCCGCTATATTCTTTTCTTCATCCCATTTAGCTGTTTTATCTAAAACCGCTGCATTTTGAATGTTCAATTCAATATATGTATTCCCATCCTCTGCCGAAAAAACTACCGCACTTCCCAACGAAATTAAAGATTTTAAATAATCATAAGTGCCTTCTGAATTAGAAGATTCTACAATGTCCTCATCGTTTAGTGCGACATTGTTTCTATTTTCCAATGTATAAGTATCCGGGAGATTAATTGCAAATCCAAAGGAAGGATTTTCATATCCCTGGGATACATAGCGCCCAATCATATCATCACTTATTTTATCCTTTTCATCGGCAGAATCTGCTTCTGATTCATCACTTTTATCTGCTTCTTTTTTTGCAGATCCCATCAATCCGCTATCTGATTTGGACGATGTATCGTCAGTTGTCATCTTAATTCCACCGCCGCATCCTGTTAATCCAGATAAACACAGACAACCTGCCATAACAAGTGCAAAAATTTTAACTTTTCGATTCCTCATACTCTCTCTTCCTTTCTTTTCCTGTTTCTCTTATGATTGGACAACTTTCCAGCCACTTTAATTAAATATCTTCATTTACAAGAAGTAACAGCCCCGGTATAAGTCCGATCATAGTAGCCGCTATCTTTAATCCGTCGCTGATTGGCTCTCGTCTGTCTATTCTGTTTAGAATTTTCTTTCTGATAGGAATACACCATAACAAAGCAATTCCAAACGTACAGATTCCCATTATAACTGTGCAGATATTTAAAACCTTCTTTATCGTTTTAAGTTCTTGCTCATCCGGATAAGCTCCTTCTAAAACAGCAGGTCCTTCTTCTATATTCCTTTTCTCTTCAGTGACATGTACAGAACTCCACTCATCCTCATCATCTAAATTCTTTCCATTCTCCTTACCATCTTCTGCTGAAATCCATCCTCCCAGCAGCCCGCCTTCATCATCCGGCAGTTTCGGTTTTCCGGGTGGTTCAGGCTTCGGCAGTTCTGGTATACTTCCACCTGATTGTAATACCTCCAACGCCTGGTACATTTCTCTGGCAGAAGAGAATCTGTCTTTTGGTGCATATGCACAAGCTTTCAAAACGATATTCTGTAAATCCCTGCTTCCATATTTAGGTCGTGGCAAAGGATCCCCTTTTTCTCTCCTTGCCTGTGCCAGTTCAATTTCATCATGAGTTGGTAAATGATCCGCATCGATAAACGGACGCTTACGGTTATTCAGCATCCAGTAAAGCACCAGTCCAAGACTGTAAATATCTACCTCTTTTCCGTATTCTTCTCTTTTAATCACTTCCGGCGCCATATAACGCTCTGATCCTACTGTCGTTGCCTGGGTTGTATGATCCATAGTTCTGGCAATTCCGAAATCACCTAATTTATAATCGCCAAATTCCGATACCATAATATTTTCCGGCTTAATATCTCTATGTACGATATTTTTAGAATCACAAAGCATCAGCGCCGAACAGATATCTTTTCCGACTTTTATAACCATTTCCTCAGGAATAATTCCTGCATACTGTTTGATCAATGTAGTCAATGGGGTCAGCAGTTCCATACGGATAAAAACATCCCATCCAATTCCGTCTTTATGCGGTTTTGCTTCAAAATCATCGCAGCTGACAATATTGGTCTGCCCTTTAAATGCCAGCATGATCTGATACTCATCTACGTATCTGTGAAGCATATTTTTATACTTATTTCTTACACTGACAAGATCATATCCATCTGTAAAATCAGCTTCAATGTCTTCTTCATTTTTTGGGAAAGAAATCACCTTTACAGCAGCATCTTCCATGACACCCGCCGAATTCCGCTGTGCCAGATACACACTGCCATAACCGCCTCGTCCCAGCCTTTTTACAATCTTCCATCCCTGCCAGGGCAGAGCTGGATATCTCTCCTCATCCATTTACATCTCCTGTAATTCTATCTGTTTATTTCCAAAACAATTGCTGTAATATTGTCCTTACCGCCTGCATCTAACGCTGCTGTGAGAATTGCATCGACACACTTCGCCGTACTTTGCGTTTGCTGCATCATGGTTTCCAGAAAATCTACCGGCACCATGTCACTCACGCCATCGCTACAGATAAGAAAACGATCTCCCCTTTTCGTCTGCAGGCAATCCATATAGGGAAGTACGCGCACTTCCTCCGGATTCATTCCCATATACTGGGTCAAATAAGGCTTTCGTCCCTGAATACCGTTTTCTTTCATATAGGCTTCGTCTGTCTGATCTTCGGAAATCTGCCGAAGCTTCCCATCTCGCAGGAGAAAACATCTGCTATCCCCCACATTTACAGTCCAAACCTGGTTTCCTGTAAAATAAAGTCCTGCCAAAGTAGATCCCATCATCTCCGCATCCAAACGAAGGGTTTCCTTAAATATCCTGTCATTTACATGCGTACACATTTTTTCCAGATAGCCTTTTTTACCTGCAATATCATCTGCTTCTTCTGCATTCAAGTATTCCTCTGTTGCCTTTGCACCCATATAGGAAGCAATCTCGCCATATTCTCCGCCTCCCATGCCATCAAAAACAGCAAAGAATCTGTCCTTTTTTAGCGGAAAATTTTTCTCTAAAATACTTCCGAGTCCATTGTTACAGCTTGCCATATAGCGTCCCGCAAAGAAAAAATTGTCCTCGTTATTTTTTCTTCGCTTTCCTATATGACAGCTACAGGCAGCGGAGATTCTCATTATGCTCCGATTACGTGCCAAATAAATGTCGCTGATCATACTATGAATCACTTTCTTTCTCAGCATCGTTTTCATCTGTTTCTTCTAATGCAGTTCGAAAAACCTGCATTTCTGCATCTACAAAACCTACGAAAGATACATTTTCGATATCCTCCTGCATAAAGAGAAACATGGTTTCCGAATCGATATAACCCTCCGGATAGGGAATTGCGATATAATCGTAGGTTTTTTCATCTCCCTCCATTTCAACCTCAATGCCAATTGTCATTAACTTCTTTGTTGCACCTTTTAAGGTTACAACGCTTCCATTTGGTAGTAATTGCTTTGCCATTTTATTTTCCTTTCTCGTCCTAACCAACGGCCAGATCTGCTATAGTATTGCCAAGTTTTCCTGCTGACTTTATAGATTTAATCGTACCTGTGACGACGTCATATCCAAAATTAGCTACAGAGTTGGGGTCTATATGAAGTATAGTCTTAATAATTCCATCTTTGCTGAGATATTTAAGATCATTGTCGATAACGTCATCCATGTGAATTTCTCCCCATACCTTTGACGTTTCTGCGGTGCCGCTTGTTATAGTTTGAAGCTTACCAAAAGATTTTCCAAGTTTATCTACACCATTTAAGAAAGAAACAACGTCCAATCCTGTGTAAGCCCAACTGCCCATTTTTTCTCCCAGCTTCTCATCTCCAAAGAGGATTTCTCCTGTCTCTCCACCTTTTTTTACAAGAAAATCCTTTAATGCATTTGTATTACCAACCTTGTTATAGTCACCGGTATAGGTGTATGTTGCATCCATCATGCCATTATAAATATCATTGCAGGCACTTAAAGTAATACAAGCAGCTACAGGAAGTGCTGCACCACCGGAGCCTGCTACCAGAGCTACCGCACCGGCAATTTTGACAACACCTGCACCAACTTTTACAGCAGATTTTCCATATTGAAGTGCCTTATAAACAAATCCTTTTTCATCATAGGATTTTTTTATTTTTGCAACAGTCTTCTTTCCTTTTTTTACAATTGCTTTCGACACTCCTGCCATATCTGCTTTCAAAGAATCCAAAAAACCGTCTTTTTTCTTTTTACTTTTTGCTTTTACTTTTTTAGATTTCTTTTCCCATTTCCTGTAATCCTCTATGACATCAGTCATCCCCTGTACCTGTCCGGAAATAATCCCCTCACCAGCTTCTCCTCCGAACACCTTAAAAAGAGACTGGTCTACCGACTGCATGGTTGTAGCACTGTTTTTCGCTGCTGCCGCCCCACTGGCAAGAAGCTCTGTAATACTTGCAAAGCTTTGCTGGGCGCTGCTTATTTTCCCTGCAAAATTATGTGCTAACAGTTCACTCCAATTATTGTTGGTGTCATTCAGAGTACCCGTAACCTTCGAAAACAGGGATTCATATTCTGCTGTCAGGCTCTGCATTTCACCAGCCTGCGCCAACAGGGTTTCTGGATCTAATATAATTCTGGATGCCATTCTTCTCCTCCTGTCCCTACAATTTCATACTTGCCAGATCGATCACAGAAGAAAGATTGATATCTCCTGCTCCGATTGATTTATTAATTGGCATTACACCCTCCGGGATATTGCTTGTCGTAGTCCCACTTCCGATCGGCTGGATCGTAAGCATGGAGGCAATGATGCTCTCTACGCTGGTAAACATTTCTGATATATTTTTCTCATCTGTCGTAAAATTCTCTGCAACCACCTTCATGACATTTGCAAAATTTCCGGATTTTTCACTGATTTTCAAAATCTCCTGGGCATTTGAACGGGTATAGTCATTGATAGCATCCCTCTCTTTGCAATTCCAGTTGTTATGTTCCGTGATGGATGTCAAAATTCTTGCTGCCTCTTCCACTTCTCCATAAGCATTTGCAATCGTCTGGGCGATTCCCGTAATTGTCTGTGGATTCACATCTATAATCATCTTCTCATCTCCTAGCATCCCCTGATAGAGTACGAACTTTCCTGATCTCTTGACACAAATTTTGTTCTGGTAGATTCCATATAGGATATAAATTCCTGTAAAAGCTCTTTCATCTGCCCTGCTTTTTGAATTCTCTCTGTCATAATATTAATATAAGCCGTGCTTGCCTCTCCCTCCCAGGAAGAAGCAATCTGTGTCATAAGCGTCTGTGTCCGTGCATTCAAAGAATCCAGTTCATTTATATAGGCTCGCATAGATGAAATATTGTTCTGCAATCCATCTGCGTCAATTCTAATATTAGCCATGTTGGATACCTCCACTTTAATTCATGTTTTGCGCTGCTGCCATAATCTCCTTGAGCATTTCATCCTTCGCCTTATAAACAGCAAGCACATGGCGAATATAATTTGTTGTTTCCTCCAAATTACTATCAAGCCTTTGAATCTGGTTAATCAGTTCCTGGGATTTATCATAAATAGCCTGGGCTGTCTCACCTTTTGAATTTGCCCCTTCTGTCTGAGCTGCTCTCAGACTCTGCAATGCATTTTGCAGGATAGACTGTGCCCGCTCGATTTTCCTGATATCCTCTCCGGCTGCGACATCATCAATTGTTATTTTTCCATTTTCATCTTTGTATGCCATTTTCTCAGTCTCCTATCAGAATCTTTTTTGCCTGCTCACAAACGACATTCTTTTCAACCAGGCGAAGTATCGTTTCTTCTTTTTGTTCCGGATCTATCTCATAGAAAGAACCACCTTTTTCTGCATAGAAATAGAGACAGGTATCCTTTCCGATATGAGTACCTTTCAGAATGATGCTCCTTTCTGCCTGGTCAATCGCAATGTATGCTTCTCTTTCCTCTGTATGCACATCTTCCTCCAAAAGAGAATACAGCATCTTTTCTATTCCTTCTTTGTCCTGCGCCCTGACGCGGTACTCCTGTGCATGGCACTCTACAGATGTAATTCTATTCTCCATATGATGAAATTTATAATGTACAGATGCTCCTGACTCTTCCCGTAAAATCAGCTCAGATTCATACATCCCCTGATAAACCGGTTGCAGCATTTCTGTACATGCCGGCTCTACTTCCAGATTGCCTAAGAAATCCTCCTCGGCATATCCCTTCCTTTCAAGACCATCCAGAATTTCCTGCGCTTTTATTTTCCCCCGCTTTCCAATATCCTGCATAGCGGCAATATAATCATAATCCAGATATTTTCCGCCACTTACTTTTCCGATATAATAGATTTCTTCCGGAGATAGTATTAGTTCTTTCATTCTTTTCATCACTCATTTCTGTCTCAGCACATCTTTGTGCGAGGACGTATCCCCGCACAAATTGCCTTTTCTTACTGTCCCATAGATGCAGCAAGTCCCCCGTCAGTTTCTTCCATAGTATTGGCAGCTGTATCCAGCTTCTGTGCAAAGCTTTCCAGAAGTTCTCCAAAAGATGTAAACTGGGCATTGTAGCTTTCGAAATTTGATACAAAAGCTGTTGCAGCCTCACCTTCGAATACGCCACTCATGCTGTTTACAATTGTGCGCATGCTGCTGATACACTGTTCAAAATTAGCCTTTTCAGTGCGGATATTTGTTGCGTTACTTCTCATTTCCTCTGGAGTTACAATAATTTTCATTTGATTTCCACCTTTCCTTAATACATCATTTCTGACTTTTTTATCTTTAAAAACATACATCGTTTTTAAGATCGTTTTATTTCGTAATCTCTTTATTTTAGATACATTCTTCTATCTATATCCCTGTATTTCCAGGATATCTCCGTTCCATACACACTCTTCCGACAAGGAATTCTCTGCGTTTAATCTTCTTCCATTCCTCTGATCCACAAGACTGACCTGTTCCGGGTCAAACGATGCCAAAGGATCCAGTCCTTCCAGAGAATCTGAAATATCCTGCATCAAGTCTTTGATCTTCTGATTTACAGGAAGTTCCAAATCATATTCTTTTTTTTGCTTTATTCTTATTGTGACTATGATTCGATTCATCTTCCCATCCTCCTAACTATCTATGCACTTGATCTTCTTGCTGCCATTGCCTGCAAAAAAGATTCCAAAGCCTTTTTCCAGCTCTGCATTTCTTTGGCTTTGCGTAAAATTATTCTTATAAAAGCCTTCATAATGCACTGCCGTATCTGACAAAGCAAGAGCAACACCGGAAGATTTGAGGTCCACACCAAGCTGATCCTGCGTATAAAAATTGAAAAGATCACCCTGACGGATTCCACAGAGGACCAGCACGCCATAACCTTTTGTCTTTGTCATAATCCTGTGTAACTGCAGCTGTATATCATCCGGTAACTTGCTGCATTCTTTTATGTCATCGATAAGCAGGATCATCCAAGGTTCTTCCGTGATTTCGACCGCAGCTTCTTTTCTTTTTCGCATGCGATCTGTCAGTTCTTTGAAGATCTGGGAAAATAAATCCTGTACTTTCTCAGTTTCTGAAAGCTGCGCATAAGCAGTTCCCTTCTCCTGCAAGTCCGCCAGAGATTTTCTTTCTGAGTCCAGGCAATATAAAAGTGTATTTCCATTCACTTCCAGTACCATCTTTCCTATTCTGCGAAGCATTGCGCTCTTTCCACATCCAACTCTTCCGGTAACTGCCATTGCCGTCGTTTCTCCGGGCATTACATGAACCGCTTCTATGCTTTCTGCATCCAGTCCAACGGCAATTCCCTGCTCGTTGTTGCTGAGATCTGCCATACTTTTCACAGAAATGCTTTCCGGAAGAACCGGTATTCTCAAAGCAGGTTTTCCTTTCCAAGCTCTTGTCATGCCCTCTGCTTCTGCTTTCAAAGCCATTTCACGCTCTTTATCATTTTCTCCAGGTTCATACATTGCCTTCTGGAAATTGATCAGTTCCTGATTTACTTTAATCAGAGCATTACCTACTCTGTCCGGCAATCTTGCTTCTCTCACCTGTCCTATTAAAGTGCTGTATTCACTTCGGTCAGACTGCATGAAAGAAATAGCCCCGGAAACATTTGCCGTCAGCTTATAAGGCACGCCTGTATTGTTCACACCTGTATAAACAAAATAGATTCCTTTTGATGGACCCTCGCTAAAAAGACGGACAAATATGTCTTTATAATCCTGGTTCGATTCCAGAATACCACTGAAGCGATCAATCAAAACAAAAACAGCCGGCATCTCTTCACTAACCAGTTCCCGGTAAGCTTTCAGAGAATCCACTCTCTCCTGATTGAAGATTTTTCTTCTCTCATTCAGGAAACTGATCAGCATATTTATAAGCTTACCCAGCTTCTCTTCCTGTCCGGATCCCACAACGCCTCCCACCTGCGGGAAGGCCTCCATACCTGCCATATCCGCAATGATATAAAGATGCATATCCCGCGGAGAATACATACGGCATAAAGATGTTGCAATCGTCCGGAGCAATGATGTCTTTCCTGTCTGCGAGCTTCCAAAGACACCGAAATTGCCTTCCTTCAGGAAATCCATATACTGTATTCCCTGCACCTGAAGCTCCGGTCTGTCAAAAATACCTATCGGCACTGATAACCAAGGAGCATCTGTCATCTCCCATTTTTCTCCGTCAAAGCCACCCTCAACCGGCAGTTTCTTCCAGCTAAAGAGATCTGGAAGTTCTGTTTTCCACGGCGATGGCTGCTTCTCTATACCTGCCGCTTCTGCTGTTCTTGCTATATAAGCTATCACTGCCTCAATTTCTTTCTTATCCGAAACAAATCGGGTGTGGTTTTCTTCTACTGTTTTGATACGCGATCCATCTACTTCTACATAGCGCACTTCCAAAGCACCCTGCTCTTTATTTTCCTGATAAGGAGCTCCGGACCAGGCGGATTGGATCAACGCGAAAATTT
The DNA here is from genome assembly GCF_027663865.1 of Coprococcus sp. AF99-45. NCBI lineage: Bacteria > Bacillati > Bacillota > Clostridia > Lachnospirales > Lachnospiraceae > Coprococcus > Coprococcus sp. AF99-45. The sequence continues at coordinate 95,773 of NZ_JAQDGZ010000004.1, forward strand.
CTGCCTTTTCGGAGGTTCCGACTCTTACATAAGCTCTTCCTGCCTGTGTAATCATCGCCGCATCCGGTTCATGAATCATCACCTTGCTGGCGGCAGCATTTTGCACCTTCATACAAATCTGATATTGGGTATTATTCCAGGTTCCCTCATCTACTGCATCTGCCGGACTTTGGGTAGCCAGAATCAGATGTACGCCCAGAGAACTTCCTTTTGCAGCTATGGAGTCAACCATTTTTTTGACAACCGGTCTTTCCTTGATCAGCTCTTTAAATTCATCAAATACGATCAGAAGTCTTGGCACCGCTTCTTTAAACTCACCCTTGTGATATCCTTTTATGTACTCCTTGATATCCTTTGCACCTACCGAAGCAAAAATGGCTTCTCTTCGCCTCAGCTCATGCTCCAGCGATTGAAAACATCTGTCAATCCCACTGCCAACATCCGTAATAATTCCACAGACATGTGGAAGCTTTTCAAGCGATGTTGCCGTACTTCCGCCTTTATAATCAATCACTACAAATGAAACATCCTCCGGATGATAATTACATGCAATAGATAAAAGCCATGAAATAAGCAGTTCACTCTTTCCCGATCCTGTCATACCTGCGACAAGGCCATGAGAACAGTGTCTGTGAAGAGATAATGAAAACAGCTTGCCGCCTTCACCTTCCCCTAACGGCGCAGTGATATTCACAGCGCTATCATTCTTTTTCCATCTTTCCAGCACGTTCAGGTCGCGTACCTTGTTTGTATCCATACATTGCAGGAAGGTAAGCGAAACCGGGATCTGTCCCTTGACAGCATCTTCAACCTCGATAGCCGACATCTGTCTGCAAAACGCATCAAACTTTCTCTGTGGAATCGGCTGATCCATGGTAAACCACATTTTCTCATCTGCTCTGTATTTATAAAAAGCGGTGGCCGTTCTGTCATCATACGGATCATCCACATTTACAATATACTGGCAGAAATTCGGCAGATAATACTGTTCATCATATAAAAAGATTGTTGATATTCCCATAGCAGGATCATTTTCGGAAAGCATTGATAAAAAGCACTCCGTTTTTTTTCTGGAAGCGAAAAGAAAAATATAATGCGGAATCGGACTCGTCCCATTTTTCCACTTCGCCTGAAAATCCGGATCCTTTCGTTCCGCAATGATACTGTTTACTTTCTCACGGAATTTAGCATAAGAATCTACATATCCTTTTTCACTATTCAGCGAAAGACTTGCAAGAGATTCTTCTGTAAGCGGATCAAAATTCAAATATCTGGTCTGCAATTCATCGTCCCAGATATGAGGAAGCCAGCGCAAAGATTTCCATTCTTCCTCTTCTTCCGGATCAAAAACGCCTACAATACGAACATCTCTGAAAAAATGCAATGTAGAAAGCGAAACCAGTATATTCTTTAATAAGTCTGTCACCTTGCCCCTGTTTCCGATCACACCAACAGAACTATACTTTAAAAGATCCAGTCTGGCAGGGACATCATCTACCAAATGAGTCTCCTGTATAATACGGTCTGTCAGCTCCTCCAGTTCATCCCTTTCCATATGGAAATCGTTGACATCTGTAGGCGGCTTTACATCTACACAAAGAGGGGCATACCCGGCCCCCATTCTGACCTGCAGAAAATCAGAGTCTGTCGCTGTTCTCTCCCATAAAGAAGTCGACATCTTATTCAGAATTGTTTCGCATATTTCCGGCGAAGGATTCTCCTGGTTTATGATTTCCTTTTGTTTTTTTCCGATAGCATGAATATGCGCTTTTTCTCCTGCAATATAGTCCGCATATTTCTGGAAACGTTCTTCCTCTTCGACCATAAGCATCTTACGTGCTTTTTTATTGCTATTTCCAATCAGGCTTCCAACAGGGGAAATCATCATTGCTGCACGCATAGCAAGCATAGCAGGAGAAAAACTCGACATTGCAAACGAAGCTCCCGCCATGGCACCACTACTTAAAAGTGGCAAAAAGTTGGCTTTCCTGATAGAAAATCTTTGTGGTTTATTAGGTAAATGCGACAATCTCACCTCATCCACAGGCAAGGATTCTCTGATTCTCGGCGAACGATGGTATACCGGATACCCTTTCTGCATAGAAACAATATTCGTCGCCATCCCCGGATGATTTATCTCTTTCTGATATTTGAGTTCCGGTGTTTCATGAAGATTATAAAAATATAAAGTGTTCTCTTTGCAAATAATACGCAAATCACAAATATCAATTTCATCACCGGATTTCAGCATTGCCTTTTTAAGGGGACTTCCATTCAGATAAGTGCCATATTTACTTCCTAAATCCTCTATTCGTATTTTTCCTCTTTCAGATGTAATGAGCAGGTGATTTCTGCTCACATAAGAATCATTTAACACAATATCATTTTTTTTAGATCTTCCGATATGAATCTGACACTCATAAGGAATAGGATATGATTCTGAATATTCTCCAGTATCCCTGGTAAACCTTACTTCTATTTTCGGAAATTCACAAATATTAACTAACTTAGCTTCTTCTTTCATTTCCTTTACTGACAAAGGGATTTTTTTTGCATTCAACTTCAGGATTTGTTTTTTTGCATGAAAACAGATCCCAAGTTGCCCGTCTACGCCAAGCTCTGACATCGGAAATGCATCTTTTTCACCAGATCCAATGGTATATTTTGTTCCTTCTTCAATATTCACCCGATATAAATGCTTTTCAGTGAAAATTGTAACTACATAACTCATACTGTTCCTCTGATTCCTTCCTCTAAACAAATGGTTTCCGACATCTTTTATATCAGATTCAACAGAACCTCCAGCCTCCTGTTTTTTGCAAACGCCGGTGTTCCGTCTTTCTTCATAATTTGCCAGACCATGGTATAGATACCTTCTATCGGTGGCGTTGCGAATTCCACTTTGACAGAGATTTTTTCCCCCGGCATAACATGCGCTTTAAGTGGTACGCATAATTCCTTTTTCACGTAAGAAAAGTTATCTCCGTTGATACACTCCAAATAATACTCATTCCAAATAGTCATTCCTGTATTTTGAATAATCCAGGTGTGAGAATACAAATTCCCTGCAATAATCGGGGCAGAAAGTCGAGGTATTTCTTCTATTACATTATAATTTTCACCCCGGATTGCTTTATCCTCTTCAAAATCCATTACCATGAAATGCAATCCTATTCCCAATTTATCCGGGAAAACAATCTTTCCTTTGCTATCCTTCATTTTCCAGTTCATGACATAAGTTCCCGGTTTGTCCGGTGCATAAAATGATACACTTGGAGACACTTTATCTCCCGGGTAAACAAATTTCGGAATCCGAAGAATTCTGTTTTTTTCATCTAATTCCATCATAGACTGATTACATTCATAATATCGATTCTCCCATAGAGTATCCCCTACATTTTTGATTACCCATGTATGATTTATTTTTTCTCCCGGCGATACAATGCTCATATCCGGTGGATATTCATATTGAAATAATGCAGCATCTTTTATTGCTACACCATTACTCTCCTCTTCTCCCTTAAGTTGCGCACTCTGTTCTTGATTATACAAATACTGTACGTAAATCTGATTAATTTCTTCCGGTAAAATAGCCAGTAGAACATAAAACGTCAGTACATTCCCCCATTTTGTTTTCAACTGATTTGTCTCGTCATCAAACAAATATGATCTAAGCTTCCTCGAAATCTCGATTCCTTCTTTCTCTACAATCCGTAAAAAGCTTTCATTCATAACCTTTTCGGAAATCTGACCACTCAAAAGCTCATTCGCTTTTCCTTCTATCCTCGAGATAGTCCATGGTTGTTCAAATAAAAATGTGCGTAATGATGCAATATATCGGGTTTCTCCTTTACAATTCGAAAAAAATCTGCTTCTTCGTGCTTTATCATTCCAGATTTTAAAATTGATCCATCGTATTTCCATTGGAAGAAGTTCTTCAAAAAAATCTTTTTTCGAACGGTATTTTGGGGGAACATTCCACACAGATGGATTTTCTTTACATTTGCCCGGATAAAAAATCTCATAAACTTCTTTTAAATTCATTCCGGCTGTCCCTCCTTTATTCAAGCACCATTATTTTTCAACAAATATGTTGAATATGCATATTTATTTTAACATTATAAGGTTGTATTTACATTGATTTTTGGGTTGTAAATTTTTCCAAAAAAATTCCTACAAACTGCTTAATTTCACAGTTCGTAGGAATTTCGTCTTTTATCTTTTTTTCATTGACTCTCGAGTGCGCTTCTATGATATGATGATACTATGGTCAAAAGTATAACAATTATTATTTCTGTACTTCCGGACTTCTTCCATACTTGCTTTACGGAAAAATTCCGCGAATATCAAATCATTACAAAGGAGATTTTTATCATGAGAGAAACTATTTTAGGCAATCATTTGCAAAAAATTCCTTCCATTGCAGTCGGATGCATGCGACTTTCTGAAAAATCGAAGGAGGAAATGAACCATTTCATTCACTCTGCATTGGAACAGGGAGCATATTTCTTCGATCACGCGGATATCTACGGCGGCGGTATGAGCGAGACTGTGTTCGGCGAAGCCTTTGCCGGCGATCCATCCCTGAAACGGGAAGATATTTACCTGCAGTCAAAATGCGGCATCCGGCAAGGTTGTTATGATCTCTCAAAAGAGCACATTTTGAAATCCGTCGATGGTATTTTAAAACGGCTTCAGACAGATTATCTCGATCTTCTGCTGCTTCACCGTCCGGATGCACTCGTAGAACCGGAAGAGGTTGCTGCCGCATTTGATGTTCTGTTTGAGAGCGGAAAGGTCCGCCATTTTGGTGTTTCAAACCACAAACCGATGCAGATTGCACTGCTGCAGAAGTATGTCTGCCAACCGCTCGTTGTCAACCAGGTTCAATTCAGCATTCCGGTTTCCAATCTTGTTGCAAATGGCATGGAAGTCAATATGGAAACCTCCGGTTCAATTGACCACGACGGAAGTCTGCTCGACTACTGTCGCCTCCATGATATCACCCTCCAGGCCTGGTCACCATTTCAGATGCCGGCATGGAAAGGATGCTTTCTCGGAAGTGACGAATACCCGGAACTGAATCAAAAGCTTCATGTACTGGCTGAAAAATATAATGTCAGCGACACTACCATTGCGGCTGCGTGGATTTTACGCCACCCGGCAAATATGCAAATCATTACCGGAACTGCAAGCGAAAGCCGCCTGAAAGAAATTATCGCAGCATGTGAGATAACACTGACTCGCGAAGAATGGTATGAGCTGTACCTGGCTGCAGGTCATCCGCTTCCATAAGGATTTTCGGCATTATATTTCTGATTTCATATTCTTGCTGACTTATGCTATTACCGGAATAAACAGACAGTTAGCAAACTGAAGCTGCTTTATCAGTTGGCCACGATTTTCTAAGTGCCACATAGGAAATCGCAAAATTGGCAAACCAGCCAGCCGGTACAGCAAGCCAGACAAATTCGATACCAAAACGAGGTGCAAAAATCAAAGCAACTGTCAGGCGGATTGCAAGGTTTACCATATTGGCGACGAGAAACGGGCGCATAACACCAAGTCCACGGAGTACTCCATCTGTTGCCATCTTGATACCCATAAAAATGAAAAAGTAACCAAGCCATCTCATATAATCCCCGGACACCTGATATGCCAGGGCAGTTCCGTCTTTCCCCAGGAATAACGAGGAAATCTGGGTATGCAACATTTCAATGACTATAAAAGCAAGAACTGCAAAACATAAATCCAACACCAGTGCCGCATGATATCCTTTTTTGATACGTTCCATTTTCTTTGCGCCAAAATTCTGGGAAACATACGGTGAAACTGCATTTCCAATGGATACAAAGATCAGTGAAAAAACGTTCTCTACCCGCATCGTTGCCGAATAACCGGCAAGTGCCTGTGTACCGAATGGATTTACAACTGCCTGTACGATCATCATGCCAATTGACACTGTAGACTGCTGAAGAACAGATGGCACAGCGATCCGAAGCATGGAATGCAATTCCTTCCCATCAAACCAGTCAAAATGACTTTTATATCGACGCATCCGGCTAAAGAAAATCAAAAGTGAAAACACTGCCGAAATCCCCTGCGCAATGAGGGTTGCAAGAGCTGCACCAAATACCCCCAAACCAAGTCCGGCCACCATCCAGAGATCCATAAAAATATTCAAAATAGAAGAAAATATCAACAGTCCCAATGGAATCTTTGATTCACCGATCGAGGTAAACATCGTTGAAAGGATGTTATACATAAACAGAAACGGAAATCCCACAAAATAAACACGAAGGTACAGTACTGCTTCATCCAGTATATCAGCAGGTGTCTGTAATAAACTCATCATCGAATGGGAAAAACAAAAGCCAAATATACCCAGAAGTACGCTTAGAATCAGGAAGCTGATCAATGATGTTGACACGATTGTTTTCATTTTACTATAATCTCTGGCTCCAAAATAGCGGCTCACGAGCACTCCTGCACCTACACCGGCACCCAATGCTATACAAATGAAGACATTCGTAAGTGCAGCGCAGGCACCGACTGCCGCCAGTGCAGACGAACCAACAAACTGACCTACGATAATAGAATCAGCCATATTATATACTTGTTGAAAAAAGCTGCCTAAAATCATAGGCATTGCAAAAACAGTTAATGCTTTAAGAGGCGCATCTGTAATTAAATATTCATCTTTTGACATTCTCCAGTTTCTCCTACTGTTTATTTTTTTCGTACTTCCTCAATTCCTCCAGTGCCTCTCCACCCATAGGATACAAAGTCACAATATTAAAAATCGTCATAAGTCCGATTCCCACATCACCAAGATCCCATACAATATGATAAGCCGCAATTCCTCCGATAAAGAGCATCACAAGTGCGAGGATTTTATATGCTGTCTGCCAGCACCACTTATCCCCTAAAAGATATGCCACATTTCCTCTTGCATAAAACAGGATTCCAAGAAACGTTGAAAAGCTGAAAAGGAACAACGTAACCGCAATAAAGATCACGCCAAATTTACCGAGATGATAATTCATTGCTGTCTGCAAAAGCTCCATTCCTTCCAGTCCTGCTATCATCTTTTCCGGCACAAGAAGCATGATCATCGCCGTACAGCTGCAGATCACAATTGTATCTATAAATACACCCAATGCCTGTATAAATCCTGCTTTTACAGGCGTATCACATTCTGCAGCCGCAGCTGCGCATGGTGCTGATCCCGAACCCGCTTCGTTGGAAAATAACCCTCTTTTTACACCATTCATAAGAACTGCTCCGAACCCTCCGGCTGCTGCCTGACGGATTCCAAACGCTTCCTGGATAATCCGCTCAAATACACCCGGAAGGCTTCGGATATTCAATAAGATAATGACTATCGTAATCACAAAATAACAGACTGCCATGATTGGAACCAGAATATCCAACACCTTTACTGTGGCATTTTTTCGCAGTACAATCACTGCCGCAACGGCTACCAGAATCACCGTCGTAAAAATTGGCGGAATCCCAAATGCATTTTCAAAAGAAGATGTAACCGAATTACTGATCACCTGACTGATCCCGGCCCAGCAGATAAGCCCTGAGATTGCAAAGAGCACCGCAATACAGACATGTTTCTTTGTCTTTCCTGTCCGTCTCTCTACATAATGATGCATATAATATGCCGGACCTCCGCGGTAGCCTCCGTAAAGCGGATCTTTTTCTTTATAAAGCTGTGCAAGTGTTGCCTCGATAAACGCAGTTGAAGAACCGATGATCGCTGTGATCCACATCCAGAATACCGCACCGGCACCGCCTGCGGAAACGGCAGCGACTACTCCTACCAGATTTCCCATTCCGACTCTTGTTGCAGTTGAGACGATCAGTGTCTGAAAAGTCGACAGACTGCCATCTTCCTTCTTTTTCCCGGTAAGTGCGCGAACCATATCGCCAAAAAGACGAACCGGCAAAAATCTTGTTCTGATCGTAAAATAGATTCCTGTGGGAATCAGCAAAATAATAAGCAGTGACACACCAAAAGAGGAGCCTCCCGGAAGTGGTATCCTTAAAAGATCTCCCCATAAAAATTGGTATACTGCCTGAATCCATGTAGTTAGCATTTCTCTTGTTTCCTTTTCTTTAAATTATTGTTCTCATTTATCTTATCACAAAGCTATTCTTTAAAATACAAAAAACACGGAAATATTCCGTGTTTTTTGTATTTACATCCTCTTTTTAGATTATTCTCCCCAGCGAAGTCCTTTTCCGGCTTCTACTGCCTTATCATAAATCACCTTTGCTGCCACCAGATCCTGCGCAGCAACTCCTACGGTTTCATATACGATAATTTCTTCGTCATTTTCACGTCCTTTGATCTTTCCATTGATCACATCTCCAAGACTTCCAAGCACATCCTCTTCTGTAATGATTCCCTCTGCAATCGGAATCAGAAGATCCCCCGTCTCTGAAAGCGCCGCCTCTTTTGAATCACAGATAATCTTAGATGCTCTCGGTAAAACTGCCGGATCCAGCTCATGCTTATGGGGCTCATAAGTACCTACGCAGCTGATGGTTGCACCGGCTTTTACCTTTGTTCCGTCAAATACCGGTTTTGCGGAAGGAGTCACTGTGATAATAAGATCTGCATCTTCGATACAGTCATCTGAATCCTTGGCCGGTATGATTTTTGCACCGTATTTAGCCAGTCCCTTCTGCATTTCTTCGGCAAATGCTTTGCATCTTTCTTCATTCAGGTCAAAGATCTTTACTTCTTCCAGCTTTCTTGCTGCGAGCATTGCCTCAAGTTGAGCTGCTGCCTGTCCCCCTGTACCGATCATTGCACCTTTTTTACATTCCTTTTTTCCAAGCAGATCAAATGCTGCACCGGAAGAGGCCCCCGTACGAAGCTGTGTCACATAAGTTCCATCCAGCATCGCGATCACATATCCCGTCTTTCCGTCGATCAGCATGGTCTGCGCCGGTGATGTCATCAGATTGTTATCGATATTGTGTGGAAAAATGTTGATCACCTTCATGGCTGCTGCATCTAATTCCGGAGCATAGGCCGGCATAAACAGAAATGCGCCGTCATATTTTCCATTGATGACTGTACGAAGCGGTGTATCTACCGTACCATCGACAACCATCTTAAATGCCTGCTTGTCCGCCTCGATCATATCTTTCATTGTAATTACACTTTTAATATCCTCTTTTGAAAGCAATAACATACCCGTTCTCTCCTTATCCATACCAATACTTTTATTCGTGATGATATCCGTAGTCTGCATCCAGTGCCCATGGCTGCATTGCACCGCCTTCTTCTGCCGGTCTGCAGTTCTGTGCGTAAATATTTAAAACACCCTTCTGCTGCTTAAGCGGCGGACGTACCCAGGATTTTCTTCTTTCTGCTAAAATCTCATCGGATACGAGAAGATTGACGGTTCCCCCTGCAATGTCCATCTCAATTTCATCACCATTTTCGATCAAAGCGATCACACCGCCGTCATAAGCTTCCGGAGAAACATGTCCGACGATTGCTCCGTAGTTGAATCCGGAGAAACGCGCGTCTGTGATAAGCCCGACCTTTTTATCAAGTCCAAGTCCGATCAGCGCATCGATACTAAGCATCAGCTCTTTCATACCCGGTGCTCCTTTACAGCCTTCATAGCGGATAACAAGAATGTCCCCCGCAACAATCTCGCCTGCCATAATGGCTCTATATGCATCCTGATCGCATTCATACACTTTTGCCGCACCTTTGATGTATTTTACTTCTTCATATACTGCTGTCGGACGTACGATCGCCCCTGCCGGAGAAATATTTCCCCGCATGATTTTAAGTCCCGGTTCTTTTGCTACAGGATCTTCCAGCGAATGAATGACTTTATTTGGCGCGCTTTTCACAGAATCGAGGAGTTCACCCCAAGTTGTATCCCCGTAAATCGTCGGCGCATCGGTATGGATTTTACCGGCAAGCTGCTTCATGACCTGCTTTACACCGCCGGCATAATGAAAATCTACAACTGTATACGGTCCGCTTGGAATCACTGCATTGATGCAGTAAATTTCTTTCGCATACTTTTCAAAATCTGCCAGTGTAAGCTTGATACCAAGTTCATATGCGTATGCCAGGATATGCAGTACCGCATTGGTTGATCCTGCAACTGCCATATCAAACATGATCGCATTTTCCAGAACATCTTTGGTGATCAGATCTTTTGGTGTCTTTCCGGACCTGGCAAGCTGTACCATGTATTTTCCTGCTGTTCTTGCAGCACGAAGTCTTGCATTATCTGATGCAGGAATCGTAGATGTTCCCGGCATAACAAGGTTCAATACCTCACCTAACATCTGCATCGTGTTGGCTGTTCCCATGGACGGGCAGGCACCGAATGACGGGCAGACGCTTTCTTCCATTTCAAATAACTCAGCTTCGGAAGCACCTGAGAATCTTGCCGCATCCAGATCTGCCTCTACAACTGTCTTACCACAGTAATTTCCGGCCTGCATTGATCCCCCGGTCACTACCAGAGCCGGAATATCCAGTCTGCACGCTGCCAGATAACATCCGGCAATGATCAGATCACAGGATGCCACACAGCAGATCGCATCGAAATTATGTATTCTGGATACAAATTCGATGGACATTGCCACGATATCTCTTCCTACCTGCTCATACTTCATCTCATCCGCACCATTTGCCACATTTCCGCAAGTAGCCGGGATTCCGAATTCTACCGGGATTCCTCCTGCTGCCCAGATTCCCTCTTTTACAGCTTCTGTCACCTGGCGAAGATGCGCAGTTCCGGGAGAACCTGCCATGTAAGAATTCGGTATTCCGATATGCGGTTTCTGACGGATATCTTCATCCGAATATCCTGCCGCCTTCATCATAACACGGCGGTGTGCCGCTTCTGTTCCGTTCCAGTAATTGTATCCCATTATTCTTCTCCTTTAATTCATGATACACTTAAACTCCTTTGAATTTCATTCCCCTGTTCTATGCTATTCCAGTTTCCGGTCATTGAAAAGTCTGTAAAACTGATATCAGACTTCACTTTTTCTTAATACATTGTTAACTCTTTGATTTGCGCTTATATTTTCACTTTTTCTTATGTTTGATTTTAAAAAAATTTATAATAAAATCCCACAGATATTGATTATCTTCCTTATATTAAGTAAGATAGTAAAAGAGCATTGTTTATCAACACCACGGGAGGTTTCATCATGTCTAAATACGATGTGATTCTTGATGTCTATGAGAATCAGAGCATCTCAAAAGCTGCTCAAAAACACAACTACACACAGTCAGCTGTCAGCCAGACTATCCGCAATTATGAAAAAGAGATTGGTCTTAAGCTGTTCAAGCGTTCAAAAAACGGAATGGAAGCACTTCCCGGAACAGAACCCATCTTTGAAGAACTTATGCATATCCGCTCCGCCAATACACGGATCGATCAGATCGTCTCAAATATCAACAATCTGGACAGTGGTTTTATCCGCATCGGAACGGTGCAGAGCATTGCCTATAACTGGCTCCCCGGAGTACTGAAAAATTTTTCTGCCGAATACCCGAATATCACCTTTCGGCTCTATGTTGACGGATTTCAGAACCTGACGGAAAAGCTTCGCAAAAAAGAACTGGACTGTATCTTTGTTTCGCAATATGTCGCAAAGGATTTCCCAAATCTGCCTGTCGGCACCGACGAACTGGTTCTGGTTACTTCCCTGGACCATCCTCTTGCCGATCAGCTGACGGTATCTTTTGCCGATATTGACGGACAGGATTTTGTTCTCTCCGCCGATGATTTTGATTATGAAACCGGAAAATTATTCCGATTAAACCATATCACGCCTAACGTAAGATTTCGGATCAATGAAGACTATACCGCGATTAAAATGGTGGAACAGGGCTTTGGCATCACTGTACTTCCCAAACTTCTGCTTCATAATATTCCCTTCAACGTCTGTGTCCGTTCCTTTACCGAACACTTCCGCAGGAATCTGTCCGTAGCCTATCTGGATACACCTGAACTCTCTCCTGCACTTGATAAGTTTCTTACCTTTGTCACCAAATGGGCCAAAGAATGTAAGCTGATCTGATTTCCTGTCACGTACAAAACGGCACAAAGTTCTTCTATGACTTTGTACCGTTTCTGCGCGTAACTTTATTTTGTTTATTTTCTCAGACCATCTCTGAGCGCATCCAGATTATTTCTCTATAATTCCGTATTTATAACCACTTTCTTTCATTAATTCAAGGTATGGTTTCGGATCAAAATATTCCGGTGCATAGACCCCAGCTTCTTTCCAGATTCCTCTTCCGATCAGCTCCAGTGCAAGTGCTGCTCCAAATCCTGTCTGGGCGGTAACAGCCTGGGTTCCCCATCTTTCGATAGACTCCTGATTATCAAATGGCTGATACAGGAAGTATTCTTTTTCCTTTCCGTCTTTCTTTCCGATACACTGTACTCCGACCAGCATTTTTCCGGTCATCTCATCTCCGATATCTTTTGGCTGCGGTGCACAGGCTGCAACCACATCTCTTGGAACTACCTTCACATCCCCTACCTGCACCGGCTTGATACTGCGAAGTCCCAGCTTATCCAGCACCTTAAGTGCCGTGATCAGATTCTCATCAAGACTGATCTTGAAGGTTGCCTTTTTCAATCCATACTGGCTTAAGTAGCGTGCCATCGTCACAACTTCCTCATGCTCTACCTTTACCAGGGTATTTTTTCCTACTCCTTCCGGCATCTCATAGACTTCCTGCCCTGCAAATGCTTTTTCTACGATAAATCCGCCCTTCTCCTTATCATACTCAACATTCGGGTTCATTACCTCATCCAGCACGGTCCACACGTTGAATCCAAACATAATGTCATCCGGATCTGCACCCGGAACAGACAGATTTCCGCCGTCTTTTACATGAACTTCTGTTATTTCATCCAAAAGCTCTGTCGCCGCGTATTTTGCAAATACATTTACAACACCCGGATCGATTCCCATACAGATCACAGCCATATTCCCCTGTTTCTTCCAGGCTTCATGACGGTCAAAATTGTATTTTGTCATCGGTTCAGTATAGCTGTTCTCAATACCAAGTCCGTAAGCCGGATTTTCCATCGGAACCGACCAGGTTCCCATGCTTCCGTAATCTGCACCCGTTTTAAATGCAGCGTCAAAAATCATATTACTTGCAAAAGGTGGTGCTGCATCCATCACAAAATCAATCTTATGCTCCCGGATCAGTTCTGCCATTTTCTCTGTATTTGTCGCATCAATCTTAGAAGCTTCAAAACGGGAATCCCCCTTCATCATACCGACAACTTCCTCTGCCCTTTTCAGATCATAGTCGCAGACCAGCACATATTTCAGCCATTCTCCCTTTTGGTCTCTCCACTGCATTACTTTTAAAATACTTTCACCGACAGCACCGGCTCCTACAAGCATCATTCTCATCTTTTTTTCCTCCAGCTTTTCTTTTTCTTCTGTCAAATTTTATTCAAAAAATGCCCTTTCCCTTCTTCCTCGGATAATACTTCTGTATGCCACCACGTACTGCCTGCTAACAGTCTCATCTCATATTAGTGCCCATATAAAAAGGGCAGAAAAAAACAGATACACGAAAAAAATCGTTCATCTGTTTTCTCTGTCCTTTTACCAGTTGGTTCTAGCCTCGTAGGTGGTGCTTTCTTTGCACACTCTCCAAAGATTCGTCAGGTCGCCTTCCTTTTTGCCTGTCAGTTTCCACGAAAGGAAGATGTTACCTTACGCTTTGCTTCTTCGGCCCCTTGCGGTGTCTAGGACGTCCCTCATCCGACATATTCTTGATAAATTTAAGTTTACCCTTTTTTATCTGTCCGGTCAAATCTTTTATTTCTTTCCTCCGAAAATAGCCCCCATAAAACGAACATAAGTATAAACAACAAGTGCTGCTGCAATAATTGTCTCGACCAGAACTACATACTGAAGAAATGGCATTGGATGTCCCATATTTGCTGCACATGCCATAGTTTGTTTAGTTGCGATCGCACTGATAACAAATGGGAATGTGAAGGCTGCATAGCTTGGGAAGAATGGCATCTTCAGATATCCCACTGCTTTTACCAGGGCAAAAATATAAATAACCGTTGCAACTACAAACATTGCCATCAGGAAACCGTATGATTTCGGTGTTACGGACTGTACATAACCTGCAATACACAGGCTGGTCGGTGCTGCGTAGATACAGATCAGCGGTTTTGCCGGATCCGGCACTTCTTTAAACTTCACATAACGATAGGTTACAAGTACAAGAAGTACGATCAGTGTTACAAATCCAAACCAGAATGCTGCGGTTCCGATTCCAAGTTGCTCATAAGCCGGTGCTGTAACAGCCGCTACAGCAATTCCTACATATACAATATAATAGCTTGCAAATACTTTTGGCATCTGAAGTTTCAGAACAAACTTCACCGTAAAGTATATGATCAGAATGATGTGAAGAATGATTGCCAGAAGCCATATGTAATAAGCTGCCTTTCCGATAAACGGTTTTACATAAGTGCTGAGAATCATAAGTGCCATCGGAAACGTTCCTGATACGCTTGCCATGATCGGATTTCCCATATCTTCTTTCACTGCTCCTGGGAACATGATCAGCTTCAAAAGCACCAGTATCAGAAGAAATGCTGCGAATATACCGCATACATAACGGATTCCTTCTGAATAGCTCTGAAGTAAATTTCCAAGTGCTGCCGCGCCAAGCATGACTCCGCAAAGCGGAATCGGTACTTTCTTAATTACGTCTTTCATTGTTTCTTTCCCTTTCTCTCATCAAGTGGCTGTCGTTACCACTTTATTTAGATATCTGCAATTTTTCTTCTTTCGCACGGTTCATCAATTTCATCCAGATTCTTGATACCAAGCTCACGACAGACGATCTGCGCTACCTTCCATGCACAAAGTCCTGTAAAATAGATACACTGTTCTTTGTGTTCACCCTGTCCCATATTGAATTCCTTTGTAAGAACTCTGCAGCAGATTGCATTTTTACCATTTGCCTTCTTGAACCAGTCATGAAGCTCGTGCGTAAGCTCCATACATTTGATACTCTTCGGGTTGGTCGGTCCATCCTGTTCGGTACGGCCGAAGAACATTCCAAGTGCAAGAATTCCTCCGTTAAATGCACCGCAGACACATCCTGATTTTCCTGCTCCTACTGCCATTCCGGATGCCATAGCTACAACCTCTTTCGGCACATCCAGTTTGAATTCATCGCGGATCGTGCTGACCAGAGCTTCACAGCAGTAATATCCATCTTTAAAACATTTCTCTGCCTTTCTCTGCACCTCTCTTGGACTGATTTCTGTTACCCCAATATTCATTTTCAAATCCTCCTGTAAAAAATATATTTGTGCCAGCACGATTATTTGTATATTTTGCCAGCATCCATGTATTACCATTATATTCTTTTATACATTTTATTCAAATTTAATTTTTCTATAAATATTCCATTATTATAGTCATCATCTATTTCCATGGAATTGTAGACAAAAAGGCACAAACTATACTCCGCTTTTTCATGCATTCTGTATAATTTGTGACTTACCTGCAACTTTTCGTTACTACTTATCAACTTTTTTCTTATCGTGTAATCTCTCCTGAGCGTATCTTTTGCAGCCATTCCTGTACGTGTTTCCGGAAACACTGCACGCCTGTGCGATCATCAGAAATATTTTCAAATCATGAATATCCATCTATTTTCTCCCTCTTTTACTCATATTTCTATTATAACACACTTCGTTTGTTTTTCCTAACCACCCATTCAACACTTTTAACCGAAAATTAAATCCAGTTACAGTCTCCACCGGTAATTGCAAGACTCAGAAGTCCATCCATTTTCTCTACTTCTTCTTCACCGATGATCTTTTCCAGTAATTCTGCCGTGTCCAGAGTATCTTCCATGGATTCGTCTGGTCCGATCTCATAGTCGATCTCTGCCTCACATTCCGGACATGGGATCCGGTTCATTGTCTGTAAGGATAAGAAACGGTTTCCACATTTTTTACATTCATAAAATCCACACTCTTTTGTGCCATCTGGTACGTAGTACATCGTATTTTAACTTCCTCTCCACATTTTAGTTTTTATATACAAAACATTCTCTCTTTTGTATGATCTTCCACTGCCTAGTATACACTATCTGACATATAAAAGTATAGTGTTATCCAGTTCATGCCCAAGAAAAAAAAGGACCATTTCCCATTTCTCAGGGAAACAGTCCTTTCACTTATCTTCAATTATTCTTCGACTTTCACCGGATTGGTCACACTTACCTTATGATCATACCAGACTCCTTTTTTTCCGAGCAGAGCCACATCAAATTCTTTATCCAGTTCAGGAACCGGAATATCAAATCCATAAACTTCTTCTGTTGCACCGTCGCTATAGGTTACCGTATCTGTTGTAGGTTCCAGAAGTTCTGCACCATCTTTCTGTGCATCTTCGGATGTTCCTTCAAACAGGTTGACGATCTTCTTAGAAACCAGGCTGACATGGATCGTCATTTTCCCGTCTTTTACTGTGAGTGTTCCTTTTCCGTCATTCGCTTCATTTACATGAAACATTCCGCTGTCAGTCTTGAACTCTGCTGTGTAGGTTCCGTCTTCAAGCTCACACTCTGTCTGTTCCTCTGTTTCCTCTTCTTTAGCAGAAGAGCTTTCTGCTGTCTTTGCTTTCGTATCTGATGTGTCTGATTTTGCACCGCATCCGCTCATCATTCCCACTGCCATTACAGCAGATAATACCAATACTAACAGTTTCTTTTTCATCTTATAAATCCCTCTTTTTTTATTTATTCTGCATCAATTGCAGCCTGTGTATGTGCCACATAAAGCTGCTGGATCGCATCGATCTCACCAAGACCTGCAATCTGTGTATCAATACTGTCAAATACTCCGGATGCTTCAAACTGGCTCTTCCAAGAATCGTCATCATCGCCTGCCATATCGTTGTTTGCATGATCTCCTGCTACAACCATCAGTGGACGAAGGATTACTTTCTTGTATCCTGCATTTTTGAGCTTTTCAATTACTGCTTCACAAGCGGTATCTTCCGGTTCGCCTTCTACGGTTCCGATAAATACATTCTCATAACCAAGCTGTTCCATCTGTGTCTGCATCTGTGAATAGCTGATCTTTGCTGTATGAGAAGTTCCATGTCCCATAAATACAAATGCGGTTCCCTCTTCTTTTGCCGCATCCAGGCTGTCAAATCCAGCTGTCTTTACAGCTTCTGCTGTAATTGCTTCTGCAACAGCTGCTTTATCCTCATTGATCGCTGTTTCATCCGCTCCGACTTCACCGAGAAGTGGTTCTGCAATTTTTACAGATTCAAATTTATCTTTGTAGTTCTCAACTGCTTCTGTCAGTTCATCATACTCGGCACCATGCATCAGATGTGTCGGCTGTACGACCAGGTTCTTAACCCCGTTGTCGACTGCTCTTTCCAGTGCCTGATCCATATTGTCGATCTTCTCATCATCACGGGCCTGTACATGGTTGATGATGATCTGTGCTGTAAATGCTCTTCTTACAGACCAGTCCGGATATGCTGCCTGAAGTGCTTTTTCCACACCACCGATATCCTCTGCACGGCTGTCATTAAAAGATGTACCAAAGCTTACAACCAGAATTTCATTTTCTCCGATGTTATCTTCGTTCAGCGGATCATCTTTCGATGCATCGCCTGTATCCCTTCCAAAATAATCCGGATCAGCGTTCTCGCCTTCTACCAGTTCTTTCTGTGCATCAGTAAGCTTATCCCAGGCTTCTTTTGCAGCCTTACACTGTTCATCTGTCTTGTCTGTTCTTTCCTGCACATAAATGTCATCGATCAGCTTTGCCACTTTGTCTGCTGCCTCCTGATCGCTGTCTTCGGATGTTTCTTCTGTCTTTGTAGAAGAAGTGTCCTCTGTCTTCTTGCTTCCACATCCAGTCATCATAGACACCGTAAGTGCTGTTGCCAGTAATGCTACTAATACTCGTTTCTTCATCTTGATCCTCCCTGACTTTTTTGTCATACTTTCAGGAATCGGAATGATATTCATTACACTTTACAGCATATTTTTTGTAAACAAAAAAATCCCCCGTATCTAAATTTAACGAGGGCGTACAAAAAAGAAACTGACATTTTGCCCTCGCAAAATCAGTCTGAAGTTTCTATCTTTCGTACTGCCAGTTACTCGTGGCATGAACTTTCCGTTCCTGTACTGCGAAAGGCAGGTCTCCCGACTGATTGCTCAGACGCTTGTGGCTTTCCTTCCCGGTCTCCCAGTGGTATGACAGCCTAAGCTTGCAAATTACGGTGACGAGTTCATACAGGACTTGCACCTGTTTCCCTTTTCACCAATCCAGACATTCCGTCTGATTGACACCTTACGCATCTGTATTTATTTTTCTAAACAAGCCTATTCTAGCACAGGCGTATGAATAGTGTCAAGAAAGGCTTGTCTGCTTCAGCACCGGCATCCGGAAAATCTGCACGATCAGCGGAATCACCATAACAAACCACACAATCGGCTCCGCAATGATAACCCCCGTGTATCCAAGATGTGGAACCAGTGTAAATGCGATTACAATTTTTCCAAGCATCTCAAGTGTACTTGATACGATCGGTGTAATATGGTCATCCAGTCCCTGCATGGCATTTCGCACAATGCAGATTACTGCTGTTACATAATAAAACAATGTATCAAATTTCAGATATCTGGTCGCATTTAAGATCACATTTTCATTATGTGTACCTGTTACCAGATAGACCAGTTTATCTCCAATCGTGTAGCTTGCCACGATCACAAGTGTACACCAGATACAAGTATAGAAAATCGCAAGCCAGATCCCTTTTTTGATCCGGTCGATCTTTCCTGCTCCAAGGTTCTGTCCACAGTAGGTCGCCATCGTATTTCCAAATACTGTAAACATAATCATGAACATTTCAGTCAGCTTCCGGGCCGCTGTCTGTGCTACGATATAATCATTTCCAAGTTTATTGATCGCTGTCTGAAGCGTCAGGGAACCGATATTGATCAGAGAACTCATGAATCCCATGGACATTCCCGCACCCAGCATATTTTTCACCATAACCGGATTCGGATCTTTGAAATCTTCCCGGCTAAGTCTTAACAGTTCATATCTCTTTACCATATAAATCCAGCACACAACAAACGCGATTGCCTGTGCCAGTACCGTTGCGATCGCAGCTCCCCGCACTCCGCTTTTCAGCACTACGACAAAAAGCAGATCCCCAACAATATTCAGTGCAACTGAGATTGCCAGGATCACAAGTGGCGTCACGGTATCTCCGAGTGACCGGAGTGCAGCCGCGCAGGCATCATAGAGAAATGTCGCCACAAGCCCTGCAATGATCACGAAAATATAGCTTTTTGCCGTTGCCATCAGATCTGACGGAACATTCAGTATATTTAAGATCGGCTGTAAAAATAACAATCCGAACACCGTAAAAAATATTGCAATTCCTGTACCCATGGTCAGCGACATTGCGAATGATTTCTTCACATTTTTATAATCCTTTGCACCGAATTTCTGTGCAATAATAATCGCGAATCCCCCCGAAAGTCCCTGCAAGAATCCAATGATCAGATTACTTAAGGTTGTGGTCGCGCCGACAGCCGCCAGCGCATCCTCTCCCAGGAAAGTTCCGACAATTCTGGTATCCACAAGACTGTATGTAAGCTGCAGAAGATTTGCGAAAAAGATCGGCAGCGCAAAAGCCAGAATCAGCGTGGACGGTTTTCCTTTTGTTAGATCTTTCATATTTTATTTTTCTTTCTGTCTAATTTTTCTTGTCCATCAATCCGAACTGTATCGTAACGCAGGTCGCAATAATCAGTCCAAACATATAGAACGAATATTTCAGTACATTAAGCGGTGATACATCAGCAAGTGCCGTAATCATCAGCATACCACCATCATGTGGCATCAGTGCAATAAATGCGCAGGCAAAGATATCCACCAGACTGGCAAGTCTCTTCGGTGCGATCTTATATTTTTCCCCGATTTCTTTTGCGATCGGACAGGTAACAATGATTGCGATCGTATTATTTACCATAGCTGCGGAAAGGATACCTGACATCAGTCCGATTCCATATTCCGCACCACGTCTGCTCTTGATCTTGCTGCTGATCGCGCCCACCAGCCATTCAACACCGCCATATTCACGTACAAGACCGATGATACCGGATACAAGAATGGCAACGATACTGATGCTGAACATATCACTCATACCACTTCCAATTGCCTGGATCCATTCAAAAAATCCACAGCTTCCGACACAAAGTCCAATGATACCGGATGCAAGTATTCCGACAAAAAGGACTACCGCAACATTAACTCCCATAAGTGCCGCAATGAGAACTATGAAATACGGAAGAACTTCAATAATATTGTAACTTCCTGCTTCAATCGCCCCACTTCCTACTCCGCCAAAAATCGAGTACAGGATTATTGCCACAATTGCCGCCGGAAGAGCAATGAAAAAGTTCATTTTAAATTTGTCTTTCATCTCAGAACCACATCCTTCTGCTGCGGAAATAGTTGTATCTGAAATCATGGAAAGATTATCACCAAAATATGAGCCTCCGATAACTGCTGCACCGACGACTGCCACATTCAGGTGTGCACCCTGTGCTACATTAATAGCAATTGGCGCCATTGCAGCAATCGTTCCCATGGATGTCCCGATTGATGTAGAAATAAAACAACACATCAAAAATACGCCCGGAACCAACAGTTTCACAGGAATAAAATGCAGACAGAGATTTACAACTGAGTCTTTTCCTCCCATTGCCGCTGCTGCTCCCTGGAATCCACCAGCCATCAGGTAGATCAGAACGATCATCATAACTCCTGAATTTCCCATGCTCGTTGTCATAATATTCAGCTTATCCTGTACACCAATGCCACGGTTAAGGAGAAGTGCTACCGCACACCCTGCAAGAAGTGCGACGTGACGCGGGAACTTTCCGAACGGTTCGTCTGCTCCAAGCAGTGTAAATGTAATCCCGCACCCTACATAACATACCAGAAATACAATCAATGGGAGAAATGCCACTGCCCCCATATTTTTCTTTTGTCTGTCCATCTTTTTTCCTCTCAATCCTTTTTTTATATTATTTTGCTGCCAGATGCTTATCCAGTGCGTCTTTCAGCTGTGTCAGTGCCTGCTTTACAGTCGCACGAGGGCAGGCAACATTGAATCTTTCGAACTGCGCCGTCTCAGGTCCAAAGATAATTCCCGAATCCAGCCACAATTTCGCTTCCTCCAGCATCAGATGTTCCAGCTCTTCATTGCTGAATCCGTACCCGGAGAAATCAACCCATACCAGATAGGTTCCTTCCGGCTCTACCATCTTCGCCTTCGGGAAATTCTCTTTTACGAACTTGCTCATGTACTGTACATTTTCGTAAATATACTGTACCAGTTCATCTACCCACCCGGCACCTTTGGTGTAGCATACCTTGACAGCAAGCTGTCCCATCAGGCTTCCTTGGCTGTAAGCGGCCTGTGTATTCGCCCACTGGTATTTTTTTCGCAGCTCTTCGTTTGGAATGATAATATTTGCCGGCTGAAGTCCTGCCACGTTGAAAGTTTTTCCAGGAGAACTGTAAAGTGCAAAGATCTGACGGTATTTTTCATCCAGATTCATACAGCTTGTGAACGTATGTCCCGGGAAAATGAAATCGCAGTGCATCTCGTCCACCATCCAGGTCACGTTGTATTTCAGGCAGATCTCTGCAACTCTTTCTAATTCTTCTCTTGTCCAGACTCTTCCCACCGGATTGTGGGGATTACAGAAAATCAGAGCTTTGACACCTTCTTCCCGAATCATTTTTTCCATCTTTTCAAAGTCGATGGAATAATGGTTATTCTCATAGCGAAGCTGGCAGTTCACCAGTCTTCTTCCGTCATTCTTGATGACTTCGCTGAACGGATAGTATACCGGCTGCATCACCATCATGGCATCTCCCTCTTCCGTAAATGCTCTTACGCTGGTTCCAAGTGCATAGACAATCCCGGCACCAAGTGTTACCCACTCCGGTTCGATCGTATATCCATAACGTGTGGAGAACCAATGGTTCATTGCTGCAAAATATTCATCCAGTGGATCGGTATAACCAAAGATTCCATGGTCAATTCTCTTGTGAAATTCATCCAGAATCTCATCCGGAAGACGGAAATCCATGTCTGCCACCCAGAGCGGAAGCAGATCATCTCTTCCCTTTCTCTTCATTCCGAAATCATATTTCAGGCAGTCCGTTCCATGTCTGTCAATTACTTCATCAAAATTATACTTTCCCATCTTATGCCTTTCTCCTTGTCGCAAAATTCTCTCGTTTTTTATACCTCTTTTTGTTAGACATGTCAATGTTTTTTCTATAGAAGTATAAAATAGAATGTACACTGACCCAATAAAAATAGCTGTGGATTGAACCGACTTCCAATCGTTAGAATTTAGGTCTAACTTTTGGGGCAGGTTTCATCCACAGCCATTTTTCCTTATGATTCTTTTATTTTATCGTATGCAAATATATGCCATATACACTGCATACATTCCAAGCATCGTAGCGCCTTCTCTTCGGTCGATCATTTTTGAAGTCCATGCAAACACCAGAACAACAAGACTCATCGCAATCAGTACAACCGTATCAATGATATTATCGGTAAGAAATTTCACTGGACTGATGGCAGCTGCAACTCCAAGTACCAACAGGATATTGAAAATATTAGAACCGATCACATTTCCGAGTGCCATATCCACTTCATTCTTTCTTGCCGCAACAATCGATGTTACAAGTTCCGGAAGACTGGTTCCCATCGCAACGATGGTAAGTCCGATAAGTGTCTGACTAAGTCCGAATGCGCTTGCAAGTGCTGAAGCACTGTCTACAACAAAATCACCGCCAAACTTGATTGCGATCATGCCGCCAACAATAAATAATGCACATTTCCAAAGTGGCAGGATCTGAATTTCTTCGTCTACTAATTCTCCCTCTTCGAGCATCATCTGACTCTCTTTGTGTGCTGCTCTTGCTTTCTTGGCAGAACCAATCATCCAGATCAGATAAGCTGCAAAAATAAGGAGAAATACACCGCCATCTAAATGTCCTAAAAGCATCCCGACATATCCAAGCACCATCAGCAAGGCCGCACAGATAATTGACAATGGAAACTCTTTTTTCAATGTATCTTTTTTTATCGTAAGAGGTGCAAATAACGCACAGGCTCCACAAACAACCATCAAGTTGAAAATATTCGATCCGACAACATTACTTACCGCAAGTGAGTTATTTCCTGTCAGGGATGCCGTTACACTGACCGCACATTCCGGAAGGCTGGTTCCCATTGCAACGATGGTCATACCGATGATCATCGACGGAACATGAAGCTGCTTCGCAACAGAAGAACTTCCTTCTACAAAATAATCTGCTCCTTTCATCAAAAGAGCAAACCCTATAATCAAAATAATGATTGATTTTATAAGTGCCATGACCAAAACCTCTCTTTTAAATACTTCCTACCAAATTGCAACTTCCACTATAAAACAAGAAAGTTTGGCTGTCAACTCTAAAGGCAGGGATTCGTGATATTTCACAAATCCCTGCCTTTTACGTGTTCTACCGAATAAAATTTGTCGGAATCTTTGCTTCTTTTTCCGGAAGTCCAAACTGCTCTTTTCCAAGTGCAATACTCTTCATAAGGAAAGTCATATTTCTTGCAAGTGTACGCATCGTCTGCCTTCCTTCCTCATCCTTTTCGGCCTCTCCCGGTGCTGCTCCATGGATGCTGTTCCAGTACTGGCTGGATGCAACCGGCATTCCGGAAATGGTAAAATATTTGTTCAGCTCATCAAATGTCGCAGAACATCCGCCACGTCTTGCACAGGCAACGCTTGCTCCCACTTTCATCGTTTTATCAAAATGACTGCTGTAGAACAGTCTGTCAAGACAGGCGATCAGAGTTGCATTTGCAGACGCATAGTACACCGGACTTGCGATTACAAGACCATCTGCTGCCTCAAATTTGGTTGCCATCTCATTCACCACATCATCAAAAACACATTTGCCTTTTTCGTAGCAGGAACCACAGGCAATACAACCACGGACTGCCTGGTTTCCGATTACAATATTTTCTACTTCTATACCATTTTCTTTGAAAACATTTTCCATCTCGCGAAGTGCAATGGCTGTGTTACCATTTGCTTTCGGGCTTCCGTTGAGCATAAGTACTTTTAAATTTTCTTTCATGATAAAATCTTCCTTTCTGGTAATCATACCATCTTGTTTTACTATGATTTTATTTTCCTCTTTTTTTCTTTTCTCTGCAAGATGGAAATGATGATATATTTTTTAGCACACAAAAAAGCAGCAGATTTCTCTGCTGCCCTTCTTATAAAGTGGAGAATACGAGATTCGAACTCGTGACCTCCTGCTTGCAAGGCAGCCGCTCTCCCAACTGAGCTAATCCCCCATATGACGTTTGCGACTTAATAAAAGTATCACAAACATCTTTTTTTGTCAACTGTATTTATAAAACTTTTCGACCATTCACCGTCAGCTTAAAAGTTGTTCCCAGCACTTCCGCGGATTTTCTGCAAAGCATCATTCTCTCCAGAAAAATCTCAAAGTAATCATACATGGAACAAATATTTTCATCAATCTGAAGATTAAGTGCAATAACCGACCTATCTTTTGCGATCTTAAGTTTTGAATCTGTAACCGCATAATTGACACGATCATGAATGTCAAAAGCTGATTGCTCTTTTTGACGCACCCGGCTTCTTCTTACATCTGTTTTATCAGCTATGATGAGAGCCGCAGATATCACATCTTCCGGATCCCCGGTTGATTCATCATGGTTCCCGATTGCCGACATCACCGTAATCCGGTCTTCCAGAGACATATCTGTATCCTTTAGCAGATCGTTTGCGAGAAGTGCCCCGTACTCTGCATGGTGCGTTCTGTTAATGGCATTCCCGATATCATGCATATACCCTGCAATTTTGACAAGTTCCACTTCATGTTCTGAATATCCAAATCGCTCCAGAATTTTTCCTGCCTGATGAGCTACCTGCACGCAATGCGCCTGCGAATGGTCTGTAAATCCAAGCTGTCCAAGATTTGCATTTCCCTTTTCCAGATATGCATTGATTTCCTTATTTTTTACTATTTCCTTGTATTTCAAATATTCTATTGCCTCTTTCATTTTCTAAAGTCGCTTTACGGCATCCATTGCAAGTATAGATCTCTCACATTCATCCGCTGACAAGGTTATCTGCCAACAAAGCGGACTATTCATCATATGTTTTGCCGCATAACTTAATCCATTTGTTCTTTCGTCCAGAAATGGTCTGTCTATCTGCTGCGGATCTCCCAACAGAATGATTTTCGTTCCATGACCGGCTCTTGTGATGATTCCCTTTACCTGATTTGGTGTCATATTCTGTGCTTCATCAATGATCAGATATGTCTTTGCAATGGAACGTCCGCGGATAAAATTGAGTGCTTCTGTACGGATGATCCCTCTTTCAAATACTTCCGCTACCTTGTCTGTCAGTTCGTCCTCATCTTCATACCGTTTACTCTCATCAGAATCCAGGATCTGTTCCAGATTATCGATGATTGGTCGCATAAGCGGTGCTATTTTTTCATTCTCATCCCCTGGCAAAAAACCAATGTCATCGTCAAACTGGGCATTCGGTCTGCATACGATCACTCTCCTGTATTCCTTTGTCGGATTGTTATAAACCTTTTCCATTCCTACTGCAAGAGAGTAAAAAGTCTTTGCGGTGCCTGCCATTCCCTTAATGATAACCAAAGGTGCCGTATCTGCATCGGCCATCAGTGCTTCCTGCATAAAATACTGTCCTACATTTCTCGGAGACACACCATACGGTTTACTCTTTTTAAAAGCCAGCGGAACAACTTTATTTCCGGATACTCTTCCAAGAAGTGTCTTTTTAGCAGACTGATCCGGTGTTAATATCACAAATTCATTTTCATGAAGCTCCGGAAGAAACTGATTCCCCTCCTCATCACTTTGATACAGGTTTTCAGTGGAAATCCCTTTCTTTTTGAATTCTTTTACCATCTCTTCCGGTATGTATAGTTCTGTCCTTCCGGTATATTGCGCGTCATCAGCAGAAATCTGTTCCGTTTCAAAATCTTCTGCCTTTATTCCTAAAATCTGTGCTTTCAGTCGCAAAACAATATCCTTCGTAACAAGTATGACCTGATCTGCTTTTTTATCATCTGCCAGGCCTTTACATACCTTCAAAATTCTATTATCCGGTTTATCATCCGGAAGATCCGGTGGAAGCTCTACATTCACGTAGTTTTTTTCAACACGAAGACATCCTCCGCCCGGAAGCTCTACTCCCTGCAACAGATCTCCTTTGTGCCTGTATTCTTCCAGCTTTCGCACAGCTGCTCTGGCATTGGCGCCTTTCTCTCCTTCTGCCTTTTTCAAACCATCCAGCTCTTCCAATACAACTAACGGAAGAACCAGATGATTATCTTCAAAACACTCCAGTGCATATGGGGCCTGAATCAACACATTGGTGTCTATTACATAGGTTTTTATCATAAATACGAACACTCCTTTTCCGACAATTGTCCTTCTTACAGACTCATCGTAGCATGTTCGTAATCACGGTACTATCTTGTTTCTATCATATCTGTATAAAATCAAAGTAAAACCTGAGTGTTTTAAATTGTCTTTTTTTCCGCATTTTTATATGCCATTTCATAGAAAAGCTCCTGGGAATCCAGTTTCTCTGCATTAACCCTTCGATCCACATATGTACCGTTCGAAGTTAACTCTTTTCCTTTTTCGTCATCCTTCATCATCGTATCAAACATTTCATCCAGTCGTGCACGCAGTGTATCATCCAGAACCGGAGCTGCAACCTCCACACGTCTGATGGTATTTCTTGTCATGAAATCGGCGGATGCGATGTAAATTTTTTCTCTCTCCGGGGTTCCGAAACGATAAATACGGGAATGCTCCAGAAATCTTCCTACGATGCTGATTATCTTGATATTTTCTGTATATCCCGGAATTCCCGGAATCAGACAACAGATTCCACGTACTACCATCTCGATCTTCACACCAGCCTGTGACGCTTCTACCAGTTTTTCAATGATAACTTTATCCGTCAGGGAATTGATCTTGATTCCAATATAGGCCTCTTCCCTATTCTTCGCGTGACAGATCTCATCATCGATCATATCAAGTACTTTATTCTGAAGACACTTCGGTGCCACAAGAAGGACATGTGTTTCTTCGATGGTTTCACCGCGCAGCAGACATGCAAATACTTCCGCCGCCTCTTTTCCGATTTCCTGCTTCGCAGTGATCAGCGACAAGTCTGTATATAATGTTGAAGTCTTTTCATTATAGTTACCCGTTCCAATCTGCGTGATATATTCAAGACCTTTTTCTGTCTTTCTTGTTATAAGACAAAGTTTGGAATGTACTTTGAGACCACTCAGTCCATAAATGACACGACAGCCTGCTTCTTCCAGCTTTCTGGAATATTCAATGTTACTTTCTTCATCAAATCTTGCACGGAGTTCAACCAGTACCACCACTTCTTTGCCATTTTCCGCTGCCTCAACCAAAGCATCTACGATCTGGCTTCGAACTGCCAGACGGTACAAGGTCATCTTGATGGACACTACAGAATCATCTCTTGCCGCTTCATAAAGCAGGTTGGTAAATGATTTAATATTTTCAAATGGATAAGATAACAAAACATCTTTCTGCTCAATCTGTGCGATCAGACTTTCTTTTTCTTTCAGCTGCGGTGTCATTCGCGGACTCCTCTTCTGATAGAACAGCTTTTCCTTTTCTGCTCCTTGCATTCTCAGATAATTCTGGATTGCAAATACAAATGATAAATCAAGTGGTACTCTCGACATAAATACGTGGTTTTTATCCATATGGATATATTTACATATCTCTGCGATCAGCTTTTTGTTGATCTTTCTGGAGAATTCCATGCGGACAGGATTCATACGTTTTCTCTGCTTTACCAGATTTTCCATGGCGTCTCTGTAATCCATATCTTCATCATAAATGGTTTCTGTATCAATATCCGCATTTCTCGTAATTCTCAGGAGAGATTTTTCTTTGATTTCATATTTTTTAAATAATTTCGGCAGAAAATGAAGGATCAGTTCTTCCGAAAGCATAAAGGTTCCCGGTCTGGTCGGGATATCGATCAGACGCTTAAACACATTATTGCTACACGGAATGATCGCAGTTTTTGTCTTTCCACCCTTCGTTGCAAGCAGTGCAACCGCATAGATCTCTTTATTCTGTAAGAATGGAAACGGCTGCTGTTTGCTGATGATATTCGCAGACAGATATGGTGCAATTTCATTATCAAAGTAAGTTTCCAGTAATTCCCCTTCTTTTCCTGAAAGCTTGTTGAAATTGATAATCCGGATTCCCTGCGGCTCTAGTTCTCCCATTAACTGCTCGTAAATAACTGCTTTCTTTATATCAAGCTCTCTTGTTGCATCAATGATCGCTTTTACCTGCTCTTTGCTGGTCATATTGGTTTTATTCTCACGGACTACTTCCGATGATTCCATCTGATCCATCAGTGTACCTACCCGCACCATATAAAATTCATCCAGATTAGATTGATAAATAGACGCAAAAGTAAGTCGTTCTGCTAAAGGTACTCTCGGATTCCCTGCTTCATTTAATACTCTCTCATTAAATTTTAACCATGACAGTTCCCTGTTCATCATATATGGTTCTGGTTTTAACTGCTTCTTTTTCATTTGTCTACTTATCTCCTTTTGCTAATTTGAATATTTTATAGCTACGCTTAAGAATTAATTATACATCTGAATACGCTTTCATATCTACCTTCTTAAAGAACTGTTTTTGTAAAATTCATGTAAAATGATGCTTATACCAACTGACTTCCATATAATTCCCGGTCGGTAATCTTTGGTCATCTTCATTTCAATACTTTGCGATATCCCAAATATCCTGAAATCACACCGAACAGAATTCCTCCAAGAACATCTGTCGGATAGTGTACATACAGATATAACCTCGATATTGCGATCAGACATGCCAGCACAAGCGCAAATTTCCAAAGCTTCTTTTCACCTGCCAGGTACAAAGCTGTTACCGAAGCAAACGAAGCTGCCGTATGTCCGGACGGAAAAGAATAATCATGAAGCTTTGCTACCAGAAGGTGTACACCTGTATTCACATCATATGGTCTTGTCCGTGCTACAAGATTTTTCAAGACAATATTGCAAAGTACTACATCTACTACTAAAGCAGCCACCATAACCGCACCGCTTTTTCTCGTTTTAGGAATCAGAAGCAATACTATGCTCAACACAATCCATATAATTCCTGCATCCCCAAGTCTTGTGATAAATACCATGATTTTATCCAGAAAAGGCGTATGCAACGTCTGGATCCAATCCAAAATACTTAATTCAATGTTCATAAATTTCCTCCTGCTTTCTTCATCAGTATTTTTACTTTTCTATAGAATAACATAGATTACAGTTTATATGAATTTTTAGAATTACAAATTTTTTACAAACAATCTTTTGAAAAATGACGGTTACACAGGGCGTAACTTCAACCGTCCCGGATTTCAGGCAATGCTTGCAGAAGCCGAAGCCGGGAAAATCGGCACAATTATCGTCAAGGATATGAGCCGTTTCTGCAGAAACTATCTTGAGGTCGGCTTTTATACCGAGATTCTGTTCCCCAAGAAGCAGATACGCTTTATTGCAATCAATAACAGCGTGGCCAGTGACAAGCCGCAGGATAACGACTTCACCCCGTTCCTCAGCATAATGAACGAGTGGTATGCCAAGGACACCAGCAACAAAATAAGCCGAGCAAGACAAAAGCGTCGTAGCAATACGGCGCTTTTTTGTTACCCGGAAGTGACAAACAGCGGCTTTTGAATGGTTGGCGGTAAAGGATACCGCCGTCAAAACAAAGCCGCTCATATCGAAAGAAAACGCCCAAAATCGTCCCGGAACTATACAGCGGGAAACGGTTTTGGGCGTTTCTGCGTTTCGGGAGCAAATCGGCAATTAGGCAGCACAAAGGAGGTGTCCTCTATGCCCCGTATGCCGAAATACCTCAAGAGAGAATGGGCGTTCTTTCTTGATGAGCGTGGCAGGAAGAAATATAGTAAGTGAATTTTGATGCCAAAAAGAAACTCAATCTATTTGCCAGTAAATGCAATTATCACCGCCTCATAAGGACGCAATATATTTCCTTCTCTGTCGTCCTCATAATTCCGGATCCAGACTTCCCCGGCTTTCCACTCATCAAGCAATGGGCAGCTAACTTCCTCATCCGTAAAGTTTGTACATACCAGCATCTTTGTATGCTCATCTGTTCTCGTATAGGCGAAAATTCTCTCATCTTCCGGCAGAAGAAGTTCAAATTTTCCATTCACGAATACTGGATTTTCTTTTCTTAAACGAATCAGCTTCTGATAATAGTAAAATACCGAATTTTCATCTTCCAGTGCCTCTTTGGCATTGATTCTGGTATAATTTGGATTCACGGCAAACCATGGTTCTCCTGTTGTGAATCCTCCGTTCTCATCCCCGCTCCACTGCATCGGAGTACGGGCATTATCACGGCTTCTTGCGTAGATAGACTGCATGATTTCTTCTGGCTGATATCCTTTTTCCAGACGCTCTTTGTACATATTCAATGTCTCAATATCTTCATATTCCTCAATGCTGTCAAACTGCACATTCGTCATTCCCAGTTCTTCTCCCTGGTAAATGTAAGGAGTTCCCTGCATTCCATGAAGCATTGTCGCCAGCATTGTTGCCGACTCTTTTCTGTATTTTCCGTCATTTCCCCAACGCGACACGATTCTAGGAAGATCATGGTTATTCATGAACAGACTGTTCCATCCTGTCTGATATAAAGTATTCTGCCACTTTGCAAGGCATTTTTTCAGCTTAACCAGATTCAATGGAATCGTATCCCATTTTTCTTTTCCTTCTTCCTGATCAAGCATAATGTGCTCAAACTGAAAAACCATAGAAAATTCACTGCCATCTGGATTACTATATTTCTTTGCAATTTCCGGTGTTGCTCCCCAGGCTTCTCCAACAGTGATCATATCCCCCTTCTGAAATGTTTCTCTGCTTAGTTCACGCAGAAATTCATGCAGCTTTGGTCCATTATTTGTGATCTTAAGATCTGGCTCTTTTGCAATCTGATCGATTACATCCAGACGGAATCCACCTGCTCCTTTTTCCATCCACCAGAGAATCATATCATAGAGCTCTCTTCTCACTTTCGGATTCTCCCAGTTCAGATCTGGCTGTTTCACTGAAAACTGATGAAAATAATACTGTCCCAGTTCTGGAACCCACTCCCATGCCGGTCCTCCGAACGCAGAATTCATATCATTTGGGTAAATACCTTCTTCTCCGTCACGCCACACATAATAATCATGATACGGATTGTCTTTGCTTTTCTTTGCCTCCAAAAACCATCTGTGTTCATCTGAAGTATGATTCAGCACAAGATCCATCATAATTCGGATTCCGCGTTTCTTTGCCTCCGCAAATAACTGTTCCATATCTTCCATTGTTCCGAACATCGGCTCAATATCCTGATAATCTGAAATATCGTATCCATTGTCATCCTGTGGCGAACGATACACCGGTGAGAGCCAGATTGCATCTATTCCAAGTTTTTTCAAATAATCCAATCTGCTGATAATTCCTGGAATATCACCGATTCCATCTCCATCCGAATCTTGAAAGCTTTTCGGATAAATCTGATATACAACTGCATTTTTCCACCATTTATTCTTATTTCCCATACTCATTCTCGATATCTCTCCGGCAGATTTTCTGATTCTACCGGGATATCCTCTCCTTTCTAACCATATACCTGGCTTATTTTTTTCTATATTTTAACGGAGAAACTCCATATGTTTTTTTGAAGCTTCTGATAAAATAGCTTACATTCTGATATCCACTCTGCATTGCAATCTCTGTAACAGGAATATCCGTATCTTGTAACAGCTGTTTTGCATGCTCTAACCTTAAATGTGTTATATATTGCGAAAAGGTAATATGAAAATGTTCCTTAAAATATCGCGATATATATTTTTCCGAAAGATGAAACTGCTCACTAAATTCTTTTAATGATATCTTTTCCATAAAATTCTGCTGTATATATGAAATCATTTCTTTTTCTACAGTATTTCTCCCGCTTTTATCATTTTCGATTACAAAGCCCTTCTCCCACATTTCAAGAATAAACTGTAAAAGAATTATTTTTGTTTTTATCTGAGCAGTTATTTGGGGCTCAGTTTTCTTGTTTTTTGCCATATATATTTCAACCAACTGCTCACATAGTTCTTTTGCTGTATCTTTTACTCTTGGACTTATCATCAGATGACCATTTTTTAACGGCTCCAATAATTTATCATCCAACATATCATTTATGCAAAAAGATATGTATTTTAACGGAAAAAGGAAAGTAAAATAATCCACTGTACCAGTCTGTGAACCCATAAAATGCAGATTACCCGGCGACACTACAAAAGCATCCCCGGGGGTTCCAATATAATTTTCTCCTGATATACTAACAGTCAAAAAACCGCTTTTTACATATATAATTTCCAGTTCATCATGCCAATGAACCGGTATCTGAAATGATCGTCCTTCATTTTTTATATGATATGTACTAAACGGATCATCCTTTGTACCATGTGGTTTATTTTCCTTTAATTCAAAGTACATACTCTCTCCTATACTTCTACAAGACCTTTACTCTTCCATTTTCCACTCTTCCATCTAAGTACCATTCCCACTGCTCTCGCACATTCGTCACCTGCCATAGCAATATATGCTCCTACAGCCAGAAGTCCCATGTGTATTCCGAGAAAATAGGTTCCGCCAACTGCAAACAAATACATAAATATCGCACCTAATATAACCGGAAAAAATGCGTCTCCGCTCGTTTTTAACGCCTGCCCATATACAAGGTTTGTTACCCTTCCAAGTTCAAGAAATATATCTACTATTAACAACTTTACCACAAGATTTATCATCTGTGTATCATCCGTAAATATATGCACGATAAAATGTCCGGCAAATGCAAAGGTCACGGAAAAGCATGTCGCTGTGATGATACCATATATCGCAGCTTTTCTCGTTCCCCTGTTACATTCCTCAAACTCTTTTGCTCCAATTCTCCAGCCGGTCATAATTGCATTTGCCTGAGCAAGGGCAGCTCCCACGCAATACGAGAAATTTGCAATCTGTATCGCATATGAACGCGCTGTAACATTCATTCCATCCACATCCATCTGATTCATAAAACGCACTATAAATGTCATTGCGATATTGTAAAGTGCTGTTTCAAGCGCAGAAGGAAAACCAATCTTAACAATCTGTGCAAATATCTTTCTTGATGTAATTCGCTCAGGACTCTGCTTTGCTTTTATAAGTACAGCCCCCATGCCGGCTACAATAATAAGATTTACAACTCTCGAAATAACCGTGGCAACAGCAACTCCCATCACACCCCAGTTGAATGCAAATAAAAATACTGAATTAAGTATTATATTGAGAACATTTCCAACAACAGTTCCTATCAAAGAATGTTTTGTATATCCAAACACTCTCAAATAACTGGAGAAAATAGGAATCAGTGCATTTAAAAAACATGTGCCGCCAACAATTCTAAGATATATTTCAGCCGGCTCAAGCAAAGCCGGAGCAATACTTACGATTCGAAGTATCCCACCAGAAAAAGTAGCAAGAATGACCGACATTACGATACCTATCAATGCGTTGAATATAAGTCCAAGTTGCCTTGCCTGATATGCTATCCCCGGTCTTCCGGCTCCGATATTTTGTGACATAACAGCTATCATACCCGACGATATTACTCCAAACATAATAATAAAAACACCTATATATGTATTTGCTGTTCCCACTGCTCCTACAGCCTGATCACTTACAGATGATAGCATAAGCGTATCAACCATACCTGAAAGCATATAAAATAAAGTTTCTAAGCATATTGGCACAGATAGCTGTGTTAATGTTTTTCTTTCCGCTGCCATAGTTTTTCTCCTCACATACAATTCAAGAATATCATATCAATAATACGATATATTTCTATGTAATTCTTGTATAATATCATGTGAAAATTGCACTATTTCCACTTTATCTTAAAGAGTACTGGGTGCGAGCTATATGGAATAAAAGAAAAAGACTACAGTTTATATTCTGTTCAATCCATTTAGTCGGCGTCATAACAATTGATTACTCATGCTTACAAGGATTTGCAAATCAGGATAACTTTTTCCGTTTTCCCAATTTGAAACAGTTTGCCTGGTAACATGAAATAATTTACCAAACTCCTCTTGTGTTAATTGATTGTCTTTATTCTTTTAACACCAGTTCTTTTTCTTATTTTCTATGCAGTTTTCCAGTCTTCTACACTAAGGATTGCTTCATGTTCGCGTCCACCTGCATGGCAGTAGATATCCTGAAATTCTGCATATTTTTTAGTTTGTCCTTCTGTGCATCCAAGCTGTAACCATCAACCTGAATTGCTGTTGATACACGAGTATATATGTAGCATTTTGTTTTCTTTTTCAATAACCTAACCTCCCAGTTTATTCATTTGTCAATTTTCCCGACTGCTCAGCTAACTTCTTTTCTTCTCTCTTTACCCTACGTTCTAATTTTTTAATATCTTCTGATGCGGGCAAATTTTCTGGCTTAATCCCCCTCTGCCCCAGCATATCCCTAACTGACGTATTATTTTCAACATGCTCAACAGTAATAGCCGTCTCACCCTGTAAGTCTTTTTCTTCAACATTATAATTTGTCATTTCAGTTGCAAGGTTCTTTGCAGCAATAGTAAGTGTTGGTAAAAAATCTGCAAGCGGCCTTTTATCTTGCACTCCTAAACGTTCTTTCATTTGTTTTGTAGTGAATCCTCCAAATAAAGCCTGATCCCCCTTAGATCGGATACGTCCAAATCCAGCATCATCAACTCCACGTTCATATATATTTTGAGACAGTCGTTTTTCAGATTCTCGAAGCTTTCCTCTTGCCTCAGTTCTTTCAATATAAGAAATCCTTTCTTCTATCAATTCCTGTTTTCTTGTTTGAACTGCAAAATAGCTTTGTGCAAAAGCGATCTGTTCTTTACGAGGATCTCCGTTCTCTGCAATAAGATAACATGCATAACGTGTAAGCATATAATCTTCTACTTCTCTATTTGCGCCACTTCCCAGAATAACCATTTTACTGGCATCAGCAAAATGGTCCTCTACTACAATGCCATTATTTGCACAAGCAACTTTTGCCTTTAATAAAACATTTTCAAAATTTTGCCATTTTGAATAATCTAGCAAATGCATTAATTCACGTGCATACCAAAATTCAACTCCGTTTTCTTCATGCCTAATTTCATCAAATCTTTTCTTATAATTCATTATCATTTTCTTTTCCATATTAGACTTTCTCCTCCCACATTAAACCATTTTACTGACGTCAGTAAAATGGTCTATTCCTCTTTTTCCCTCAGTTTGTCATAATACGCTTTATACCTATAAATCGTCCGCTCACTGACATTGTTCCTCTTCGCAATTTCTACCATTGTCATGCCGCTCTCATACCCAACAACAAAATCATTATAAATTGCCATCCACTTGGCGTTATGTTTCTGACGACCGCTTAACTTACGATTTCTGTAATACTCCAATTCCTCCCGAAGTTCTGCATTCTCTTTTTCCAGCTCCTCAATTCTTTTTAATGCCTCTTCAAGTGTTACCGTTTTCTCCATTACCCTGTCCTCCGTTCATGTCATTTTCGTTTTGTCTATATTATAAATATCTATGTTGCTTTAGTCAATCCGATTATGTCATGTTGCATCATTTTTTACAATAGCTTTCATACAATCGAAATACCGCTGATATCTTTTACAGGCTAAACTTCTCCAAAAGCAGTCAGCCTGTATGTTTTTTATCCAATCACGTAAAATCCATTTTCTTTTTATTGCCGGTCCATATTTTAAGATCAGTGCTGTCACAACATCCACACATCTCTCAAATCAGTCTTAATACATCAGTATTATTACCTTGTCCCTTGAACACTTCCATATCTGCAAAAAGGACATCCCCTGACCTGTAAAATCTACAGTTCCGGAATGTCCTTTTTTCCATGCTTCACTATATTTTTAACACATGATACTGCTTATCCACAATCTATATGATTCCAAAATGTCTAAATGCCTACATAATCGCATCTTCCTTCTCCGGTGTACACTGTGGCTGTCTCGCATTCTCTGATTTAGCCGGATTGAAGTTCTCACCGACATCTAATCCACACTTCTTCTTAATCTGCGCGGTATACAGTGATGAAACCTTCAGTCCTGTCTTTTCAAGTACATATGCCTTTATCTGCTCATAAGTTGCTTTTCCCTTAAATTCAGATAAATCCATATCCTCCAGAGAGAAGTCCACCTTCACTTTTCTGCTATCAACCATTCCCTTGGAAAGCAAGACAACCGTCTCACAGAACATATTTTATCGCAAGGCTTTTAAAAATGGAATAGATTTTACCAAACGACAGTTTTCAAAAAACTTATATCGGTTGCATTTTGTCAAAAGTACAAAACTTTTTGAAGCCAAGTACTTTTAATTCCTGTTATGATACTGAGGATATCCCAGCAATACTTGCTATCCCTGATACCTTATTCTTTCTACCAGCGTTTCCTTTTTCAGATTACTGCTTAAAACACAGGAAAGCACAATTTGTAGAATACCAACCAGAAGAATCATAACAAGAATCGGGATAAGAGGAACGTGATAAACGTTCATTCCAAATATTCCATTATGTTTTGCATAGGAAAAAAGTGCATAGCCGAGCGGCAGACCAATGATCAAAGCTACGCATATGGTGCCAACCGTAAAAATCAGTCCCTGTAACTGCAGACATAAATTTAATTGTTTATTTGTCATACCCACAGCCTGTAATACACCATATTCCTGCTTTTTTGTCGTAATATTCATGATCATGGTGTTTGCCATATTCATAAAACCGATGAGTCCTACAACCGCCATAAACAGATAACAGCCAAGCTTCATCATGCTGCTTGCAAATTCGGCAGATTGTAACCGCGCATGATAAGTATCCATTTTTATATGCGAAGTATTAGAAATCAAAGTATTCAGACTTTGTTCTACAGATGCCACATCTTTTTTATCACAGTCCACCCACAGATAGCCATAGGCTGTTCCCCTCGGATTCATGGAACGATATACACCTTCCGGAATGACAAGATAAGTGTCCGCACTTACAAAAGATCCTGCAATCTTTCCCTGATAGGTATAGGTTCCACTTCCATTCTCAAAGTCAAATGCAATGGATTCACCCAGAGCATATCCATCTTGTTCCATCCACGTTGACCAGCCAAAGAAAATATCACCATTCTTTACCGCCTGATCATAGTCCATAGAGCCAATATCCCCTTCTTGGCGCATAAAATCAAAATCCTTTTTACTCACAATAGTAGCCGGAAATCTTGTTCCGTTCAGATTTACAGAGACAATCTCTCTCGGCATGACATCTGTTACTCCCGGAATGCTTTTGATTTCTTCAATCAGCGAATCATTCAATGGATCATCCGTCAGAATCGTATCCAGATTATTCTCCGGATATTTTTCATCATACTCAGCAGAATAGTCAAGCTGCAGTTCAAATTGTCCATGATTTATGTAACGACGTGCTTCATGCTCCGTGTCAATATTTCCCACATAATTAGAGATAATCACAAACAATGAGCAGGAAAAACCCATTGTGAGGATGGTACCAATGGTTCTTTTTGGATTACCCGTTATATTTGCCATTGCCATAGAAAACACGGTGACATTTTTTCTGCCATTTCGTTTTCCTTTTTTGTGTGTTTCTGCATTTTCTAAATACCGTGTTGCTTCGATAGGTGAAATCCTTGAAACAATTTTCATTGATTTGCGCAGTGCCAAAGCAACGGTAAGAAATGATACGAAAATACATAGAAGTATAACAGGCAGGGAAAACAGTGGCACCTGCTGATTTTGGACTCCCATAGAACCAGTTTGGGTTGATACAAGGTTTCCCTGTTCTACCAGCCAGTTAAAACCGCATTTTGCAATCAGAAAACCAAGAAGCAATCCAACCGGTATTGAAAAAAATGTCAAAAAAATGCCCTCTCTGAAGATCAGTTGTTTCATCTGCTTTTTTGTCGCTCCCAGAGCCTTGATTTTTCCATACTCCTGTATCTTGTTGACAATACCGACCTGAAAAATATTATAAATGACCACAACAGAGAAAAGTACAATTGCAAGAATCAGAATTCCACATACCGCAATCGTTTCATAACTCGGCTGCAAGACCCATTGCAGATAGAAATCATTGATTATAACATTTTTTTCTTCGATTCCACAAGATGCTGCAATCTGCTTTATAACCGGTTCAATATTATTCATAGATACATTTGCAGAATCATTTAAAGTAAAATAAATATTATACTGTCTGTCATTCTCTGCGACGTGCTCATCATAAAACTCCTGTGACCCGAAAGCAACATAAGATGTCTCGATGGTATACTCATCCCGGTCATATAGGATTCCGCTGACAACAAATTCTTCCGGCTTATATTCTGACTGCATCCCTGCGCGGTAATCCAGTGTAACCGTATCTCCGATCTTTACATCACCATACCCCATTGCACGAAAAAATGCTCTTCCTGCGGCAATTTCCTGCATTTTTTCCGGATACTTTCCTTCCTTCAACTCATATTCTTTATTATAAGGAAGCATTTTTCTTGCAGTCTCATCCATGCAGACAAACCCGCCTTTTTCATTGCCTTTTATGATACCTTCGGTGCACATAGTGCCTGTAGCATCTATTTCCGCACGGCGGTTTACTTCTTTTAACTGCGATCCGTCTGCGGAAACAAACAGACCATAATTGCTTCCATATGAGCCTGTCGCCTGACTTTTCTGTAAACGGATCATTCCATTTCCCACAGTACTGATAATCACAAGCAGCATCGTAGTCAGACATATGGACATCATAATCAGTATACTTCTTGTCTTGTTCTTTTTGTCATTGCTATATGCAATCCTGCTTATTGTCTTCATCTAAAATCCACCACCTGTCCATCCTCAATTACCAGAATACGATCAGCGACCTGTGCAATTTCGTCATCATGGGTAATCATTACAATTGTCTGTCCATATTTTTTTGCTGTCATCTTAAGCAGGGCGATTACCTCATCACTGGTCTTAGAATCAAGATTTCCTGTCGGCTCATCTGCAAATATAATTTCCGGACGATTCACCAGTGCTCTTGCAATTGCTACTCTCTGCTGCTGTCCTCCGGATAACTGATTTGGCAGATTATAAATCCGGTTTTCAATCCCCAGAGTTGCAATGATATCATTTACATACGCTTCATCCACTTTTCTTCCATCCAGCCCCAGTGGCAGTACAATATTTTCCCAGACATTAACAGATGAAACCAGATTAAATGCCTGAAAAACAAATCCGATTTTTCTTCTGCGGAAAACAGCAAGGGCATCTTCCTTCATCCTGTATAAATCTTTCCCGGCTAAAGTAACACTGCCTTTTGTCGGGGTGTCAAGCCCTCCAAGCATATGAAGTAATGTACTTTTACCGGAACCTGACTTTCCGACAATTGCGACAAATTCTCCCTGCTCAATCTGAATGTCCACCTGATTGACCGCTTTGACCTGATTCTCACCTGCGCCATAAAACTTACAAAGCTGCTTGGTTTCTAATATCACACTCATGTGTTGCCTCCTTTTCAATTCTATAAAGCGTACCTTTTCAGCACGCTTTCTTTGCCTGTTTATATATTTGGTCATTTTTCAACCTACATCCAAATTGTATCAGGACAATCTTTCATTTCACTTTCAAAAAACGAGCAGAAAACTTACAGAATTGTAAGATTTCTGCTCACTTAAAATTTAACCAACATATGGTAATTGAATCACAAACGTGCTTCCTTTTTTCTTTTTGCCGGAGGTTACCGTAATCGTACCTGCGTGTTTTTCGATAATTTCTCTCGATAGAAAAAGTCCGATTCCTGTACCACTCTTTTCCATGACCTCCTTGGAACTTCCTCTGTAAAATCGTTGAAAAATTTTGTGATACTCATTCTGCGGAATACCAATTCCCTGATCCTCAATTTCCATTCTTACAAGATCGTTTCTTTTTTGTAACCGGATAAATATTTTCGAACCACACGGACTGTACTTGACCGCATTATCCAGAACGTTGATCACAGCTTCACCAAGCCACCTTTTATCTTGCATAACCATGCATGTTTCCAGCTCTTTTGCATAGTCAAAAACGAATTCAATTTCTTTCTCATCCGCTTTTGGATAAGTACAGTTCACAGCAGATATGACAGTATCCATAAGCGGAAGTTTTTTCTTATTAATCTGAATCAGTCCAGTTTCCATCTTGGATATTTCAAGAAGCGACTGCAATAATGTCTCCAGTCCATCCAGAGCACTCCGACAACGGATACGAAACTCCTCCTGTTCTGTGGCACTTAAGTCATTCTGCATCAGCACACTAAAACATGTATCCAAAGCTGCAACCGGTGTCTTTAACTGGTGAGAAATATCAGAAACCATTTCTTTCGTGTTCTCCTTTTCTGCCCTTGCTTCTTCCTTTATCAACTGAATATGATGTCCGATTGCTTCAAGCTGGTCATTCAATTTTTCCAGTTCTGCATGATTTTCCGTTTTCAGTAAATCATCAAATTTATTTTCACGGAATCTGATCAGAATTTCTTCCAACTGGTCTAAAATTTTCTGATGACACGCATCTTCTTTTTTCTTCCAATAAAGTAAAAAAGTCAAAAGAAGCACGCATATCAAAGTGCTTACAACACCGGTCACCATAACCTGATGCCGGAATTGTGAATAAAATGTATTCCCATTATTTCCCCAGTATCCATATTGCTCCAATAATTGCCTTCCCTGTTCGTTCGTTTCAATATCCTTATCCTTAAGCAATTCCGAAACAGCATCTAGCCCGGAAAATTCTTCCTTTGCAGCAATCTCTGTCATAAGATTCATTTTATATTTATAATCTTCATAAAACACATACGTGGTAAAGCAATTTAATATTGCAAACAATAATATGACAGGTAATACCAAGGAGAGCACTACTGTAATCTTCTTGCGATATCTCTTTGTCACTGCCTTATCTCCTGATTCCATATATACCCAAGACCTCTGATATTCTTTATATAGACCGGTGCAGCCGGATTGTCTTCGATTTTCTCACGGAGTCTTCTGATATTGACAGCGATTGTATTTTCATCCACAAAATCCCCTTCCAGATCAAACACATTTTCCAATATTTGTGTTTTTGAAAGAATCTGTTTCGGATTCTGAAGAAAAAAAGTCAGCATTTTCAACTCCGTTTTTGTCAGACTGATTTCACGACTCTTTATCAGGACTTTCATTTCTCCTGCGATAAATACGATATCTCCCGAAATCATCTTTCCGGCTTCCGTTTTCTCCTGTCTGCGGCGGAAATGTGCTTCTATTTTCAAAAGAAGTACCGAAAGACTAAACGGCTTTGTAATATAATCATCTGCCCCTGCTTCATATCCCATGACCTGATCCATCTCCTGATCTAGTGCTGTAAGACAAATAATGTATGTATTATAATTGCATCTCATCCACCTTACAAATTCCAGTCCATTCCCATCCGGAAGATTCACATCACAAATGGTAACATCCACATTATTATCACTTGCAATTCTTTTCGCTTTTTTCACTGATTCTGCTGAAAAAACCTCATATCCGGATTTTTTCAGTGAAAATGTAATTCCACGATTTAAATTTTCATCATCTTCAACCACGAGTATACCTGGCATAGCATATGCACCTCTCTTTATTAACTATTCATCTTAAAATGCTTCAATGCCTCCACAATTGCACTCTCTTTATCTTCTGGACACTGCGGTTGCCTGCTATCTTCATTTTTAGGTAAATTAGGACTTGGAACAAGTTCCAAGTCTGTCGCGGCAGTCGTCGAATTGCCCTGCAAGCAGTCCATTCTCCTCGTTGCAACGCGCAAATTCTTTCCAACCTCAATTCCGCATTTTCTCTTTACCTGTGAGATATACAGATTGGAAACCTTCATGCCGGCATTATGTTCAGCCACATACTTCTTTATCTCATCATATGTATCCTTAGTCTCTGCAGATGTTATATCCATATCATCAAGTTCAATCGTGACATTAATGTAATCATCCGGCTTTTATCCTAGTTTGGACAACAAAACACAAGTTTCCACATGCGTGTCATTTTAAGACATATCCCCACAAATCAACAGAAAAAATATAATTATCTTTATAATATGAATAGCAGTAATCAATAACCTACTACATTTATCCTTAATGTTTAATCAAAAAATCTGACTTATTCTCTTCATAACTCTTAAGAATACTTATAAAATGATTGCTTTTAATTGCATCGTAGTTATTCATTTTCTTTAATTCTAAATAATTTTTCTTCGCAATTTCCATGCTGGTATGGCTTATGTAACATGCTGCATATTCACTAATAGATGGAACAGCCCAAAGATATTTCTCTGATTTTACTACTTTGTTATCTTCATCATATATAATCGATAATGTTAAGTAATAAATCGTAACCATACGCGTTTCTGCTATAGAACTTGCAAGCTTCACCTGAAATCTATCGACTTCATTTGCACCTATACTTTGTGAAACATTAAATACTTGTTGTTTCTCTTTCCCTAAAACCACATCATAAGTATGAGAGGATTCTACCAATTGATAATGGGTCATTTGCGGATTGATCATATTATAGTAATCTAATATATCGAATGATATCTCTTTTATATAGGCTACTTGGTCTCCAATGTTTCTCAATTTTATATCAACAATAAATTCTTTATCTTCATTTAAAGAGATATCTACTATTTTTATATTTGATTGTTGTTTTTCTTCTGTAAGATTTGTAATTTGAAGAATGTTTCCATCCCCGATAACATTTTTATCTCCACTAACATTAAGATTTCCCTCACCACCTTTAGGAGTTTTTGTTTTTAATATTGCAAAGAAAGCTGATATAATAGCTATACCTAAGCCACTAAATATCCATTCTTTATTACTTATAATCCATTCTACCATGTAAATATTCTCTTTTGTTTTTTTATTTACCAGCTTTTCTCTACAACCGTCCTATTTATCTGATATTTTAAAATACAACATCCATTCCGTTTGTGTAATAGACTACTGCATAAACAACATTTAATACAGCATAGGAGGTTTCCCTTTGTTATCCACAACTTTTCTGACATAACCTTCCCACTTTTGAATTATTTGTATCCATTCTTTAGATTTAAAATAATCATCTAAATTGCAATTCAAATCAAATTCTGGCATATACACCCCAAGAACACCCTTTTCTAATATTCCTTCTGCAATAACCCCTTTCTCTCTCAGTATTAAAACAGGCAATCCCAATTGGAAAGCCATAGCCGGTTCAATTTGACAATATGGACTAGTTAACCATTTATTGGATAAATCATACTCCTCCTCGCCAATATCACTAATCGGTTTCCCTGTTCCTTGTTTAATTAAACTTCTTCTAAACGCTATTGTTACTAATCCATTTGATTCTAACATCAACCTTCTTATTGCTGTTAATGGCGCATCCATATCATAATCTGTCACCCCTAACGTTCTTGGTTGTAACTCTCTTTCTTCAAAATAATGAATTATTCTTTCAATAAATTCTTCTTGCCTTTTTTTAAATGGTCTTGGATAACTCAAAAAGATAGAACTACTCATTAAATCTCCTCCATAATTTCAAAATATCTTAATGCATCCTTTATCGCTTCCACTTTCTCCGCTGTCGGATGCTTCCTCGGCTGTTTCAATTCTTCTATCGCATTAGGAGCATCATACATTGGCAAGCCTAAATCTCTCTTTACCTCTGCGATATATGCGGTA
Organism: Coprococcus sp. AF99-45; assembly: GCF_027663865.1. Lineage (NCBI taxonomy): Bacteria > Bacillati > Bacillota > Clostridia > Lachnospirales > Lachnospiraceae > Coprococcus > Coprococcus sp. AF99-45. The sequence goes on from NZ_JAQDGZ010000004.1 coordinate 139,899, forward strand.
TGTACTTTGAAGCCGTATTTCGTTTCTATGTACTCCTTTATCATTTTGTAGGTCACTCGTTCTTTGGGCTTATAGATTTCCGCTCTTTTAGCAATATTATCAAGTCGAACTTTTCCCTCACCCTCGCCAAACTCAACTTTTACGTTGATATGTCCGTCTGGCTTTTTGTGGGAAAGCAGTACTACAGTCTCGACTGTTGTTTCAGTTTCCAAGGGAAGTTCTTTCACTTCCTCGCCATCAATAGGCACAGGGAAATTGAATACAATCTTCTTTATCCAGCTTCCGTCTTTTCTCTTTTCCGGGAACATCTCAATTCGCTCGATAAAGGCTTTCATAAACTCTTTCTGTTCTGCTTCCGTTGCGGAATGGTAGACTTCATCAAATGCCAGTAAGAGCCGATAAATGTTATCGCCGGAGATTTTCTCCTGCTGGATGCTGCGTATCTGACTTTGCAATTCGCCAATCTGAACTTCGATTTCCTCTATCGTATCATACTGTTCATCATATCGGCGCTGCAAATCCAAAATTTTTCTGTCATAGTGGGCATCGTTGATGTCCAAGGTATCCATCTGACGCTCCAAGCGGCTTTTCGTTCCAAAGGCTTGCTTTAGCTGTCCTTGCAGAACGGCGATCTGCTTTTCCATATCCTCTGTATCAACCGCCGTTCCGATTTTCGCTTGAATTGCTTCTTCAAATCGGGGATTATTGACCATAGCGGAAATGATCTTTGCCACAAATTTATTGATTTCCGTCTGCTCGATATTGAGCCGGAAGCTACACTCATGCCCTGTGGGTGTAACCGTATTTTTGCAGTAGTAATAATACCGTGTTTTCTTGTCCTTGCTGTGTGCCTTGGCGATATTGCCGTACATACTCTTGCCGCAGCATGGGCATTTCAAGATACCGGACAGGATGTGTGCGTGGTCTGGATTGTTGACCTTTTCCCGCTTAAAGGAATTGATCTTGCGCTTTTCCTGTGCCAGATACCAATCCTCTTCAGAAATGATAGCTTCGTGCTGTCCTTCATAAACCGGAAACTCCAACTGCTCAACCACGTGCATCTCGTTTCTTGTACCCTGTTTCTTTTCAGTTCTTCGTCTGCCGTAAGCAATCTTTCCCATATAAACAGGATTGTACAATACATTTTTCACAAAATCTCTTGAAAATCCCGGAATGGTATTATTCTGTCTTAGTTTCTTAGTATAACCATTGCGGTTCAGATATTTTGCAACTCCTGCAACACCCTCATTAGTGTGAATGTAGCGGTCATAAATGACACGAATTACTTCCACTTCATCCTCTGCAATGACAAGGTTTCCGTTTTCCAGTTTGTATCCATAGGGAGCGAAACCGCCGTTCCATTTGCCTTCACGAGCCTTTTGCTCCCGTCCTGCCATTGTCTGTGTGCGGATATTTTCTCGCTCAATCTCTGCCACCGCAGACAGCACAGAGATCATCAGCTTTCCGGCATCCTTGGAGCTGTCGATGCCATCCTCCACGCAGATCAGATTAACACCGAAATCCTGCATGAGCTGCAAAGAGTTCAGAACATCCGCCGCATTTCTGCCAAATCGGGACAGCTTAAAGACCAGCACATAAGAAACATCATCTTTGCCGTCCTGGATATCGTTCAGCATCCGTTGGAAGTCCTGCCGCCCTTGGATGTTCTTGCCGGAAAAGCCTTCGTCAGAATACTCCCCGGCAATAATCATATCCTCGTATGCCGCATACTTCCGCAGCTTGTCACGCTGGGCATCCAAACTGTACCCGTCAACCTGCATAGAGGTGGACACTCTTGTATAAAGATAGCATTTAAGTTGTTTCTTTTTCAGAATCTCCACCTCCCTCATTCATTTCTTTTACCACAAGTCCTTCGTTGCGGATATAATACTCCAAAAGCCACAGCACATAATCCGGTGCATGGCGGTTGTCCAATTCCCACTCGGTCATAGTCCGATAAGGGATATGGACGAGCTTGCAAAAATCTTTCCGGTTCAGTCCTGTGCTTTCACGCAACTTAATAATTCTGTTTTTACAATCCATCCGTCTTTTCTCCATAAAAGCAAAAAGTACACGTTGCGTAATCATTATAGCATAGCCGCAACGAATACGCAACGTGTACATTGCAAATTTTACGCAGCCTTATCCGTCAGAAGCTGCGCTTGATTACTTTCCTCGGAATGCTCCACTCCCTGCGGTGCGTCCTGTTCCAATTTATCCAAAACCTGATGTCCATATTTCTGGAGCATCTGGCTCATAACATCCACACAGCGGTCAAATGCCGCATTATATTTCGCTTCCTCATAATATTTCTTCAATAGGCGATTCCTCCATCAAAGTTCCATATCCTGTCCACGCTTCCGGGCAGGGTGTTCGTGTTCCTGTGTTTGCTTTCCTCTGATGAGGATAGAATTGATAAAAGCCCGAACCTTTTCGGATGCGATTTCCAGTGCATCCAGAAAGGGTTGGGCTTTCTTTTTCAGCTCTTGATATTGTTCATGCAGCGCATCGTACCGCTGCTTCCATGTTTTTGCACTTTTCTCCGCTTGCTCGAATTTCTGCTTGTACTTGATCTTCTCTGCCTTTTCCGCAAAGCTACTGACAGCATAATCTTTGAGTGTGCGGCATTCATCCGGTGTCAGTGTGATATTGTTTCCGAATGTGGCTTTTTTGCCCATTACTTCAATGTCCTGCACTGTCAGCGCAATGGTCTTTGCCGCCTTGGTTTCCTTTTGCAAAGATTCCAGTTTCTTTTTCTGTTTTGCTGTGGCAGCTTTGGCATCCTCCAAATTCTGTTCTGCCTGTGCCACCTGCCCGGTCACAGCTTCCAGCCGTTGCTGTTCTGCCTGCACCTTGAACTGGGTCACAGTCAGATGTTCCTCGGTGCTTCCACGTTCTCCACGCTCCAGATCGGTATATCCGGCAACTCGCATGAAATGAAAAAAGTCATCCTGCAACACACTGTAGGACGACTTCAAAATCTTTTTTCCTTTTGCGTTCAACATTGGATTACCATCCTTGTCAAGCACCGGCTTGGACTCCCATTTTTTACTGCGGCTGACCTGCGTGATCGTTTCCTTTACCGTTCCCCGGAGGGATTCATCCTTACATCGCTTCGACCAAAGGATCTGCTTTTCCACCACCGGGATATAAACCACATGAAGGTGGTAGTGGTACACATCTTCGCCCAGAGCTTCGGACATTGCCCGGTTGCGCTCGTCGGCGTGCATCACAGCGGATAGGATATACTGCTCACCGCCTACGATCTCCACGGCGGCTTTATAGGCATCGGCATAAAACTGTTTTGCAAATTCATAGCCGCCGTGATTGTAGAAGTAAGCAGAGTTCACATCAAAGATCAACTCACCGTATTTGACGGCATCCGGTTTCAGACCTCTGGTGGAGATCACGCCATCCTGTTCCATCTGCTCGAACATTTTTACATAATCGTCAGTGGGAGACTTGAAGTGAACATTCAGCGCAGTACGTTCCGGCACGATGTCCTGATTGCTGTAGCTGTCCTTTTCACGCTCATTGTGTTCCTGTACCTTCGCCACATCAGCCGGTGTTTCCAAGTCCTGATTTCTGGCTACGGTACGGTCTATTCCATCATTTCTTGCCATTGGATTTTTCCTTTCTTTGAGATTTGCAGACAGCGGAAGGCTGGAGAACGGCACTTTTTCAAAGTGTAATAACCCACTATGACACTTTCATCCATACTGGCTGCAAAGTGCCGTGGGCTCTCCGAGGGCTCTCCCGAGGGGGAATGCGGTCACTGCGGTGACCTCTGCTGACCAAGGCGAAAATGTCTGCACCTTTTCCCATGGTCAGCCCGTCTGCATGAAGCTGTTCTGTGTCAACTTCCTCTTGCAGCCGGTGTCCACAGACACTTTTTCAAAAGCCTGTGGACATGAAACAGCCCAAATAAAGGAAATGAGCTGTTTCTATCACAAGCGTTTCACGCTCTTTTGCTGCGTACATACGTACCAGCCAATGGGATTTACTCGACCTGCCGCCATTCCTCCGGAATGTCCTCCGGTACGTACGTACACGGCGAATCTCCGTAAAACCCATTTATATGAGGTCGTGCAATGGCTTCCACTCCCATGAATCCCCAAACCCGCCGTCCGGCAGAGTTGGTGATATTGTTGCAATGTTCCAGATTAAATTTCTTGGCATTGGCAATCATGGCGTCGCTGAAGCTGCGGGCTTTCAGCGGTGCAAGGGAATTTTCTTCGCACCACATCCGGTAGATTTCATAGAAATCCTTGGAACTGATGGACGCATCCGCTTTACGCTGGATGTATCCCTCGGAATCCATGAAATCAAAGATATTGTTGTTGTCACGCTTGACCGCTTCCCGGTTTTCCCGGATACGCTCACTCTCCGTAAACTTAAAGTTGTTGGCAACAAGCCGCTGTAAGCCTTCAAATGCCCACAGGAAGATACCCTCGGCTTCAGCTTTCATCTTCTCCGCAAGGTCGGGATCGTCAGCTCTGTCCACTGGCTTTTCCTTGGTGGTCAGCACAAGCTGTCTGCGATAAAATCCGTCACTGCGGTCATACAAGGCTTGCAGATCACCGTTGCTGAATGCCAGCAATCGGGCGAACATCCAACCCTGATAACTCTGCTTGCCTTTGCGTTCCAAATCCATCTTGCCCTGTGCGGTGACAATGGATTTTACATAGTTGGTCTGGCGCAGAGCTTCCATCCGCATATCATCATCCACGCACAGGAGAATGTGTTCCAAATCGGCACGGGCGAAGCGGTTTTCAGAAATCTTGCCGATGCTGCCGTCTTTCATATTCGTGCCAAAGATGGTAGACAGTACCGCACCGATTTGAGATTTACCCTCGCCGCCGTTGCCTTTAATCACCATCATGCGCTGCCCCTTGTTGGAGGGAATCAGGCAATAGCCGATAAACTCCTGCAAAGTTGGAATGTCCTCGGCGTAAAGCAACCCATCCAGAAAGTTCAGCCAGATCACCGGCGCAGTAGCATCGGGATTGTAAGCAACCGGCAAACGGCTCCGCACGATAGCCGGTCTGCCCTCGGTAAATGTGCCGTTCAATAGCAGCGTACCGTTGAACACATGGATGCGATCCTGCTCCGGTGGGAAGTCAGGCACTTGCGCTTCCAGTTTCAGCACTTCCAGAATGTTGGTGATCTTCCGGGGGATGTTGTTCACGGCACAGAATTTCAGCTTGTCGTAAATCTCCCCACGCAGAGGAAGATCGTCCGTCACTCGACCATCGGGTGTGAAAAAAGCTCCGTTTGCGAAGATGATCCTGCGCTCTTGCAGAAATTCTTCACAAAACAGAGCTTCGTTGATGTTCTGCCCGTCAAACCAGACAGGCAAATTCATATCAGGCGTTTTCCGGTTCTTCGCCATGGTGCGCCACCTCCTTTTTCTTTCGTGTGATGTACTCTTGCAGAAAAGCAATTTTGCCGTCCTGCATCAGCTTGTCCACCAATGCCACCCGTTCTTCCAGATCACCCACCGTCAGCACATCTGCCATATATTCGATATGGCAGTGCATCTGGCAGGCTTCCACAAAACGGTCATCCAGAGCATCTTCCGGTGTCTTGGGAGCATAGCGCACTTTCCAATCTTCCAACAGATGCAAATAATCCGTCAGCACCCGGAAGCACAGCATTTCATCCTCCCGGAACTGACGGATATAGGGACGCTTCGGCTTGACCATAGCTGCGGCAGTGGGCGGTTTTGGGTCAAGTCCAAAGTCCGCAGCCAGCTTTTGCGCTGCTTCATAACTGCTCAGATTGAACAGCCTTGCCACAAGGTCGATCACATCCCCTTTGGCTCCGCAGCCGAAGCAGAAAAAATAGTCCTCATTCAGCTTCAAGCTCGGATGCCTGTCGTTGTGGAACGGGCAGCAAGCCATGCCATTGTGGCTCACTTTCAGCCCGTAGTGTTCGGCGGCTTGCTTGACGCTGATTGCCGCCTTGATGGTTTCATAGATTGTCATAGAAAACCCTCCGTTCATAATATTCTGGAAAGCACGAAGCACCCGCCGTGATTGGCAGGTGCTTCGCTCCTTCTATTATGGTTATGACGGATTTTTCAAAAAACAGGCTAATGACAGGACAATCCTGTTTCAAAAAACAGGACAACTTATCTGAGGACGTAGATTTCTTCACATTTACATGATATAATTAAAAAAATGAAAAAACAGGACAGGAGGGCAAGCATGAATCAAGAATTGATGACATTGGATTTCTGGCAGGATACGGTCATATATGAGAGCAAAGCATTTCCTGTCGGTACGCTTGCCTGTGATGCACTGAATGTTCCTGTGAATACCATTGCAAAAATAAACGAGCAATGCGAGAAAATCAATCTGCTGCTTGGAATATTAAACGCCGGACAGGATGCTTCTGCACTCTGTCCTATTGCAAAGGAAGCTGCTCTGACGATGCTCGATATTCTCAGTCAAACACCGCCGTTCTCCTATATGAATATCTCAAAGCACAGAGAACGGATTGAAAAAGTCTTTACTGTGGACAATGCGCTGAAATATGTGGAGTTTGCCATAAAAGCCGCAACCAATTCTTTGCAATTTGAAGAAATCCAGAACTTTACCGATGCGATGATGCTCCAACGCTATACCGCAGTTTTCGGGCATCTGGCATACTCCCTTGGGGAATACCAAACGGCCATGCTTGATTTTGCAGAAAAAACAGACGGCAACGAAGCAGACCGCACCGCAGAGGGTTTTGCAAAAATGTTCGGCAGCTATTTCCCGCCGGAGTTTTCCATCACGGAAGGCAATGCCTGGATGTCTACCCTGAACAATTCCGTTCAGTATGTATCCGTCATCCGTCCCGGCGAAAAAGTTGCGAAGCTGGTCAAGCGGATGCACTATGTATCCTTTGTAGGGATGTTCCGGTCTGATCTTTTTGAGGGCTTATGTGTTGGTCATGCCCCGAAAAAATGCAAAATCTGCGGCAAGTGGTTCCTCACCACCAACGCAAGGCACACCAAATACTGCGGCGGCTATGCACCGGGGGACAAGCTGCACCGCACTTGCCGGCAAATCGGCAATCTAAAAGGCAGAGAACAGCGAGAGCTTGCAGACGATCATCCGATTATCCAGATATATGAAAAGAGGCTGAACACCATAAATCGCTATGTAAAGCGTGGTACTCTGGACGCTGACCTTGCGGAGGTCATGAAGAAACTGGCAAAAGATAAAGAACTCCGGGCAAAAAGTGATGTTGCTTATGCCAAAGGAGCTTATGAAAAAGAAATGGAACAGGCTGCTTTGCTTGCAGAAGCTAAGATACATATTTAGTGGGGGAACAATATGAAACAAATATATGTGCATGGATTAGGACAAACATCTGACAGTTGGACAAAAACAATAGATATTTTGCAAACTACTGATTACAGCTTGTGTCCGAATCTTCCTGATTTAGTTCATAGCAAAGAAGTGACCTATGATAATCTATATGCTGCATTTTCAGATTACTGCAATCAATATGATGAGCCTATTGATTTGTGCGGTTTATCGCTTGGGGGCGTATTAGCTCTGAACTATGCTATACAATATCCGAAAAAAGTTCGCTCCTTGGTGCTTATCGCCACACAATATAAAATGCCCAAGAAGCTTCTGAAATTTCAAAATCTTCTCTTTAGATTTATGCCTAAATCCATGTTTCAACAAATGGGATTTAGAAAAGCTGATTTCTTACTTCTATGCGAAACCATGATGGAGTTGGACTTTAACAACTCTCTGCACAAAATATCATGCCCTACACTATTGTTATATGGCGAGAAAGATACTGCGAATAAAAATGCTTCTATTGAATTGGCAGAATTGCTTAAGAACGTGGAATTAAAAACGATTATTGGTGCCGGACATGAAGTTAATATTGAATCACCGCAGGAATTGGCAGAAATACTTCATGCTTTTTATGAAAGAATGTCTTAAGGGATTCTTATAGAAATGAGAAGGGAGGTGCGCTATGCTGAGTGATTTTTCATGGGACATGACCGGATACATACCAAAACACGCTGTCAATCCGCACGGTGACGGCATCATTCCTTATGCGGCAGAGCGCATCTTTCAACTGGAACCGGAGCCTCCAGCGGTGGGCAATCTGAACGAATATATCCTGTCTGCCTTGCAGGAAAAGAATTTGATATATTTCTCATTCTTCCTACACCACTACGAGCCGCAGCTTAACAAGCGCATCAAAGACTTTCTCGGTGTGGATGGCGGCGATCTGTATGACACAGACCGATTTATAGATATAAAGCTCTCCTGCCGGGAGCAAATGCTCCAAAAGCTGATGGACTATGACCTTGCCAAGGGTGCAGAGTATGCTACATACATTTTCCCGTTCATCCGGGATGCTATGCTCCGTTTTCGCATGGGCGAAGAAAAATGGTCGGTGTCCTCTCTGACCAATTACAAAATGGTGCGGTCAATGGCTTGGCTGTACCACAATACCAAGGATGCGGTCAACGAATTTTCCAAGAAATACAACTGCGATCTTGCCCTTGCGGAAGAATATCTGAAAGTTGTCCGTGGAATCCGCAATCAGCAGCCTTTCTATGTCACAGACGAGGACGGCGAAGAAACAGGCGAGGATGTAGCCCTTGACGATAGCTGGAACTATACCGATATCCTCTGGAACGGCATACAGGCAGAAAAGGTGCAGCGGGCATTTGAGAAACTGAATTACCGGGAACAGACCTTGCTCGAAAAACGGTTAGCAATTTGCATGACCTGTGGGCGAGTTGGCTCATGGAAGAACCGCCCCACCTTTGAAGAACTGGCGGTTATGTTTGAGGGCAGTACAGCCAGCGGTGCAGAACGAGCCTACCGAAAAGCAGTGGACAAGTTGACGGAATTGTTGGTTGCCGAGGGCGCAATCCATGCAGTCCGGCTAAAACAGAAATCCAAGATCAAGCGAAAAAAGAAAATCGCCGCCGCAATCTACGAATATCAGGCAGACTGCGACGGCGAATGGGGCGAGATTTCATTTGATTTTGAGAATGGTACGGCAGAGATCATTCGCCTTGCCGATTGGGATACGATAAAAACCAACCGCTTTGCGAACAAGGCCGTAGCCTATCTTCTGAACTGTGAGAACGAAAAATTGCCCAAGGAAACGATGGTGGCATTTGAATAACGAAGGAGTGAGATACATGGAACAATTATTGATTATTGAAGATGATATCGGTTTGAATCAAGGCTTATGCAAAGCGCTGAAAGCAGATGGCCGTCAGATTATATCCTGCCATGATCTAAAAGCGGCAAGAGAACAATTGCTTTGCGGGAGTGTATCCCTGATCCTGCTGGATATCAATCTGCCGGATGGCAGCGGGCTCGAGCTGCTCCGGGAGGTCAAGGAAAACACACCCTATATTCCTGTTATTCTGCTGACTGCCAATGACACCGATCTGGACATCGTAGACGGACTGGAGAGGGGCGCTGATGATTACATTACCAAGCCCTTTTCTCTTTCGGTTTTGCGGGCAAGGGTGAATACCCAACTGCGAAAGCAAGCGTCAAACCATAAAAATGCGCCGTTCCATATGGATCTATTTCACTTTGACTTTGAGGCTATGACCTTTTATGTGGGAGATTCAAAAGTGGAATTGAGCAAAACAGAACAAAAATTACTGCGTCTGCTTGTTGAAAATCGTGGTCGAACCATGACCCGTGGAGACCTTGTCGACCGGATCTGGACAGATGGCGCAGAATATGTGGATGAAAATGCTTTGTCTGTTACGATCAAGCGTCTGAGGGATAAGCTTGGTGCACAGAAATACATTAAAACCGTCTATGGAATCGGTTATAGCTGGGTGACAAAAGATGAATAAAACCGGTATTGTGATCATACTGCTGTGTTTTCTGGCGGCGGCAGCTATTGTGTTATGGGAGCGGAGAAAGACCAGAAAAACGATGGAAGAAATCGAAAGGATGCTGGACGCTGCCATGACCGGCTCCTTTTCTGAAACCAATTTTGACGAAAGCCGGCTGTCTGCTTTGGAAACAAAGTTTGCACACTATCTTTCCGCAGCAGAAGCATCTTCTCGAAATGTAGCGCAGGAAAAAGACAAAATCAAAACCTTGATTGCGGACATCTCGCACCAGACAAAAACGCCGATTGCAAACCTGCTGTTATACAGCGAGCTTCTGAAGGAGGAAACTCTGCCTGCATCGGCGAAGGCAAATGTGGAGGCGCTGTACAAACAATCGGAAAAGCTGCGATTTTTGATCGATTCTCTCGTAAAGCTTTCCAGACTGGAAAATGGGATCATTTCACTCACCCCTCAGCAAGCAGCGCTACAGCCGCTGCTTGAAAGCGTAGTAGAACAATATGCCGCCAAGGCTTCTGAAAAAGGATTGTCTTTGCGACTGCAGGATACCGATGCTTTTGCTGTATTCGACTTCAAATGGACAGCGGAAGCGCTGGCGAATATCGTAGACAATGCCATCAAATATACAGAGCATGGCACAATCAGGATTTCTGCCGTAAGTTACGAAATGTTTGCAAGGATCGATATATCGGATACCGGTTCAGGCATACCGGAAACTGAGCAAGCGAAGATATTTGCTCGCTTTTACCGCTCAAAGGCGGTTCAGGAGCAGGAAGGGGTCGGCATCGGCTTATACCTTGCCCGACAGATCATATCAGGCGAGGGAGGTTATATCAAGATTGCTTCCGTTCCGGGAGAAGGAAGTACGTTTTCCATATTTCTGCCGAAATAACAACAATTCTATCAAAACTGTTAGATTTCATTTTCCGCCGGAAAGAATGTGGAAAGATTCCTATGCGATAATCTGTATGTATCAAAGGATGATTTCCTTTCATACATACAGATTTTTTCATGGAGGTACTCATTTATGGATGTTTTACAGGCAAAAGACCTGAAAAAGATTTATGGCTCCGGCAATAACGCAGTTCATGCGTTGGATGGAGTTGATTTAAGTGTAAAGAAGGGCGAATTTGTTGCAATTGTCGGCACATCCGGCTCCGGCAAATCCACGCTGCTGCACATGCTGGGCGGGCTGGATCGCCCTACAAGTGGCACGGTCATGGTGGACGGACAGGATATTTTCTCCCTGAAGGAGGAAGCGCTGACCATCTTCCGCCGCAGGAAAATCGGCTTTGTGTTCCAAGCATATAATCTTGTTCCGGTGCTGAATGTGTATGAAAATATCGTTCTACCCATTGAGCTGGACGGTGGCAAGGTCAACAAGGATTTCGTACAGCAGATTGTACAGACACTTGGGCTGGATGATCGTCTGGATGCGCTGCCCAATCAGCTCTCAGGCGGTCAACAGCAGCGAGTAGCCATTGCCCGTGCGCTGGCGGCAGCACCCGCTATCATTCTGGCAGATGAACCCACCGGCAATCTGGATTCCAAAACCAGCCAGGATGTATTGAGCCTTTTGAAAGTCACCAGTCAAAAGTTCGCCCAGACAATCGTAATGATCACTCACAACGAAGAAATTGCGCAGATGGCAGACCGCATTATCCGTATCGAAGATGGTCGGATCGTCTCCCAGAACTAACGGGAGGTGGCTACGATGAATGTCAAAAACAGAAAATGTATTCGGAAGCTCAGCTTAAAATCTCTTTATGCGAACCGCCGCCGCAATCTGATCGCCATTTTTGCCATTGCGCTAACAACGCTGCTATTTACGTCCATGTTCACCATTGTCTTGTCGTTGAACGCCAGCTATGAAACCTACCAGTTTCGGCAGGTAGGCGGCTATGCACACGGCACCTTTAAGGATGTTTCCCCCGAGCAGGCGGAACGTATCGCCGCCCACCCGAAGGTAAAGTCTGCGGGGGCACGGAAGGTGATCGGCATCACTGCGGATGGTGTCTTTTCCAAAACGCCGGCAGAGATCAGCTACATGGATGCCAACTGCACCAAATGGAGCTATGCCACCCCTACTACCGGACGGATGCCCGAAAGCGGCAAAGAGGTGACCATGGATACGGCAGCGTTGCAGCTGCTTGGCGTGACGCCGGAACTGGGCGCAGAGGTCACGATTTCCTATTCCATCACGGACAAGGATCAAACCGCCTTTACTGTAACAGATACCTTTACGCTGGTGGGCTATTGGGACTATGATGAACTAATGCCTGTTCATTACATCAACATCAGCCGTGATTACGCAGATGATATCGAAGCGCAGGCAGTGAAAACAGGTTTACAGCCCTTCCGCACTGACCTGAATGTCATGATGGCTTCCAGCACAAACATTCAAGGGCAGATGGAGCAGGTGGATACCGATCTCGGCTACACATGGGACAGCTATACCGATCCCAACAGCGTCCGGATCGGCGTCAACTGGGGATATACCTCATCCCAGTTGGAGTCGCAGCTCGATCCGGAACTTGTGATCGCCATAGCAGCTTTTTTGCTGCTGGTGATTTTCACCGGGTATCTTATCATCTATAACATTTTCCAGATCTCTGTTGCGGGGGATATCCGGTTTTACGGGCTTCTGAAAACCATTGGCACAACGCCCCGGCAGCTCAAACGCATCATTCGCCAGCAGGCACTTCTGCTTTGTCTGATCGGCATTCCGGCGGGGCTGCTGTTGGGCTATGGCATTGGCGCTGTTCTGGTGCCTGTTGTCTTGCGCTCCACCCAGTTGGATGCAGGCATCACCACCATCAGCACTTCGCCTGTGATCTTTGTTGGCTCCGTGCTGTTTGCCCTGCTGACGGTGCTTTTGTCCTGCTCCAAGCCCGGGAAAATGGCAGCCAGGGTTTCTCCGGTGGAGGCTACCAAATATACAGATGCGATGCAGACCAAGAAAAAACAGCGCAGCACCCGGGGAGCGAAGCTCCATCAGATGGCCTTTGCCAATCTGGGACGAAACAAAAAAAAGACGGTGCTGGTGGTGGTGTCTCTGGCACTGTCGGTGACGCTGTTCAATGCACTGTGTGCCTTTGTGGGCGGCTTCAGCATGGAGAAGTATGTATCCTTCATGACCTGCGCCGATTTTATCGTCAGCACGCCCGACTATTTCCGTTACAACCCGGCAGATGAATTCATCACGCCGGAACAGATCGAAGAGATCGCAGCAAACACAAAGTCCAGTCTTTCCGGCACGGGATATGCTGTGCGAAAACCCGTATATCTTTGGATGACGGAGGATGCTCTGCGGCAGGACTATGCAAGGTACGAAAGTGCTGAGCAGTTGGACAGCCATATGAGCCGCATGGAGCACCGGGGCGATATGGTGATGGGAGATACCAGAATCGAGGCTCTGGATAACAGCCTGTTTGACAAGCTGCAAGTGTTCGACGGAGATATTTCTCCTATGCTGGAGCCAAACAATAACGCTATTGCCATTGCGGTTTCCTTAGATGACTACGGTAATCTGCCCAATCCTGAATACTACCCCAAGGTGGGAGACACGATCACCGCCACCTATGCGGACGATGTGAAATATATCGACAGCCGCACCGGGGAACTCCGCACCGAAGATACACCGGAGGAGTACTTTCAGGAAAAACTGTATGGAGCCAGAGATGTAGAGTACACGGTCTGCGCCTTGGTAGAGCTTCCGTATTCCATGAGTTATCGTTATGGCGGTATTGGATATGAGACAGTTTTGTCTGTGGATACCGCACAGAGGGACAGCGGCGGTGCGGCCATTCCGATGCTCTACCTGTTCGACACAGCAGACGACGCAGACGAGGCCGAAGCAGAGCAATATCTATCGAAGCTCACTGCCGGTGAGTTTTCACCCTTGATGTATGAAAGCAAGGCCACGGCTCGCTCTGAGTTTGCTCAGTTCCGGCAGATGTTCCTTCTGGTAGGTGGTATCCTCTGTGCTATCATCGGGCTGGTGGGACTCTTAAATTTCTTCAACGCCATGATGACCAGTATTCTTTCCCGCCGCCGTGAATTTGCTGTGCTTCAGGCTGTAGGAATGACGAACCGGCAGCTCAAAACCATGCTGATCTACGAGGGATTGTTTTACGCAATGTCCTCCGTATCGGCGGCCTTTATTCTGTCGCTGGCGGTGGGACCTCTTGCAGGAAAAATGCTGGGAAGTATGTTCTGGTTCTTTGAGTATCGATTCACCATTCTGCCTGTCCTGCTGACAATTCCGGTATTTCTTCTGCTGGGGTGGCTGATCCCCTGCATGATGTATGACAACGCAGCGAAATGCAGTGTTGTAGAGCAATTAAGGGATGCTCAATAACTGTTAAGCAAAAAACGGCCCTCTGCCAAGGAAAAGGCAGAGGGCTGAGTTTTAATCTAAGGGTTTACATTCAGTTACAGTTTTTAGATAAATTTCGGGATCACCGTTCAAGATCAAGTCTGCATATCCAACCGGGTCATTGTAAATCAGATAGTCCAGCTCTGACCGCTGATACAGATTGTCGGAAACCTCATTCTCCACGGCTATTGTATCAATAGCAATCATACTGCCATCTAAGAATTTCAGTTCCACACAGGCATTATCCATGTTGAACTCACAAGAAATCAACCTATCCATAAGAAACCTCCACTTTGCTGGATGTTAGATCATCCCAAAATATTTGAATGCTTCTCGGATTGCTTTCTCTTTTTCCGGCGGACACTGGGGCTGTCTGGAATCCTCGGACTTCGGCAGATTATAGTTCTTACCAACCCCAATCCCACATTTTCGTTTAATCTGTGAGATATAGAGGTTGGACACCTTTAACCCGGTATGCTCCAACACATACTCCTTGATCTGCGGATAGGTTGCCCCATCCTGAAATTCGGACATATCCATATCTTCCAAAGAGAACTCAACCCGAATCTTTTTCGAGTCGACCTCACCCTTGGAAAGCAAGACAACCGTCTCAACATGCACACTCATCGGAAACATATCAGTCGCCTTCACCTTCCTGATCTCATACCCATTCTCCCGCAGATACTTCACATCCCGAGCCAAAGTCGCTGAATCGCAGCTCACATATACGATCCTCTCTGGCTCCATCTGAACCATCGTATCCAGTACGCTTCTCTCACATCCTTTTCTCGGTGGATCGACTACGATCACATCCGCTCTCGCATGCTCTCCCGGATGCTCTTTTGCATAATCCGCATAATACTCCGGCAGCACTTCTTCTGCCTTTCCTACAAAAAACTCCGCGTTTGTAATCTCATTGATCTCAGCATTATGCTTTGCATCTTCAATTGCCTGCGGCACGATTTCCACGCCGTAAACTTTCTGTGCTTTCTGCGCAAGGAAAAGGGAAATCGTTCCGATACCACAATACACATCCCAAACCGTCTCTTTTCCAGTAAGCCCGGCGTATTCCAGTGCGGTTCCGTAAAGTACCTCTGTCTGTACCGGATTCACCTGATAGAAAGACAGCGGTGAAATCTGGTATTTGACATTACCGATATAATCGGTGATATACGTCTGTCCCCAGAGCGGACAAACCTTTGATCCCATGATCACATTCGTCTTTTCTTTATTGATATTATAAGTAATACTTGTCATTCCCGGAATCTTTGTCAGCTTTTCCAACAATTTTTCACTGCTGGGAAGCTTATCCCCGTTAATGATCAGACAAACCATGATCTCTTTTGTTGTAAATCCATACCGGACCAGGACATGACGCACCAGCCCTTTGTGCCGTTCCTCATCATATGCAGAAATCTTCTCTTTTCGCATATAGTCCAGAATCTGATCCAGAATCACTTTATTCTCCGGTACTCCAAGTACGCAGTCCCTGTTCGGAACCGGGATGATCTGATGGGTTCTTCCGGCATAGAATCCGGCAATCAGATTCCCTTCTTTATCCACTCCGATCGGGAACTGTGCTTTATTCCGGTAACGGAACGGTTCCTCCATTCCTGCGATCGGCTCCATGATCTGATCCAGCAATTCTTCTTCCACACTGCCAAGACGGATCAGGTTATTTCTTACTTTTGTATTTTTAAACTCCAGCTGTTTCCGGTAATCCATCTCCTGAATCTGGCATCCGCCACAGCGTCTTGCCTCCGGACAGCGTGCAGATACACGAAATGCGGATTCTTTTACAATCCGCATTAATCTCGCATATCCGTAGTTCTTTTTTGCTTTCATTACTTTTACTTCAACGGTATCTCCGATGACTGCATCCTTGATAAACAGAGTATATCCATCAACCTTTCCGATTCCTTCACCACCGATTCCGATATCTGTAACTTCTACCGTCACTACGTCATTTTTCTTCATTTTTATACTCATCTTTCTTTCAGAACTTCTCTTAGATACTGGTCTTTCTTAAGTTAGATTCAAACAGACGGTTATAACCTAACCAGTCCTTTGTATCTTTTGCCTTAAAAATCTCTGTCAGTGTCTGCATCTTTGCATCAGCATTATCTGCACAATTAAGTGCCATTGCCTCAGCAAGCGCCGGTTTCTTCGGCGAACCGTATTCGAGTTCTCCGTGATGCGCTACGATACAGTGCTTTAATTCGCTGGCAAGCTTCTTTGGGAAATCCGGGATCTCACGAATTGCATCATCCAGCATTTCCACACCGATCACAATATGACCGAGCAGCTGCCCATCATCGGTATAATCATTATCCGGGAACAGGGAAAGTTCCTGTGTCTTTCCGATATCATGACACATTGCCGCTGTATACAGAAGATCCTTATTCAGGATCGGATATGCCCCTGCCATATATTCACAGAATTTCACTACGCTTAATGTGTGCTCCAGAAGTCCTCCGGCAAATCCATGATGTACACTCTTTGCTGCAGAATGTGCCTTGAAGCTCTTGATAAACTGTTCATCATTTACAAAATAATACCGGATCACCTGCTGCAGATACGGGTTCTTCACCTGCTTTCCATAACGCATCAGTTCTTCATACATTCCATCCACACTTTTCTCGCTGGTCGGCATATAATCCGCCGGATCGTATTCTCCCTCGTCTGCTACACGGAGCTGCTTGATGTTCATCTGAAGATTGCCGTTATAGCTGATGATCTCCCCGTAAACTTCAATAAAATCTTTTTCGCTGTAATCTGCAATTCCATTTGAATTCGGATCCCAGATCTTTCCATCTAAAGTTCCTGTCTTGTCCTGAAGGATCAGGTTGTCATATGGTTTTC
This sequence comes from Coprococcus sp. AF99-45, assembly GCF_027663865.1. NCBI lineage: Bacteria > Bacillati > Bacillota > Clostridia > Lachnospirales > Lachnospiraceae > Coprococcus > Coprococcus sp. AF99-45. The sequence goes on from NZ_JAQDGZ010000004.1 coordinate 156,992, forward strand.
CGTTCCTTGTCTCCGCACTTCTTTTCCCTTTGCAAAGATACGTATTTCTGATTGTCTCGCCTTCGTGTAATGTCTCAATATATCTCATGTCATTCCTCTTCCTGCTTTATATTTTAAATTTATGGTTGCTTTTTATCTGCAAATCTATTCTTTACTTCCAACTGTCACATCAAATGTTACATCGACATAACCATCTGCGCCACGCCTCTGCCCTTTGATCCTGATCTGTGTACCGGTTCCGGCTTCTGCGATCTGTTTATGAAGTCCTGTTATACCGGTGATATCTGTCTTGTTAATCTCTGTGATCACATCACCATTCTGGATTCCAGCCTGCATCGCAGGCGAATCAGCCTCTACTTCCCTGACATAAATGCCTTTCGGGATTCCCTGTTCGCCGGCAAGCTTCTCCGTCACTACAACTCCGTGAACGCCAATATACGGAACTCCCTGTCCATTTGCCAGAAGTTCGATCTCTTCCTTGATATCCGAAATCGCATAGGCACTTACAAGATTTCCGTCTCTCTGCAGTTCTGACTGGTCACAGATTCCAATCACTTCACCCGCCGTGTTAAACAGAATTCCGCTCCCTTTTTCACTTCCTGCAATATCTGTATCAAGCAGCCGGTACTGCCCGTCCGCCACTGTCCGGTAATTTCTGGTGGAACTGATGATCCCATATCCGACACCACCTGCATATCCAAACTGCTCACCAAGAACGATCACGCCGTCCCCACGGTTCACTGCATTAGAATTACCAAGCATCGCCGTCTGGATCTGGTTCCTCGTACTATCCGACAGATCTGATCTCTTGATCGCAATGATCGCAAGTCCAAGATTCCGGTCCTGCTTTTTCAAAGTTGCGTTATATGTAGTATTGTCTGAAAATGTGGCTTTCAGTGCTTCTGCATCTTTTACAATTCTTGCCGGTGCCGCAATCAAAAGATCTGCTCCATTATCCCAGAAAATAACTCCCGATACAGCCTGCTCCCCTGCATTCTCCCAGCCTTCATCCCGGTGCACGGCATAGATCTCAACCACACTTTTTCCTGCTGACAATGCCACCTGGTATAATGCATGGTTCATCTCCTGATAATCTTCGACAGTCAGATCCGGATACTGAATCTCTTCCTCCTGTGCTTCCTGATCCTTGGTATCCGTCTCATTCTCAACCGGAGTTTCCTCCTGATCCAGCGGAATCGTTACCTTCTCTCCGCCCAGATGTGTCATCGCCCATGGGCGAAGGGCATAAAACGCAAGGCCTGCTGCAAGTCCAAAAATCAGTCCTCTTCCTGCAAGCCTGCACAGATTTCCCATGATTCCTTTTTTACTTCGCTGTTCATCTTTTACTGTTTCCTGCAAAAACGAATATTTTTCTTCCTCACTGTCGTGCGGTTCTTCGTTATGCTTATTCTCTCGATTATCAGACATTGTGCTTCTCCTTAGGCCTCCGGAGTGCTTTCAGCCACACCTGGTTTTAGTATACATGATTCCCCGCAAATGTTCAACGAAATTTCACCTTTCCACTTTCATTTAGACGGTAAATAAGTTAGAATAGAACCAGACAAAATATGAGGTATAAATGTATTATGAATCAAAAATCTTTAACAAAATTGGAATTTCCAAAAATTATAGAGATGCTGACCGATCACGCTTCTTCCCCTGGCGGAGCTTCATTCTGCAGGCGAATCAAGCCGATGACCGACCTTAACAAAATCATCACTGCACAGGAACAGACTGCCGCAGCATTTACCCGCATTGTAAAGAAGGGAATTCCTTCTTTCAGCGGCTGCTATGCTGTCTCCGACTCTCTTAAGCGCCTGGAGATCGGAAGTGCCTTAAGCGCACCGGAACTCCTCCGGATCGGCAAGCTTCTTCAGACAACCGCCCGGATCAAATCCTACGGCCGTCATGAAAATGCAGACGATCAGGCAGATTGTCTGGATGTATATTTTGAACAGCTTGCGCCGCTTACACCACTTTCTGCCGAAATTGACCGCTGCATTCTTGGTGAAGATGAGATCAGCGATGATGCCAGCAGCAAATTAAAGCAGATCCGCCGCAGTATTAACGGCATGAATGACAAGATCCATTCTACCATGACCGGACTTTTGAACGGTTCCATGCGCACCTATCTCCAGGATGCCATTATTACCATGCGTGGCGACCGTTACTGTCTCCCGGTAAAAGCCGAATACCGCAGCCAGGTAAATGGTCTGATCCATGACCAGTCAGCAACCGGATCCACACTTTTCATTGAGCCGATGGCCGTTGTCAAACTGAACAATGATCTGAAAGAATTATATGCCCAGGAGCAGGAAGAAATCCAGGTGATCCTTGCCCGCCTCAGTGTGGATGCAGCTGAATATATTGAAGAAATCCGTCTGAACTACAAAGCACTTGTAGAACTGGATTTTACTTTTGCAAAAGGTGCACTGGCACTGGATATGAACGCCAGCCGCCCAGTCTTTAACACCGAAGGCCGGATCCGGATCCGTGAGGGAAGACACCCTCTTCTGGACCGTAAAAAAGTTGTTCCGATCAGTCTGACACTTGGAGATACCTTTGATCTTCTCGTCATAACCGGTCCGAACACAGGTGGTAAGACCGTTTCCCTCAAGACTGTGGGGCTTTTTACCCTGATGGGTCAGGCAGGTCTGCACATTCCTGCACTTGACCGTTCAGAACTTGCTGTATTTAACCAGGTTTATGCTGATATTGGTGACGAACAGAGTATTGAACAGTCTTTAAGTACCTTCTCTTCTCACATGACAAATGTGGTTTCTTTCCTAAATCATGTGGATGAGAATTCATTAGTCCTTTTCGATGAACTTGGTGCGGGAACCGATCCGACTGAGGGTGCTGCACTCGCTATCGCCATTCTGTCACATCTGCATAACCGTGGAATCCGCACTATGGCAACGACACACTACAGCGAACTGAAGGTATTTGCTCTTTCTACTCCGGGAGTAGAAAATGCCTGCTGTGAATTTGACGTGGAGACATTGAGCCCGACTTACCATCTTCTGATCGGTATTCCTGGAAAAAGTAATGCTTTCGCGATTTCCGAAAAACTCGGCCTTCCGGATTATATCATCCAGGATGCCAAAACGCATCTGACCGAGGAGGATGAATCTTTTGAAGATCTCCTTACTGATCTGGAACAGAGCCGCAAGACCATCGAAAAAGAGCGGGAAGAGGTTGCTTCTTACCGCCGCGAGATGGAGCGTCTCAAGTCCGAACTCAAGAACCAACAGGAAAAGCTGGATACACAGCGCGACCGGATCATTCGTGAGGCAAATGCCAGAGCAACCGACATTGTTCAGGAAGCCAAAGATTTTGCTGATGAGACAATGAAGAACTTCCGCAAATTCGGCAAAGCCAGTATTTCCGCTTCCGAGATGGAAAAAGAAAGAGAACGGATCCGCAAGCAGCTTTCCAAAACTGAAAATAAAAACCGTCTGGAAAAGAAAAAACCTTCCAAAGCTTACAAGGCAAGCGATTTCCATCTGGGCGATTCTGTAAAAGTACTGAGCATGAATCTGACCGGAACGGTAAATTCACTACCAGATGCCAAAGGCAACCTGTTTGTCCAGATGGGTATTCTCCGGTCACAGGTCAATATTTCCGATCTCGAACTGATCGAAGAACCGCTTACGGTTACTGCAAAGCAGATGCGCAGAACCAGCAGTGGCAAGATGAAGATGGGCAAATCCATGCATGTCAGTCCAGAGATCAATCTTCTTGGCAAAACAGTCGATGAAGCAGTTGCCGAACTTGACAAATATCTGGATGATGCCTATATCGCACACTTAAGTCCGGTACGAATTGTACACGGGAAAGGAACCGGCGCACTCAGGAACGGGATCCATCAGTATCTGCGCCGCCAGAAACATATCAAATCCTTCCGGCTGGGAGCTTTCGGGGAGGGCGATGCCGGTGTAACTATCGTAGAATTCAAATAATCATTGGGGGAACTATCATGGTGACTAAACAGAAAATCTTAATTGTAGATGACGACGAGAATATTGCAGAACTGATTTCTCTCTACCTTACAAAGGAATGCTTCGATACGATGATCGTACACGACGGGGAAGAAGCTCTTACCGCATTTGAATCCTATCAGCCAAACCTGATGCTGCTCGACCTGATGCTTCCGGGCATCGATGGCTATCAGGTCTGTCGCGAGATCCGCAGTAAGCACAATACCCCAATCATTATGCTTTCCGCAAAAGGAGAAGTATTTGACAAGGTGCTCGGTCTGGAGCTTGGTGCCGATGATTACGTCTTAAAACCATTCGATTCCAAGGAGCTTGTCGCAAGAGTAAAAGCGGTACTCAGACGCTATCAGCCTGCCAAACCAGAAACTCCTGCCGCCAGCCGCGGAAAGGTTGTTGACTATCCGGGAATCGAGATCAATCTTACCAATTACGCAGTAACCGTTGATGGTAAGAATGTAGATATGCCGCCAAAAGAACTGGAACTTTTGTATTTCCTCGCCTCTTCACCAAACCAGGTATTCACACGCGAGCAGCTCCTTGACCAGATCTGGGGCTATGAGTATGTCGGCGACACCCGTACCGTTGATGTTCATATTAAGCGTCTGCGCGAGAAGATCAAGGATCATCCTTCCTGGGGACTTAGTACCGTCTGGGGAATCGGTTACAAATTTGAGGTGAAGTAATGAAAAGTACTCTTTACCTTAAATTTATCCTCTTATATATTATTCTCGGATTTTTAAGTATTTTTACAGTGGCATCCCTGTCATCCACACTGACAACCCACTATCTGGAAAGCAGCATTTCCGGCAATATGTATCAGTCGGCGAATCTGCTTGCATCCAATTATCTGCCGGACTATTTTTCCAAAACCATTGCTCTGGCAGATGTTTATACACAGCTCAATGGTATGAGCGATTATCTGAATTCAGATATCTGGTTTGTTGATAATGAGGGATCTTTACTTGCATCTGCCAAATCCGGCGATGTATCGTATGCCCCTTCCCGGATTGAAAATTTTGATCCTGCCGAATCCGGCGGCTCCACTTATCTGACCGGTGATTATCACGGGTACTTCAATTCAGAAATGATCACCGTGATTGCTCCGGTCACAGAGAATTTTTCAACCCACGGATATCTGCTTGTACATAAGCCTTACTCGCAGATCACAGACGCACATTCTGTCCTGATGCGTAACACGTATATCGTGATTCTGATCATTTATGTGCTCTCATTCATTATTTTGCTGGGTGTACATTTTCTGATCTACCGCCCGCTCGTCAAGATTACGAATGCAGCAAAGCAGTATGCTTCCGGCAATCTGGATGTTGTCATCCCGGTTAATACGCAGGATGAGATAGGATATCTTTCCGCATCCCTCAACTACATGTCTTCCCAACTGAAAGATATGGAGGATTACCAGAAGAAATTTGTGGCAAATGTATCCCATGATTTCCGTTCTCCTCTGACTTCCATCAAAGGCTATGTTGAAGCCATGGCGGATGGCACGATCCCACCTGAAATGCAGGGCAAATACTTAAATATCATCTTATTTGAAACAGAACGTCTTACTGACCTTACACGCGATCTGCTGACATTGAATGAATTTGATACGAAGGATCTTCTTCTTGATAAAACAGATTTTGATATTCACGAAGTGATCCGTAACACAGCAGCTTCTTTCGAAGGTACCTGCACTGCCAAAAAAATTTCTATCGAACTTCTTCTGGCAACTCGTACCCTGTATGTACATGCTGACCGGCACAAAATCCAACAGGTTCTATACAATCTGCTGGACAACGCTATCAAATTCAGCAATCCGGAGTCTACGATCACGATTGAAACCACACCGCGCGGTGACAAAGTATATACTTCCGTCAAAGATTATGGAATTGGCATTCCGAAATCAAGTATCAACAAAATATGGGAACGTTTTTACAAAAGCGATCTCTCCCGCGGAAAAGACAAAAAAGGAACCGGACTTGGGCTTTCGATCGTAAAAGAAATTATTCAGGCACACAATGAAAATATCAATGTGATCAGTACCGAGGGAGTTGGAACAGAATTTATCTTCTCCCTTCCACTGACGAAAAAATAGCAATAAGAAAGAATGTGCCGCAGCACATTCTCGCGCCGAGCGCGTTGCTGAGCGCCAGGGACGCTCGTTAAGCAACGACCGAAGCGGAGCCTAGCCCGCTTGCGACATTCTTCATCTTCGTGCGAGTGCGCATCTCCGGCACCCAGTGCCTTTTATTTCATAGGAAGTTCCTTTGGAATTTCCTATGAAATAAAAAGAAACGGTTGTAGCCGGCATAAATAATATGTCACTCACAACCGTTCTTATATAAAATGTCTGAAACCCATTTTCCACAGATTTCAGACATTTATTCTTACTAATAAAGCATCTTCTTAATCGAATCTTTATTCATATTATCTTTTGTAACCCAGGTATATCCGGTACTTACCGTTGCTTCATTTCCCTGACCAAGCACTGCTCTTGCGCAGGCAACAACCGTTGCATAGCCGATTCCGTATGGGTTCTGAACGATCAGCCCATCAATCTTCCCATCTTCCAGAAGTTTCATCTGATCCTCTCCGCCGTCAAAGCTCACTACCTTGATTCGGTCTTCCCCTGTTGTTTTGTCCATAGAGTCCAGGACATTCACCACAAGGTCTGCTACTGTTTCATTGGTTGCAAAAATTCCTTTTACATCCGGATACTTTTCAAGAAGATACTTGATTGCATCCTGCTGTGCCGTCTGGGTATCCCGGCTATCTGCGTTCTCTTCCCCTGCTTTTTGCACATTATCCGCAGTCTCCTGGGAATTCTTTTCAGATGAATCTGCATTGATCTCTTTCGAGATCGCATCCAGATCATCCAGATGCCAGATCTCTGCAACCGTTACATTCGGATCATTCTTTTCCACTTCCTGTACAAATCCCTGCTCTCTTTCTTCAGAAGAAGTAGACTTGGAGTCATGTGCGATTACAAGGATCTGACCACTCTCACCGATACTGTTGCACAGCTTACTTGCTGCTGTTGCAGCGGCAGTTGTATTATCTGTATCAATCATGGATACAATATTCTGATAATCGGTCCCAGAATCAAATGCTACGATCGGGATCCCATTCTCTGCAGCAAGATCAAACTGAACCTCACATGCCCCTGAATCAACTGCTGCGATCCCGACCGCAACCGGATACCGTGCAAGCTCCTCATCCAGAATATTTACCTGATCATCTACATCATTCTCTGTCTCCGGCGCGGAATAAACAAGCTTTACTTTATCATTCCCTTTATATCCCAGGTTTGTATTAATATCCGCTACCGCCTGCTTTGCACCTTCCTGAACAGCTTTCCAGTATGCGGAAGAACTTCCTCTTCCTATAATAGAAATCGAGCTTCCTTTCTCCAGATTCAGTCCCTGCACATTGCCATATGCAGATGGCTGTAAAACATCCAGGTTACTCTGATGCTCATTCTCTTCCCTTGTCTCATGACTGAATGTCTGCTCTTTTCCTGTACCTGCATCATTCTTGCTTCCAGTTCCACATCCACCAGTCAAAAGTGCCACACAAAGTACAGCCGAAAGTATACTCCACCGTTTTTTCATAAATCCACTCCACTTTCTCTATCTTAAAATCAGTTTCATTATTGGTTATAAAATGATACAGTACCCACTATACACCAAATCGCCCGGGAAAGGTAGAAAAATTTCTTAAGATTTCATAAATTCTTTTTGGTTTCATTTGTAAGTTTTATATTACTAACCTTTTGGTTTTATATTCCTAACCAAAGATATGCCCATTTCGCGCTATTAGTTTGACATTTCTAACTCGATTGTATCTATTTTTAAGCATAAATTCCTCTTGTATATTTTCAAGTTCTGTATTAGAATAAAGTTATGCGAAAGGCATATCGATTTTAACTTTTTCATAATAATAAGGAGGATACATATCATGGCACACGTAATTTCAGACGAATGTGTAAGCTGCGGAGCTTGCGAAAGCGAATGTCCAGTAGGAGCAATCTCTATGGGTGCAGATCATATGCAGATCGATGCTTCTGCATGTGTTGACTGTGGCGCTTGCGAATCAGCATGTCCTACAGGAGCAATCAGCGCTGAGTAATCAGAACACGTAGATTGAATAAGACAGTAAGAAAGAGACGATTTTCATCTGAAGATCGTCTCTTTTTATGTATACGTCTGAACCAAATACAGATCCAGTAAGCATCATCCTATCTGACATTCTTCCCTCTGCAACATTTGTCGAACGATTTTTCTTTCCATCTCTTCTTCTTATGCTACAATAGACTTGTACTCAATCTATATCACATACTTATTTTAATAAGGGGGTTATCGTATGGGCGACGTTCATTACATGATCTCAGAAGCTGCCAAACACGTTGGCGTAGAATCACATGTTCTTCGCTACTGGGAGGAAGAGCTTGATCTTCCGATCGGACGCACTGAGATGGGACATCGGCACTATACGGAAGAAGATATACAGCTTTTTAGCTGTATCAAAGAACTCAAAGAACAGGGACTACTCCTGAAGGAGATCAAACAGCTCCTTCCGGACATGCTTCGCACAAAAGCACTTCTGAAGGCCAGAAAATCGGATGCACCAAAGGCTGCCGCTTCGATAAACGAAGTTGCTGCCCCCCAGGATCCGGCTCTTTCTGTTTATACAGCAGACAACCTTTCTCTTTCTGTTTATCAGCCTCTGCTCGAAGAGTCTCTCCGAAAAATTCTTTTGGAAAACAACCAGATCCTGGAGGGATCTATCGGCAAATCCGTATCTGAAAAAGTAACAAAGGAAATGGATTTTCTTTTACAGGCAAAAGAACGCCTGGAAGAAGACCGTTACCGAAAGCTTGATCATTTACTTCGTCAGCAGCAGGCGCTCCGGAAAGAAGCTTCAAAATCTGCCGCCGGACATTACCTGCGGAAATTATTTGGCGAAACCACATAAAAGTCAAAAGACAGCGAACAGTTTTGATTCTGTTCCCTGTCTTTTTCATTTCATAATTTCTCATTCCCCATCCACAACTTTTCGTTCTGAATTGGCAAATTTCGTGTACTGCGGAAGCCATGTAAGCGTTACGGTTCCAATCGGACCGTTTCTCTGTTTGGCAATAATGATCTCTGCCTCATTGACATGCTCCGTATCCTTATTATAATAATCATCTCGATAAATGAACATAACCACGTCGGCATCCTGCTCGATTGCTCCGGACTCACGCAGATCAGAAAGCATCGGTCTGTGATCTGGTCTCTGCTCAACCGCACGGCTCAGCTGTGACAGCGCAATGACCGGTACACTTAATTCTCGGGCAAGCGCTTTTAAGGAACGGGAAATATCGGAAATTTCCTGTTGACGGGACTCATTACGTCCACCAACACTTCCGCTCATCAACTGCAGGTAGTCGATGATAATCAGCTCAAGATTATGTTCCATTTTATATTTTCTGCATTTGGAACGCATTTCCGAAATCGAAATACCCGGTGTATCATCAATGATCAGGTTCGATCTTCCAATTGTTCCGGCACCTTCGATCAGCTTTTCCCAGTCAGAATCCTTCAGATTACCGGTTCTTAAAAGCTGTGCATCTACATAGGATTCCAGCGAGAACAGACGGTTTACCAGCTGTTCCTTTGACATTTCCAGACTGAATATGGCAACTGTACGGTTCTGTTTAAACGCCACATGCTGTGCAATGTTCAGTACAAACGCCGTCTTACCCATAGAAGGACGGGCTGCGACCAGGATCAGATCGGAGGGCTGCAGACCGGATGTCTTGTAATCCAGGTCAATAAATCCTGTCGGAATTCCTGTAACAGTTCCCTTACTCTTAGATGCTTTCTCAATTTTCTCAAGGGCATTTAACACTACCTGCTTGATCGGCACATATTCACCGTTTCCTCCTCGGTTCTGCACCAGCTCAAAAACCTGCTTCTCTGTCCTTTCAAGGATCGCCTCCAGCGGCTCTTGTCCCTGATAACATTCATCCGCAATCGCTTCATTCATCTTGATCAGACGCCTCAACGTTGCTTTTTCAGAGACGATCTCAGCATAATACTTTACATTTGCCGAAGTTGGAACTGCTGTTACCAGATCCCGGACAAATTCAAGACTACTGATCTCTTCCGGAACAGCTTTTTCACGCAGACGGTTCTGCAGTGTAATCAGGTCAACGGGTTTTCCCTCATTAAAAAGTTCTACCACTGAATCGAAAATTACACCATATGCCTTTTGATAAAAATCGTCTCCACAAATGATCTCGGCAGCTACTGTAATCGCATCCCGGTCCATCAGCATCGCTCCGACAACAGACTGCTCTGCCTCTATGCTGTGTGGCGGTACTCTCTTAATGAGTGCTTCATCCATGTCTCAGATCCTCCTAAGCTTCCCCAACGTGCACTTTTAATTCAGCAGTCACTTTCTGGTGAAGTTTGACCGGTACAAGATGCATTCCAGGTGTACGGATCGCTTCTTTAATCTGGATCTTTTTCTTATCAAGATCATATCCAAGCTGTTCTTTTACTGCAATTGCAATTTCCTTTGAAGACACAGAACCGAATGTTCTTCCACCTTCCCCGGTCTTGATCTTGAGTTCTACTTTTGCTGCCTCTAATTTCTTTGCAAGTTCCTGCGCTGCTTCCAGATGCTCCTGTGCAACCTTTTCTTCATTCTGTTTCTGAAGCTTTAAGTCATTTAAATTCTTTCCATTTGCTTCCAGTCCAAGGTTTTTTTTGAAAATGAAGTTTCTTGCATATCCGTCACTTACATTTACAACCTCGCCTTTTTTCCCAAGGGATTTTACATCTTCCAATAAAATAACTTTCATCTTAAATATCTCCTTCTTCTATCATAATATCGATTGTCTTTTTCAGAGTTTCAATCGCTCTTTCCATATCGGAATATGGGAACTGGGCACCGGCAGTGTTGATATGACCGCCTCCGCCGAGCCGCTCCATAATGATCTGTACATTGATCTCATCAATGGAACGTGCACTGATGTAAATCTTACCATTATATTCAGTCAGTACAAAAGAAGCCTTGATCTCCTCAATATTGAGAAGCTCATTTGACGCCTGTGCTCCGATAATAGTGGGACTTTCAATTCCCAGATGTTCGCCTCGCGCGATCGCAAATACATCCCGATATACCTCAGCACTGCTGATTACTGCAGCTTTTGCCCGGTAAGATGCCATATCATCACGGAGGAGTTTTCTTACATAAGTAACATCTGCGCCACATCTTCTCAGGTACGCAGCTGCTTCAAAGGTCCGGACTCCTGTTCTGGACATGAAATTGTTGGTATCAACCAGAATACCTGCATACATACTGTTCGCTTCCATGGAATTCAAACGCAGATCATCGCCGATATACTGAAGAACCTCTGCTACCATCTCACACGCCGAGGAAGCATATGGCTCAATATACGACAGAACCGCATTCTCAATCACTTCATCGCTCTGTCTGTGGTGATCCAGAACTGCAATCGTCTTCGTCAGACGAAGCAGGCGTTCACATTCTGTCATCTTTGGCTTATTGGTGTCAACAACAACTACCATTGTATTGTCATCTGCCAGTTCCTCCGCCTCATGGGAAGTCACAAACAGATCATCCGGATACTTCGGATCATCAGTAAATGCTTCATAAAGCGGTCTGAGTGTCACAGAAATATCGTTCAGGACAATATTGACTTTCTTTTCCATCGCACTTGCTGCCCGGTAAATACCGATTGCCGCACCAAATGAATCCACATCTGCCATCTTATGTCCCATTACGATCACACGCTCTTTTCCGGTGATAAACTCCCGGAGTGCTTCTGCTTTTACTCTTGCTTTTACCCGGGTATTCTTAGAAGTCTGCTCACGCTTTCCGCCATAATAGCTGATTCCCTTGTTATTCTTCACAACTACCTGATCTCCGCCTCTTGCAAGTGCAAGATCGATCGCTATACGGGCATAATTATATCCTGCAGCATAGGTATCTGTACTGAGTCCAAGCCCAATACTTAGTGTAACCGGAATCTGATTGCCGATACTGACTCCTTTTACCTCATCAAGTAAAGAAAAACGGTCTTTTTCCATTCGATTGAAGCTTTCTTTTTTAATTACAACAAAATATTTGTCTTTCTCAAGCTTCTTCACAATACCGGAAAAATCCGCAATATACTGGTTGATCTTACGGTCGATCAATGCCACCAGAAGAGACTGCCTTACTTCCTCGACACTTTCCATGACCTCTTCATAGTTATCAATATAAACCAGTCCGGCCACCAGCCGCTGCTCTTCATTCGCCCGGATATATCGGTTCAGCTCTGTCACATCCTGAAGATGTATCGCAATAAAATATTCCTTTTCCTCCGGTATCTCCAGAAGCTGCTCTGTCTCACTGAAACCTTCGACCGATACGCACTGGATCTCAGCCTGATAATCTCTGTCAAGATAATTGAATTCCAGGCTTACCGATTCATTCTCTTCCTTTGGAAATACGCCCCGGTTCAACTCCGGAATATATTTACTCAGATAGGTATCCTTCCGGATAGTCGTCCCAAGGACTTCCCGGAACTGTGTGTTCGTCCAGATGATTTTTCCATCATCCAGTAAAATCGCATACGGAATCGAAAGTTCCTTCAGAAGTGTATTCTGGACAATCCCGTACTGCGCTGCAAACTCTACCATGTCTGCCAGAATCAGAGACTTATTGTAAAAATACATAATGCCAATGACGACTGCATAAACCAGCACAAACGCACTCATAAGCAGCCCGGCCTTTCGATCCATCCTGAAGATCCAGATATTCATCAGGATAAGGAAAAGAATCATAATTCCCGGCCATTGCATATACAATTTCAGTTGTCCCTTTAACTTTATATCCTTTTTCATCTTTCAGCCCTCTTAAAACCTATAGATATTTGTATTATATCACCTTTCCGGATATTAGGGAACTAAAAAATGTGCCAGGGAACGTACACCCTGACACATTTTTCTTTCTTTTATTAAGCTTCGTATCCATTCGGATTCATTGTCTGCCATCTCCATGAATCCTCACACATCTTGTCGATTCCGCGTTCTGCAACCCATCCGAGCTCGTTCTTTGCTTTTTCTGCATTACAGTAGCATGTTGCGATATCTCCGGCTCTTCTTGGCTTGATCTGGTAAGGGATCTCTTTTCCACATGCTTTTTCAAATGCATGCAATACATCCAGTACTGAATATCCCACTCCGGTTCCAAGATTATAAATGCTTACGCCTGATTTTTCCTGGATCTTCTTCAGCGCCTTTACGTGTCCAATTGCAAGGTCAACCACATGGATGTAATCTCTCACACCTGTTCCGTCCGGTGTATCATAATCATCACCAAATACCCCCAGGCATTCCAGCTTACCGATTGCAACCTGTGCAATATATGGAAGCAGGTTGTTCGGGATACCCTTCGGATCTTCTCCCATCAGTCCGCTCTCATGTGCGCCGATCGGATTGAAGTAACGAAGAAGGACAACATTCCACTCCGGATCTGCCTTATGCAGGTCTGTCAGGATCTGCTCAAGCATCCATTTTGTCCATCCATAAGGATTCGTACAGGTTCCCTTCGGGCATTCTTCTGTAATCGGGATAAATGCCGGATCACCATATACCGTTGCTGAAGAACTGAAGATGATGTTCTTCACATTGTGGTTACGCATAACATCACAAAGTGTAAGTGTACCTGCAATATTGTTCTGATAATATTCAAGTGGCTTTGCAACAGATTCTCCGACTGCTTTAAGTCCTGCGAAATGAATGACACATTCTACACTTTCTTTGTCAAAAATCTGATCCAGTGCTTCTTTATCTCTGATATCTGCTTTATAAAATGTAACGTTCTTACCGGTGATCTTCTCTACACGTCTGATTGCTTCTTCAGAAGCATTGCAAAGATTATCTACTACAATAACTTCATATCCTGCATTCAGCATCTCTACACATGTGTGACTGCCGATAAATCCGGCTCCGCCTGTTACTAAAATTGCCATGATTTTTTCCTCCTGAAATTAGAATCATTTACTTTTCTTTACACACTATAGCACACATCCTGCCTATATGGAAGTGTTTTTACTAAATTATTTGTATTTTTTAGTAAATCAAATGAACTATTTACTAAATTTTAACAAATTTCTACTCTTCCCAGAGATTTTCCGGATAAAGACCTTCTTTTTTCAGATTGCGGATCGCTTCTACGACAACCGGTTTGTCTTCTTTATAAGTTACGCCGTACCATTTGTCTTCCGACGGAAGAACCACTGCTGTTGCGCGGTCTGCCTCCAGAAGATTGCTTACGACTGCCGGCAGAAAATATTCACACTTCATCGGATTTTCAGTAAGTCCTTTCTTCAGGAACTGTGGAAATTCTGCTTTCAGCTCGTCCAGTATGCTTCTCGTAAATCCCCACATATTCATGGAAACCAGTGTATCCTCTGGTAAATTTTCCCAGGTTTCGCCATCATTTTCGGTAAACGCAATCTTACCGTCACGCTTCTCAATGCGGGTTCTTTCGGTAATATTTACCAGTTCCCCTTCTTCATTGGTCGTACAGATTCCTCTTGCCACATGACCATTGTCTGTTACTGTATTCTTCAGAAGATATCCGACCATCGCATAACGATACTTATCATCATCCTCATGCTCAGACAGATAATTATAAATTGCTTCAAACGCATGTCTTCCATAATAATCATCTGCATTGATAACAGCAAATGGCCCGTCGATCTCATCAATGCAGCTGAGGACTGCATGTCCGGTTCCCCACGGTTTCACTCTGCCTTCCGGAACTTCAAAACCTTCCGGAATGTTGTTGATATCCTGAAATACATAAGAAACCTCCATATATTTTGCCATACGGTTTCCTACTGCTTCTCTGAAACTGTCTTCATTTTCTTTCTTTATAATAAAAATAACCTTCTCAAATCCGGCTCTTTTTGCATCAAACAGGGAAAAATCCATAATGATGTGTCCCTCTTTATCAACTGGATCGATCTGTTTAAGTCCGCCATAACGGCTTCCCATTCCTGCTGCCATAATTACTAAAACTGGTTTTTTCATAATTGATTCTCCAATTCTTTTTTAGATTTCAAAACTTTCTCTTTCTTATTCTAACCCCAAATGACTCCTTTTTCAATCGTCTGCCAGCCAGAAAAACAGTAAAAAAACAGGACTTCCAAAACGGAAATCCTGTTCTGATCATATTCGATTAATCCTGAACGTATGGCATTAAAGCGATATGTCTTGCTCTCTTGATTGCTACTGTAAGAGCTCTCTGATGTTTTGCACAGTTTCCTGTGATTCTTCTCGGAAGGATTTTTCCTCTCTCAGAAACATATTTCTTTAATTTTGCTGTATCTTTGTAATCGATTTCGTTGTTTTCTTTACCACAGAATACACAAACTTTTTTTCTTCTGCGTCCGCCTCTTCTCTTCATTGGAGAATCCGGTCTGTTTCCTTTTTCGAATGCCATTGTACACATCTCCTTTCAACCTTAATTAAACGGTAACTCCTCATCAATTCCGTCTGGAATGTTCATGAAACCGTCACCTGCATCAGCGCTTGGCGCCGGTGCCGGGGCTGTCTGATAAGACTGTGTATTAGCACTGCTAGCATTCTTACTTTCTGCGAATTCCTGTTCCTCAACAACAACTTCTGTTGTATAGACCTTTACACCATCCCTGTTGGTATAGCTTCCGGTCTGGATTCTTCCGCAAACCACTACGCGCATTCCCTGACGGAAATAACGTTCTGTAAATTCAGCACTCTTTCCGAACACAACACAGTTAATAAAATCTGCGGTCTGTTCTCCGTCACGCTTGAATCTGCGGTCTACAGCTAATGTATATCTTGCAATAGCGAGAGCGTTCTCACCTTGTGAATATCTCACTTCAGGATCTCTTGTCAGACGTCCCATTAAAACTACTTTATTCATACGTTGCCTCTTTCTAAGCTTCCTGTTTCACGCATAAATATCTGATTACACCATCCATGATACGAATTCTTTCTTCGATTTCGCCTGGTGTTGTTGTTTCAGATTCAAAGTGAATGAAGTAGTAGTAAGCTTCTTTCATCTTCTGGATTTCGTAAGCTAATCTCTTCTTTCCCCATTCGTCAACGTCAGTAATGTTACCACCGAAACGTGTAACAAGTGCTTTCACCTTTTCGATTACTTCTGCTCTGGCGTCGTCTTCGAGTTTTGCGCTGACAACAACTGCTAATTCATATTTGCTCATGTCCTGCACCTCCTTATGGTCTTTTGGCTCCCGGATCCGCCGGGAACAAGGATAAATAATATATCACAAGTTGGTATGATATCATAATTCAAGCTTTGTTTCAAGCCTTTTTTCTTATTTCTTTTGTATTTTTTTCAACCAGTCTGCGCGGTACCATTACCTGGTGTCCGCATCCCTGACATTTCAGACGAAAATCCGCCCCTACTCTCAGGATCTCCCACTCTGAGCTTCCGCACGGATGCGGTTTTTTCATCCGGATCACATCTCCGACTTCAAATTTTGCTTCTGCTGCCATCGCTTTACTCCTCTTTTATTCTCCTGCCGGCTGTACATTTACCCTGACACCGTGTACGATCGTTCTGTCATCATTTCCCTCCCGTGTACAGGTGGACAACGTCACGATCTGCGAATCATTTCCCACTTCCACACCTGTATCATACAAAGAAGACGCCTTCGTTGCTTCAAGGAAGGATGCAAACGCCGCATCATCTGCGAACTGATATGTATAGCCTTCGGAAGTATCTTTTACCACTCCAACAGAATAAATCTGATAAGTAGCCACATTGCCATCCGGTGTATAAATATAGAAGGAAGGGTATTTTTCCCAGAAACTTTTTTCGTGATACTGCTCCAGCTCATTAAACATCGTTCCATTATACATATAATGTCCGTAAATGATCGTGTTTCTGTCATTAAAATCCGCATGATTATAAGCATTTACAAAAATCGTTCCTACGGTATTGTCATATCCTTTGAATGTCTTACTCAGATATTCTGAATTATCACTTCCTTGCACAACCGGATAATTGATCACCGCCGGTTCATCAAAACGGATCCATGCAACCACATCCGGATTGATCTGTCTGAGTGCATCGAAATCCACGGAAAATCTGCTTCCATCCTGATCGTCCGTCCCGTTCTCCTGTTCCCCCTTATCTTCCGTAACCGCAAGCTTTACCAGATCATCATACTCACTTTCCCCTTTGTGATATCCGTTAAAGATTTTATACAGCTGAAAGGCAGAAAATGCAAACACACAGATTGCAACGATCAAAATGACCGTACTGATGATTCCACCTTTTTTCTTGCGCCGGTCACGCCTGGAATGCTTTCCATACCGACCATATTCTTTCCGTCCCATAATTTCCTCCTCTGCTTTTTATATATGATATTCCCGGACTGCTCCATTGCCATGCAATCCCAGAAGTCCTATTTTCTTCCATATTTTCACGATATCAGCAGTATAACATACTTTTTAGAGTTTTTTAATAGAGAGTTTATTGATTTTTGTGTGTGCAGGCGTACAATGTAAACCATCGTATAGTATCATATGATGTTGTGGTCAAAAGGTATTTTGACCCCTTCGATACCAGATTGCTACGTGCTTTCTGACCTTTTGCCCCTGGTATCATCATATTCTATAAATAAAAAAGATTGGGTGAACATTATGAAAGAAAAACTGATGCGTTTTATGTATGGAAGGTACGGAGTAGATACCTTCGGCAAATTTCTCTTATGGAGCGGCGTAATTCTGATGCTGATCACAAGCATCTTCCATTTTCGTATTTTTTATGTAATTGGGTGGGCATTCGTGATATACTCTTACTATCGCATGTTTTCACGTCAGACCTACAAGCGTGCACTGGAAAACCAGAAATTTCTCCAGCACACTTCAAAGATCCGTGGATTTTTTGCAAAACAGAAGTATATGGCAGCGCAGCGCAAGACACACCACATTTACAAGTGTCCAAACTGCAAGCAGAAGATCCGTGTCCCAAAGGGAAAAGGTAAAATTGAGATCCGCTGTCCAAAATGCCAGACTACTTTTATCAAAAAAAGCTAACGATCAGGAGAATAATCAATTATGCAGGATCCTTACTCAATACTCGGCGTTTCACGGGATGCTTCCGACGAGGATATCAAGAAAGCCTACCGCAAATTAAGCCGTATTTATCATCCGGATGCCAATATCAACAATCCAAATAAAGATCAGGCAGAAGCCAAATTCAAAGAAATCCAACAGGCTTACCAGCAGATTATGAAAGAAAAAGAAATGGGTGCCTCCGGATATACCGGAACAGGCTCCGGAGGTTATGGCGATGCCGGAAGCGGATACGGAGGTTTTGGCGGTTTTGGTCCATTCGGCGGTTTCTACGGTCAGTATACCAATCAGAATCAGCAGACAACCGAGACAGAAGAAGATATTCATCTGCGTGCCGCCGCCAATTATCTGAACAGTGGCCATTATAAAGAAACTTTAAATGTCCTTTCAGGAATCAAAGACCGTTCTGCCAGATGGTACTATTACAGCTCTATCGCCAATTCCGGCATGGGCAATAATGTCCTCGCCCTGGAGCATGCCAAAGAAGCACTTCGTCTGGAGCCGTCCAACTATCAATATCAGTCTCTTGTCAGCCGTCTTGAAAATGGTGGAAGCTGGTATCGTACACAACAGACAATGTATGGCGGTACACCAACGATCAACAATGATTTCTGCGTGAAGCTCTGCATTGCCAACATCATGTGCAATCTCTGCTGTGGCGGCGGTGGATTCTTCTGCGGTTCTCCTTATACATACCACTAAATGACAGGAGGAAATACTATATGTTAGATTATCTTGTTGTCTATGACAGTGAGACAGGAAATACAAAAAAAATAGCAACAGAAATTTTTGCATCCCTTCCGGGGATGTCCAAAGATCTGATAAATCTTCATGAACGTACCGATTTCCCAGAAGCCAAAATTTATTTTGTTGGTTTCTGTGTTCACCGCGGAACCTGCCGCCTCGAGATTGGCAACTTCCTTTCCGGTCTGTCGGACAAATCCGTTGCTCTCTTTGGAACCTGCGGTGCCGGAAACAGCCCGGAATACTACAAAGAGATCGCATCCAGCGTCCGGATCTGGCTTGAAGATGACAATCACTATCTCGGTTCTTTTATCTGCCAGGGGAAAATGCCACTTGCTGTCCGTCAAAAATATGAATCCTTGCTGAACACACCAAAAGATTGCGATTGCCAGCAAATCCGAAGGCAATTACAGAATTTTGACGAAGCAATGATTCATCCGACACGCACAGACCTTGAAAATGCGGCTCTTTTTGCTACCGAATGTATAGAAAAAGTTAAGTCCTTGTAAAAAAAGTGTAAAAAAATATCGTTTCAGTCTACCTATGGAAACTTTCTTGTTATATAATAAGAGTGTCGTATAGCGTCACTTTGTGTGATCTGCATGCAGACTTTTCATATTTAAAGTAGCTGTACGATATTTTTTTTGCGACAAAATGTAAACTAATGCTTAAAGAAAAGGAAAACAAAATTATGGGAATTACAATGGTTTTGTCATTGCTCAGTGGGGTAGCCCTGTTTTTATACGGTATGTCACTGATGGGCGACAGTCTGAAGAAAGTTGCCGGCAATAAGCTTGAACTTATTTTATACAGGCTGACCAATACTCCTCTGAAAGGACTTCTGCTCGGTACTGTCGTAACCGCTATCATTCAGTCATCCTCTGCAACGACAGTTATGGTAGTCGGATTTGTAAACTCTGGTATGATGAAGGTCGCACAGGCAATTGGTATCATCATGGGTGCCAACATCGGAACCAGTATCACCGGATGGATCCTATGTCTCTCCTACATTGATGGTTCCAGCGGAATCGCGCAGCTTTTATCAACCGCTACAATTTCTGCAATCGTAGCAATCATCGGAATTATTTTCCGTACATTTATCAAGAAAAAACCGTATTCTGATATCGGTGACATCATGCTTGGCTTTGCGATCCTGATGATCGGAATGCAGACCATGAGCGGTGCTGTCTCTCCTCTGAAAGAGAATCCGCATTTCGTCAGACTTCTGACCATGTTCACGAATCCATTTATGGGAATCCTTGTCGGGATCGTATTTACAGCAGTTTTGCAGAGCGCTTCTGCTTCTGTAGGTATCCTCCAGGCACTGTCCATTACCGGATCGATCACCTTTGCAGCTGCACTTCCGATCACAATGGGTATCGGCGTTGGCGCCGCATGTCCGGTTCTTCTTTCCTCAATCGGAACGAACAAGAACGGAAAGCGTACTGCTCTGATCTATCTGCTGAACGATTTATTTGGTATGATTTTCTGGTCCATCGTATTCTATTCTGTAAATGCCATCGTGCATTTCCCATTTATGGGTGAAATTATGTCACCTTTCCGTGTGGCACTTTTGAATACGGTATTCCGGCTTCTGACGATCCTTGTTCTTGCTCCATTTATCGGCAAGATTGAAAAGCTTGTCTTCTTCCTTATTAAAGATACCGATGAAGACAACGAAGAGCAGGCAGATTTCGATCTTCTTGAGGAACGTTTCCTCAATTATCCGCCACTGGCAATCACACAGAGCCAGCTTGCAGTCAACGGAATGGCAAAGAAAGCATACAAAAATATCCGTCGCGCCCTTGCACTGCTGAAAGATTTTTCAGATAATAAGTTCAACAAAATTCAGGAAAAGGAAAATCTGATCGACAAATACGAAGATAAACTGGGAACCTATCTGATGCAGCTCAATATGCACGACCTGACACCGGAACAGTCCAAACAGACCGCCAAGTTCCTTCATACGATCAGTGATTTTGAACGTCTGGGTGACCATGCAGTCAATATTTCCCGTGTTGCACAGGAACTTCATGAAAAATCACGTATTTTTTCAGATGCAGCCAAATACGAGCTTCATGTTCTTGAATCCGCATTAAAAGAGCTCCTTGATCTCACGATCAATTCATTTGTAGATGAAGACCTTGTAAATGCTGCCAAAGTAGAACCGCTTCGCGAACTGATCGGTATTTTATGCAACGATTTGAAAATGCGTCATATTAAAAGGCTCCGTAACGGGCAGTGTGATCTGAACACCGGATTTGCATTTAACGATCTGCTCACCAACTATGATCGTATTGCAGCCCACTGTTCTAACATTGCCGTTGCGATCCTGGAACTGGATTCTTCCAATTTCGATATGCACGAATACACTAAGAGTGTACGGAAATTGAAAGACAACAATTATGTATCCACCTTTGATTATTACGAGCAGAAATATAATATCAACGGTTATCAGCCGGAAGCGGAACAGGATACAAAAGCAGCCGCCAAAAACCCGGTCAAAGCTGTTGAAGCCAAAAAATAATCTTGCAACGAGAAAGGAATCTGCTGTAATGTCTTCTTTAAATATTTCATCACAGGCGCACATTGCCAGTCAGTCCGTCATCCTAGGTGATGTCACCATCGGTGCAGACTCAAGTGTGTTCTATTATGCCGTTGTCCGCGGTGATGAATCGTCTATCACGATTGGCAAGCGAAGTAATATCCAGGATAACAGTACCGTCCATGTAGATTACGGTTTTCCGACCGTTATCGGTGATGATGTCACTGTTGGTCACAACTGTGTGATCCACGGCTGTACAATTGGTGACGCGTCTCTAATCGGGATGGGAAGTACGATTTTAAACGGTGCAAAGATTGGAAAGCATTGCCTGATCGGTGCCGGAAGTCTGGTTACTCAGAACACAGTTATTCCGGATGGAATGCTGGTTATCGGAAGCCCGGCAAAAGTAAAAAGACCTCTTACTGAGGAAGAGATCCAGTCAATTTATAAAAATGCTGCAGATTATGTTGCATTATCGGCTGCGCAGTTTGAATAGAATATCAAATCTGAAATATGTACACTATTAAAAAAAGTATCGAAAATCATTTATGTTTGATTTTCGATACCTTTTTTATCTACTACAACACTTTATTTTTCATCCACGATCTGGAACACATAGAATTTAAGATAATACGATTCTTCTGCCGACCACAGAATTGGATGATCCGGTGCCTGTGTCCGGTATTCTACCTGTCTGACTCTCTTATGCACATTCTGCGCTGCCTGGTGGATCGTCTTCGTAAAAAGCTCATAATCCATAAAATGCGAGCAGGAACAGGTTGCCAGATATCCGCCTGGTTTTACCAGCTTCATTCCGCGCATATTGATCTCACGATATCCCTTTGTCGCATTCTTGATCGTCTTACGGGATTTGGTAAATGCAGGTGGATCCAGGATTACTACATCATACTGCTTTCCTTCTTCTTCCAGCTTTGGAAGCAGGTCAAATACATCTGCACAGACAAATTCAACTCTATCCTCTAATCCATTGAGTCTTGCGTTCTCTCTTGCCTGTTCTATGCCAAGTTCCGAAGCATCTACACCTGTCACATGCTTTGCCCCTGCGATCCCTGCATTCAGCGCAAAAGAGCCTGTGTGCGTGAAGCAGTCCAGCACCTCTGCATCCTTGCAAAGTCTCTGGATTGCCAGACGATTGTATTTCTGATCCAAGAAAAATCCTGTCTTCTGTCCGTCTTTGACATCAACCATATATCTGACACCATTTTCCACAATCTCAACTTTGGTATCAAATTCTTCACCGATAAAGCCTTTGACTCTCTCCATGCCTTCATTCTGACGAACCTTTGCATCGCTTCGTTCATACACGCCACGGATCGTAATTCCATCTTCTGAAAGTACCGCTTTCAGAATGTCCACGATTTCTTCTTTCATCCGGTCAATTCCGAGTGCAAGAGACTCTACAACCAACACATCTGAGAATTTATCGATCACCAGTCCGGGAAGAAAATCCGCTTCTCCGAAAATCACACGGCAGCTTGATGTATCTACTGTCTTTTTCCGGTATTCCCACGCATCTCTCACCCGCATTTCCAGAAATGCATGATCGATCTCCTGATCCTGCTTTCTTGTCATCATACGGATCCGGATCTTAGAATTCATATTGATAAATCCTCTTCCCATTCCGTACCCGTCAAAATCATGGACGATCACAATATCACCATTCTCAAATTCTCCCATAATCGAATCAATTTCATTATCGAATATCCAGGCGCCGCCTGATTTCAGCAGACGTCCCTCACCCTTTTTCAATGTCACTATAGCCTGACGCATCTTTTCTCCTTCCACATACTCTTACGTATTCTTCTGCAAATATTATCCACGGAGTCCTGCAATGATCCGACCTGGATAGAGCAGAAGATCCAGTCCATCCTGCATAGATCTGACGCAGAGATCCGCATTTTTCAATAATTTCCCATAGACCCCTTCCCGGTCCATAACAGCGATGGAAAGCGCCGCCTCTTTCAGCATCCACTCATCGTTTCTGCCATTACCGATTGCCACACAGCGTTTTGCACCGGTCGCTTTTACCAATTCCCTTTTATACTCCTTTGCATTACCTGTCGGAAATGTCTCCAGGATCACCGGAAGCCCTTCGCACTGCGCTTTCGCATTTCCATGCGTATCTGCAGTCAGTACATAAATTCGGAACTGCTCTGAAAGTGCGATAAGACGTTCCTTCACACTCGGCGGGATCACGCCGTCCACAGCGATCGTCCCGTTCATATCTAAAAATATCGTATCAAGTTCTAATGTTTTATATTCCGGAATAACCAGTTTCATAGGAACTCCTTTCCTGCCATCTGGCATGTTGCTTTTTTTATTATAATACATATTTCGTACAGACTCCACATATTTTGTAACAACTGATTTATCTGATAAAGAGGAGGATTGTAAATATGAAACCAGTTGTTGGAATCTTATGCTGTGGCTTCGACGGCAAAAACCAGTTTGTAACCGATACCTATGTGCGGGCAGTCCGCATTTCCGGAGGAATCCCCCTGCTGATACCGATTCTTCCTCAGGACTTCCCGATCAATTCTTATCTTGACATATGCGATGGATTTCTGCTCCCCGGAGGAGGTGATTTTACACCATTTCTCTTCAATGAAGATCCACTTCCAGGTGTAGGACAGACCAATCTTTCTGTAGATCTTTTCCAGATTCATTTTGCAGAGGAAATCTTAAAACGTCATCTTCCGGTAATCGGCATCTGCCGGGGTATGCAGGTGCTCAACGCCGCCTGTGGCGGAAGTATCTACCAGGATCTTTCCTGTCAGCCCGGAGATCCTTTTCTGCATATGCAGACCTCACAGAACCGCAGCGATATGTGGCACCAGATTTTCATCGCCAAAGACAGCCATCTTCATAAACTGACCGGAGACACTCTGTATACCAATAGTTTCCACCATCAGTCCGTTCATCTGCTCGGAAAAAATGTCCATGCATGTGCACACACTTCTGATGGCACAGTTGAGGCAATTGAAATCGAAGGACAGCCTTTTGCACTTGGCGTTCAGTGGCATCCGGAATCCATGTTTTTTACTTCTCCATGTATGCGGGAATTGTTTTCGCTTTTCGTCCGGTCGATGCTTCCCGGAACAGATTAAATCCCTTTTGTCGGGCTGCAGACTCTGCTGTCTGCGGTCCCTTCAGAATATATGTATACTATGTTCACAAACGTTCATAATTCTTTCAAATTATAAACACACTTTTTTCACAAGATACGAGTATACTAATAATTGTCAAAAGGAAATAAACCTTTTCACATAATAAAATTTTTCTTTTTCATAAACGCCGATATTCGGGAAACCGGATATCGGCTCTCCTCATTTTCAGGGGTTATTTCAGATATTCCAGAAGTCCTCGCAGGTCTGGAACGACATGATCTGCCATCTTTTTGACCTCTTCGTCTGCAGGTGTCAGATCCGGAACCATCGTCACATGGCAGCCCGCTTGGTAAGCCGCATTTACCCCGTTCGGTGAATCTTCGACCGCCATGCACTCTTCAGGCTTCCGCCCGATCTTCTCACAGGCATAGAGATACACATCCGGTCTCGGTTTTCCCAATTTCACCATAGATGCACTGATGATTTCATCAAACAGCTCTTTAAATCCGACCATTTCCAGATAACGCACAGCCCTGTCTTCCGCTGTAGCCGTCACGACTGCCGTCTGATAACCACGTCTTTTCAGCTCCTTGATCGTCTCTTCCACATACGGTTTCTTCTCAATTCCGAAACGCGCAATATGATCACTCATCAGTTCCTGTCTGCGCCGTCTGAGCTCATCGTATGGGAAATCCTCTCCAAAAATTCCCTTCATCTGCTCTCTTGCAAATACGGATGCACAGCTGCGGAATTTGTATGCCGTTTCCAGATCCAGCCGGTATCCCGCCTCCCGCATTGCCTTTTGTTTGTATACTGTCAGATATTTCTCTGTATCGATCAGGATGCCATCCATATCAAAAAGTACTGCTTTCATCTTGTCCTCCTGTAGTATATTTCATTTTGTAAAAACAATTACTTTCTATATCATACCATTCCCTTCAGGAAGAAAAAAGACGGAGATTTTATTCTCCGCCTTTTGAATGTTTGCTTATATCTATTTTGTATTTTCTGTGCTGCCGGTACTTCCTGTACTGTTTGAACCGCTTTCGCTGCTGTCAGATGAAGTACTTTTCACCTGCTTGCAGTTGTCTGCTACCCAGTCTTCTACGATATCCAGTCTTGCTGTCTTCTCCAGATTCTCCAGGTTTCCAGCATCTTCCAGTGCTTTTTTGAGTGCATCTACATCTTCGTATCCGTAAGCCTTTGCATACTCCTTATACTTCTTCTCAAGTGTCTTATCTGACACATCGATCTTTGCTTTCTCAATGATCAGATCTGCCGCAAGGTTGGCCTTTACCTGATCCTTTGCAGCCTGGGTTGCCTTTGAATTAAAAGTTTCCTCATCCATATTCATATACTGTTTAAGGAAATCTGCAAAATCAAGGTTATAATAAGATGCCATATTCTTATACTGTGTCTTGATCGAACTGATCATATTCTTCAGATCCTTCTTCGGATACTTGTTCACAGTTGTGTTCTCAAGTACTGCTTTCCATGCATTTTCCTTGATTGTATTCTGCTGGTTTTCTTTGCCGTTTTTTTTCAGAGATTTTTTAATTTCCTTTTTGTACTCTTCCACCGTCTTGGAAGTATCAGAAACACTCTGTACAAATTCATCGGTAAGTTCCGGTACATCGGTCTGGCTGATTCCCTTCAGTGTAACGGTAAATACAACTGCCTGACCTGCAAGATCTTCATTTCCATAGTTCTCCGGGAAAGTCAGATCCAGATCAAAAGTATCGCCAATATTGTGTCCGACAACGCCATCCTCAAATCCGTCAATAAACTGACCACTTCCTAATGTAAGCTGTGCATCTGTCGCTGTTCCACCATCAAATGCCACACCATCTTTCTTTCCTTCGTAGTCAATCGTTACCGTATCTCCGGTTTGTGCTGCACGGTCTGTAACTTCTGTTGTAGTTGATTTAGACTGAAGTACACTGTTGATCTGTGCTTCTACATCATTATCCGATACCGCATCCGCATCTACTTTATCAATCTCCACACCTTTATATTTTGTAATCGTAACATAATCATTGGAAATCTCACCGGAGCATCCGGTAAGAAATAATGACAATGCACAGATACCTGCTGCCAGTACTGCTAATTTCTTTTTCATTTTCTTTTACACCTCTTATATCTTCATTCTCTCTGACTGTCCAAATCACCCACATCAGAGCGCTACATATGATTATAACACATAATCCGTCATTGAAAAGGGATTTCCCAAAATTCACATTTATTTCAGATTTTCCATTACTTTCAAAAAGCCGCCAAAAACTTCAAATTACTTGCACTTGTCTACAAACAATGCTACAATAAGCTATGTGTAAATATGATTTGAGGAGGAAAACCCGTGAGTAAGATAACGATCGTATTACTGGTAATTCTTGCCGTACTGCTTATCGCCCTGGTTGTTCTGTATTTCCTCGGTAAGAAAGCGCAGAAAAAGCAGGCAGAACAGGAAGAGATGATTGCAGCTGCTGCACAGCAGGTCAACATCCTGGTTATCGACAAAGGTAAGATGAAGCTTAAAGATGCCGGTTTCCCGTCAGTTGTTCTTGAGAATACACCTAAGTATCTTCGTCGTTCAAAGGTACCTGTAGTCAAGGCAAAAGTCGGACCAAAGATCATGACTCTGATGTGTGATGCAAGCATCTATGATCTTATTCCAGTCAAAAAAGAAGTAAAAGCAACCGTAAGCGGTATTTACATCACTGCAGTAAAAGGAGTCAGAGGTTCTCTTGAGACTCCACCTAAGAAAAAAGGATTCTGGGCAAGACTGCGGAACAAGTAACAAAAAAGGGTAAATGATTCTGAGCTGATTGAATCATTTACCCTTTTTGTTTTATTTTCCTGAAATTGCTTCCTCTGCCTGTGCTTTCGGTCTTATGCTCATTGCGATCCGGCAGTCTGCCGTCGCTTCATGATTCACATCAAGCCCGTACTCCACAGCAATATCAATTCGCTCATCATCCACATTCACATCCAGCTTCCGTGTATGAATTCCGACATGAAGCTGCCCATACGGTGTATCATAATATGTGACATTCATCTGATTCTTCTCAAATACCATATGTGCATTCGTAATTCCGCTCTTCATGATCTCCATCGAATCTTCACCGGTGATCTTGATCTTATTCTTAACCACCCCCGGAATCCCTTCCATTACTTCATCATAAAGAATATAATGCTTTCCGTTCTTCCAGTAATAGCTCGCCGGAGTGATCACTTCGATCGGCTCATTCTCTTCATTTTCTTCCGGATCTGCAAATGCCATATCATGCAGTCCGGAAATCGTCAATAATACATCCTGTGTCATACACGTCATCCAATCTGTCTGTTATTAGATGGCAAGCTGTTTTGCGATATCGTACTGGTACTCCGGAATTCCTTTCTGCATTGCCAGTGCTTCGTTGATATCGAAGTCAATATACTCGCCATGTTTGTATCCTACTACACGGTTTGTTTTTCCTTCAAGAAGAAGATCTACAGCAAGAGATCCCATGATAGATGCATAAACTCTGTCTTTTGCTGTCGGGCTTCCTCCACGCTGCATATGACCAAGAATAGTAGCACGTGTCTCCATACCCGTCTCTTTTTCGATTCTCTTTGCCATATTCATAGAATCACCGATACCTTCGGCATTGATGATAATGTAATGCTTTTTACCGCGTTTTCTGCTTTCTTTGATGTCTGCAATGATCTTTGCTTCATCGTAGTCATGTTCCTCAGGAAGAAGAATCTTCTCTGCTCCATTGGCAATACCGCACCACAGTGCAAGGTATCCCGCATCACGTCCCATAACTTCGATAACACTACATCTTTCATGTGATGTAGATGTATCACGTACTTTGTCAATTGCTTCCATCGCTGTATTAACCGCTGTATCGAATCCGATTGTGTATTCTGTACATGCGATATCAAGATCGATCGTTCCCGGAAGTCCGATTGTATTTACTCCAAAATCAGATAATTTCTGTGCTCCCTTGAAGGAACCGTCTCCTCCGATAACTACCAGACCGTCAATTCCATATTTCTTACAGATTGCTGCTGCTTTCTGCTGTCCTTCTGGTGTACGCATTTCCTCGCAACGGGCTGTCAGAAGAATCGTTCCACCTCTCTGGATCGTGTCTGATACATCTCTGGCACTTAAATCAATAATTTCCTCGTTAAGAAGTCCTGAATAACCTCTTCTGATTCCTCTTACCTTCAGTCCTTTTCCCAATGCGGTTCTTACAACTGCACGGATTGCGGCGTTCATTCCCGGTGCGTCTCCTCCACTGGTCAATACGCCGATAGTTCTGATTACTTTTTCTGCCATGATATGTCTCCTCCGTCTCTTCTACTTTGTAACTTTACTATCCTTTTGCTTAATTTATCTCAATTCACACGTTATTGTATAATATTCATCCCTTCATTTCAATGGGTTTTTCTATTACTTTTACACAATCTTCTCCAAAATAATTCGTCAATCTGCTCAAAATTCCAGGTTCTACCTGGATATTTGCGTTTTTAGGCAGTCTTTTTACCGCTCTCTCCGCTTTGCAGAAGATTACAACCTGGTCCTCACCCTCACTTTCCGCGAGCATCCGGAACAGATTCTGCTCATCTTGAAGGTAACTCTGTTTGTCGGCATACTGGATCCACAGTTCTTTTTTCGTCATATCAAACGGAATCACCTCTTCACAGATCAGCTTACTTGCATTATCATCTTCTTCCGATACACGTCCCCGCACAAATACTTTGCTGTCCTCCTGCAGATACTGCTGGCTTTTCTCATAGCTCTGCGGGAAAATGACAACCTCTACCGTTCCAAGAAGATCCTCTACGGTAATAAATGCCATCGTTTGATTCTTCTTTGTATATTTGATCATCTTCGATGTGATCATACCACCGATGATCTCCCTTGACCCGTCACGTACTTTTGTCCGTCCGGTCTCTTCATCAAGCTGAAAATCCAATGTCGTTGCGGAAATACTCTTGCGCCATTTCTCTTCATATTCTTCCAATGGATGTCCGCTGATATACACGCCGAGTACTTCTTTTTCAAATGCAAGCATCGTTTCCTTCTGGTATTCTCCCACATCCGGAAGCGTGACCTCAAATTCTTTTTTCTGTTCGTCATCTACAATATCAAAGAGCGACATCTGTCCGGCAAGCGAATTTTTCTTGTTCTGTGCTACCTGATCCATGATCTGTACATAAATGATCATAAACTGCTTTCTGGTCCCTTTCAGACTGTCAAATGCGCCGGATTTGATAAAGTTTTCTACCGCACGTTTATTGACTTCCTTACCGGAAAGCCGTTCCAGAAAATCCTTCAGATCACGAAACGTGCCATGCTCTTCTCTGTCCCGGATGATCTGCTCGATCACCGGTCTTCCAACCCCCTTGATCGCCGCAAGTCCGTAACGGATATTACCGTTATCTACAGAAAAATCACCAACCCCACGATTGATATCCGGCGGCAGGATAGAAATTCCCATCTGTCGGCAAGTGTAAATGTATTCGGCAACCTTTCCCGGATTGTCGATGACAGAAGTCATAAGCGCTGCCATATATTCTACCGGATAATAATATTTCAGATACGCTGTCTGGTATGAGACAACCGCATACGCTGCCGCATGTGATTTGTTGAACGCATACTTTGCAAAATCGATCATTTCATCATAGATCTTATTCGCAACCTTTTCATCGATTCCATTTTTGACACAGCCCGGAATGCCTTCTTCTTCATTACCATATACAAAATTCTGACGCTCTCTCTGCATCACGTCGCCCTTTTTCTTACTCATGGCACGGCGTACAAGGTCGCTTCGCCCAAGTGAATATCCGGCAAGGTCACGCACGATCTGCATAACCTGTTCCTGGTATACAATGCAGCCATAGGTCGGTGCCAGGATCGGCTTTAACTGCGGGCATTCGTAAGTAATCAGCTCCGGATGGTTCTTTCCTTTGATATACTGTGGAATGAAATCCATCGGACCTGGCCGGTAAAGAGAAATTCCGGCGATAATATCTTCCAGACTCTGTGGACGAAGTTCCTTCATGAAGCTCTTCATCCCTGCACTTTCTATCTGGAAAATGCCGTCCGTCTTGCCGGTTCCGATATAGTCAAGCACTGCTTTATCATTATAATTTAATTTTTCTGTTACCAGCTTCACACCGGTACTTTTTTCAACCAGTCTGATCGCATCCTGGATGACGGTCAGGGTACGAAGTCCAAGGAAATCCATTTTCAGAAGTCCCAGTTCTTCCAGCGTGGTCATGGTAAACTGTGTGACTACATTGTTGTCCGCTCCAAGTGCCAGCGGAACATATTCATCCACATCCTTCTGGCTGATCACGACTCCCGCGGCATGCATGGATGTATGCCGTGGCAGACCTTCCAGTCTCTTTGACATATCGATCAGCTCTTTTACCTGTGGGTCTTCATCATAGAGCTTCTTCAGCTCATGGTTCATCTTCAGGGATTTATCCAGTGTAATATTCAGTTCTTTCGGAATCATCTTTGCAATTGAATCCACAAAAGCATACGGAAGATCCATAACTCTTCCCACATCCCGCAGCACCCCGCGCGCCTGCAGTGTACCAAAGGTTACGATCTGCACTACCCGGTCTTTGCCGTATTTACGCACAACATAATCAATGACTTCCTGCCTTCTTTCAAAGCAGAAGTCCACGTCGATATCGGGCATGGACACACGTTCCGGATTCAGAAAACGCTCGAACAGCAGCTGATACCGGATCGGATCGATATTGGTGATCGCAAGTGTGTACGCCACAATGCTTCCTGCCGCAGATCCACGCCCAGGTCCAACCATGATTCCGTTGCTTTTTGCAAAATGAATGAAATCCCATACAATAAGGAAGTAATCCACGTAACCCATGCTTTTGATAACGCCCAATTCATAATTCAGGCGCTCCACAAGGGCTGGATCCGGGTCTTCTCCATATCGTCTTTTTAGTCCGTCAAAACAGAGCTTATTCAAATATTCCCATGAGGTAAATCCTTCCGGCACATCGAATTTCGGAAGCTTTGTCACACCAAATTCAATCTCTACATGGCATCTGTCTGCAATCTTCTGTGTATTTTCCAGCGCCTCCGGTGCATATGGGAAAAGTGCTGCCATCTCTTCTTTGGACTTCACGTAGTACTGTCCGCCTTCATAGCGCATCCGATCCTCGTCTGCGAGCTTTTTCCCTGTCTGAAGGCAAAGCAGGATATCATGTGGCTTTTCATCTTCTGCGTAAGTATAATGCACGTCATTTGTCGCCACAAGGTCGATTCCAATCTCCTGCGACAGACGCATCAACTGCTGGTTAACGGTACGCTGTTCCGGGATCCCATGATCCTGCAGTTCCAGGAAAAAGTTGCCTTTCCCAAAAATCTGTTCATAATGAAGCGCAGCTTTTTTTCCTTCTTCATACATCCCTCTCGCCAGGTTTCTCTGTACCTCTCCGGCAAGACATGCACTGAGGGCAATGATTCCTTCGTGATAGGTCTCCAGAAGCTCATAATCTACTCTTGGCTTATAATAGTAACCTTCCGTAAATGCACGTGACACGATCTTCATCAGATTGGCGTATCCTGTATTATTCTCGGCAAGAAGTACCAGGTGATAATATCGGTCCTCATCGCGTCCTACGGCTGTTTTATCGAATCTGGATCCCGGTGCCACATAGACTTCACATCCCAGTACAGGATTGATTCCTGCCGCTCTTGCGGCTCTGTAGAAGTCAATGACCCCATACATGACACCGTGGTCTGTGATCGCAGCCGCTGTCATCCCCAGTTCTTTGACTCTGGCAACATATTCTTTAATTTTATTTGAACCGTCCAGAAGGCTGTATTCCGTGTGGACGTGCAAATGCGCAAAATTCATATTGTGTTCGCTCCTTTTCTCTGTGTTCCATTTTAGCAGAAATGAGGGGGATTTCCAACTGGTGTGAGGAAAATTTTATAGGTTGGTGGGCGGCGGATTTCCAAATATATGTACTCCGGTTCCCTTCGCGGCAATGGAGATGGAAGCCAGGAATCGTGGAAGCCTTTGCTGAACACGATTCCCGCTTTCAGGCGTTCATCCGAATGTTTTGCCGAGGGGAACCGGAGTACATATATTTGGAAATCCGCCTGTTCAACGGTATCGAATGATTTTTTGGATGTGTTGGAATCTGCAG
Organism: Coprococcus sp. AF99-45; assembly: GCF_027663865.1. NCBI lineage: Bacteria > Bacillati > Bacillota > Clostridia > Lachnospirales > Lachnospiraceae > Coprococcus > Coprococcus sp. AF99-45. The sequence goes on from NZ_JAQDGZ010000004.1 coordinate 189,744, forward strand.
GAAGAGAATTGATGGAAACACAGATTATACTTACCTGCGCTGTACCACTCATACTCTATGCGAGTGTAAACCTGTTAACTTTCTTTTTGGGGCGTTGGTGTCACAACCTTATTTATCCTCTAACGCAAAAATACCGCCGCATCAGATCTCATTTCCAATGCGGTAGTTTCTTTTCTTACTCCACTGCTTTTACCGCAGCAGACATTTTTTCTTCATTTTGTTTTGAAAAATACAGTTTTGTTTCTCCAATGATCACTTTTCTAAGTGCAATGATTGCGATCAGGTTCGGAATAATCATCAACGCATTCGTGATATCTGCAAGAAGCCAGATTGGTTCCAGCGATAAAAACGGTGCCAGTGCAATTGCTGCAATGTAGATGATCTTATATGGTTTGATCCATTTCGTTGTGCCGGTTAGATAAACCAGGCAGCGTTCTCCATAATAATTCCACCCCAAAATGGTGGTAAATGCAAAGAACATGATTCCTGCTGCGATCAGATACATGCCTATATTGTGCGGCAGACACATGTTATATGCAGCTGTAACAAGCGTGCTTCCGTTCATATCCGAACTGTCCATCAACCCGCTGCTGATGATAACTAGTCCTGTCATGGAACAGGTCAGAATCGTAGTAACAAACACACTTGTCATGGAAAGAAGGCCCTGTCTTACACCGGAATTCGTCTTCGCCGCTGCTGCCACGATCGGTGAACTTCCAAGTCCTGCCTCATTTGTATAGACACCTCTGGCAATCCCGGTTCTCATAACCGTCATAAACGTAATGACACCTGTTCCTGCAGTTCCTCCGATTACCGATTCTTTTGCAAATGCACAGGTAAAAATGGTCTTAAAAGCATCCGGTACTGCCGCCCGGTTGATCACCAGCGCCACTACCGAGCCTCCAAGAAAAGTAAGCGCCATAATCGGCACCACAATTTCAGCAACCTTTGAAATACTTTTAATTCCTCCGATCGTTACAACCGCAGTAAGCACTGTTATGATGACTCCTGCTACAATGATCGGTATATGGAATGTCACATTGACAGATTCTGTGATCGCATTTACCTGCGGAAACGTTCCGCAGCCAAATAATGCTGTACATATGCCAAACACAGAAAAGGCTTTTGCAAGCCAGATAAATCTCTCTCCCATACCATTTTGGATATAAAACATCGGTCCGCCGGCCATCTGGTTATTCTCGTCCGTCACTCGGTATTTTACCGCTAAAAGACTTTCTGAATATTTCGTCACCATACCAAGTATGGCTGAAATCCACATCCAGAATAACGATCCCGGTCCACCAATTCGAAGCGCCGTTGCAACTCCAACAATACTTCCCGTTCCTATGTCTGCTGCCATCGTTGTACATAGAGTCGCAAATGCCGATACATCTCCTTCTCCGCTTCCGGTCCCACTTTCTTTTTCAAAAATGGCCCTTACTGCACGTGGAAATTTTGTGATCTGCAGTCCTCTCAATTTAATCGTAAAGTAAAGCCCTGTACCGATCAACAGTAACAATGTCGGAGGTCCCCATACATAACTTTGGATAGTCGTCAGCATCCCCATTAAATTACTCATTTCACTTCTCCTTCGCCTCTGTTATTGTTTTCCATCCATATTCTATTTTTACGATAATCTTTTCCCCACTAGATTTTTTTCTTCACCTTCTTAATCAACTTGTTTTTTGAAAAAGCTCTCTCCGTTCATAAAATTGTTCATTTTTCTTATTTCCGCTTCGACTTTCTTTATGCATATTATACATAACATTTCTGCCCGTGACAAATCAATTCTTTTTCTTTATAATAGAATTTCTTAATATATAATGAACGTCCATTTTCATTAAGCGACATGAAATTATATTTCCAATAAAATTTTACAAAAAAACACCGCCGCATCAGCTTCATTCTGACACAGCGGTACTTTTTTCTTTCATAAAACTAGTGAGTAGTTCCCATAACCTCTTTTACATCTTCTGTATTATTCACTACAGCTTCAACACAATACTCCAGAGACTTTGCGATTGTCTCAAGCGGCATACTTGCCATTCCGTTCGCCTTATCTACAACCTGATCGCAAGCATATGGTACATGGATAAATCCGGCACGGATGTTAGTGTATTTGGTTGCACACATATGCAGTACATTGTACATTACACAGTTGCATACGTAGGTTCCTGCCGTGAAAGATACATGGCATGGAAGTCCGTGAGCACGTACATTCTGAACCATTGCATTTACCGGAATTGTTGCAAAGTATCCGGTTGGACCGTCTGCCTGAAGTGGCTCATCAAGTGGCTGGTCACCTGCATTGTCCGGAATCCGGGCATCTGCAAGGTTGATTCCTACTTTTTCTACAGTGACGCAGGAACGTCCGCCTGCCTGACCTACATTGATCACTATATCCGGGTTATGTTCTTTGATTGCCGCTTCAACTGCCGGTGCACTTTTCTTGAATTCTGTAGGAATCTCTACATATACGATCTCTGCCCCCGCAATTGTTGACGGAAGAAGCTTGATTGCCTCGAATGCCGGGTTTACGCTTTCTCCTCCAAATGGATCAAATCCTGTTAATAAAACCTTCATGTTAATTTCCTCCTTTATATCTCTTAGTATAACACAGGCTCCGGGATAATAACCTTCCCCTGCTGCATAATCTGTCGGTTGTCCGTGTAGATATCCGGTTCCATACATACCAGATCAAAATGCCCTTTGGCGTTCTGAATACCTCCAAGAGCAATATTACGCCCAAGTCCTACATGGAATGTCCCATAAGCAGATTCATCTTCAATATAGCAGTTTCCAAGGCATTGTGAGCATGAATTAAGCCCGATTCCGAGTTCCCCCGCAATATAGATCCGGGGATCCTGATAATCTTCCATGTATTTTTTCAACCGAATACCGGTCGGAGTCTCTTCAATCTCCGTAATCCGTCCGCCTTTAAATAAAATCCTTGTCGGTTCCTCTGCGCGACCAATATATCCCAGAGAACCGTCAAGCACCATCACACCTTCTGTCTTTGTCTCCTCGATTGGGACATAGACCTCAATACTGGAAGAAGAATATCCCTTTCCATCCTTTAGAACTCCGTTAAAAAATCCCGGATCTCTGCCCACTTTGTAGAACATCATATCCGTTCCTGCCGGAGTTGTCACACGAACTTTTTCTGAATACTTGAGATATTTGATAAATGCCTTTGCCATCAGTCGGCTCTTCTTCGTATCCATCGTCAGGAAATCGTATTCCAGAAAAGATCTTCCGTCATTGGTTGCCAGTGGCAAGGACAGAAATTTCTTGTGTCTTTGTATCGCACGCTTTGCGGCTTTCGTTGTCACCAGCGAATACTCTGTCGCCGCGATAATTGCCGTATAAGGATCAAAAACTGCTTCATTATCATCAAAAAAGATTCCCACATGGCGTCCCTTGTTCTCGACAAGCAGTGTATTCACTGACCGTGCTTTTCCGGAAGCCTCTTTTTCCATTGCTTTTGCTTCTGCAAGATATTCCTTCGATGTCACGATCAGTACTTTGTCCCACGCCCTTACTTTTACCCATTCGTGAATAATGATCCGGGCACCCCGTTCCATATTCGGTGTCATATGTCCCTCTTCTTTCTCCATACCAAAAACTAGAATAAGCTTACGAATTCTAAGGCCATTATTTTCTGCTTTTCCAGTGAAATAATGACCTTAGCTACTTATGTCTTATTTACTTTAATACTATCATATAACAGATCTGGAACACAAGCATAAAAATTGCAACCAGAACCTGATTTTTGATAGCGCCCCAGCGGTCCTTCATGTTCAGGATCGCAACCGGCAGGATGTTGAAGTTCGCTGCCATCGGTGTAAGCAGAGTTCCACAGTATCCACATGTAAGTGCGAGCATACCGATCACCACCGGATTAGCACCGTAAGCAAGAACGAACGGTGCACCGATACCAACTGTCATAACGGTGATAGCTGCGAATGCATTTCCCATGATCATGGTAAAGAGTACCATACCGATTGCATAAACGATGATCCCGATATTTACATTTCCCTTTGGAACAATCTTTTCAACAAGCTGTGCGATTACATCGCCAACTCCTGCAGCGGTAAATACACCTCCAAGACATCCAAGCAGCTGTGGCAGCATACTGAGAGGTCCTGTGATTCCAAGGAATCTTTCAGAATCATTCAAAAAGACTGCCGGTTTATTCTGTTTTGTATCGAATGCCATCAGTAAGACCATAGCTACAATCACACCAACGGTAATTGCAACCATAGAACTCATATTACTGAATAATGCAAAGAACAGGGAGCATACCGCTACGGAGAATGCCGGGACAAATATCTTCATTCCGATCTTCTTAAACTGCTGTTCTGTGTGTTCCTTTGTCGGATTATCTGTTTTTCCGATTTTTACTTTCTTGAAGATCGGCGGCAGGCACATGATCAGAACAAGCGCACCAGAAACCTTTGCCGGGATCCATGAACCAAATCCACAAACGATACCGAAAGAGCACCAGAAAACAGCGGTTCCGACTCTTGACGGATTCTCTTTATCCAGCAGGTTCTTGATTCCTGCGTAAATCGTGATCAATCCGATAATTACCCATACTACATTCAGTCCGATTGCATTAAACGAATCGCCGACCTGTATAAATTTTAAATTACTCATCTGTCTTCCTCCCTCTATTTCTTAGTATCTGTTGATTTTCCATAGTATTTCTTCATCAGTTTGTTATCTTTCACAATAACAAATGCGCAGGAAACAACAAGTGCAACTAATGCTACCGGGATTTCAGCTGCTGCAAGGTCGATCAGTTCTACTTCGTATCCAAGACCTGCAAGTGTTGTCTGTACAAGGATTCCGCCGGCACCACCTACGAACAGTACCTGGAAGAAGAACCATGTGAAGTTCTGCATAGCAACAGCAAGTCCTTTTGCTTCTTCTACGTGATCTTCATTTGCTTTTCCTTCTTTATTGCTGATCGCACCTTCGATCATCGGAAGCAGTACCGGACGGATAAATCCGGCAACTCCACCGAAGCTGACATTGAATGCTCCAAACAGAGCATTCAGCATACCATATACAGCAACAAGCTTACCTGCTGTCGCACTTTTTACTTTACGGATCAGGTTTGCCGCTGCTTCACGCAGACCGTTTCTTTCCAGTGTACCTGTAACCAGCAGGATCATGATAAAGATTGCCATACTTCTGTTCGCTACAAAGTTTGTACCGATTGTTTCCAGAAGTCCGCCCACTCCAAGTCCTCCAACAATCCCTGTCGCGATAAGGGCCAGGAAAATAATGAGGATTGAATCCAGTTTCAGCGCGAATCCAACGATTACGATTAACACGCCAAGTAATTTGATGAGTTCCATACCTAACTCCTCCTTTAGAAAAGTATTAAAAAGTTATTTATTTTTTCCAGTCACTTTGACAATCATCGGACGCTGTCTTATGTAACTGGTCAAAATCTGTCCATCCTGCTCTTCCAGATGACATTCCATCACATGCACTGCTTCCATCAACATCCGGATAGTCGCCTCGTCATGTGCCACATGAGCCCTTGCACACAAATTCAGGTATTCACCCTGTGCGGTCTCATCTGCAACCTCGCTGGTATAAGCAACCGTTGTGATCCACGGAAAACGGATCGACGGATAACGATGGTTTGGATCTGCCGCGAACGGGATCCAGTAGTTGATCATTTCTTTATAATAGTTTGCCGGGAACAATTTCGGCATCCATGCATGTGCATATTTTTCAAACTGAGCACTCCATTCACGGTTCAATTCTCTCATCTCCGGATACTCGGCAATCTTGTCTGCAATCACATCTTCCATTACCTTATTGACCGGGTAATTGTCCTTGTACTCTGGATTGGTCACATACCAGAAATAACCATAAAGCAGAGATCTCGGAAGCCAGAAGCCTTTGTAAGACGGGGAGGTATAACCTGAAAACTGCTGCTCCCATTCATGGCTCGGTACTCCGTGATTGTCCACGATCATATCCGGGACATACCGGTCATAAATACGGGTTAATCCCATCGCCTCGCTGTGGATCGTATCCTGCTGGAAATGTTCATAGTAGAACTCTTTTCCAAGCGAATTAAATCTTGCCACATGGAATTTCCAGGTTGGATGCTCTTTCTGCAATTCATAATGGATTGCCGCACCATCCACATTTTCCATCGGAACGATCACCAGATTCAGTTTATCCGGTAAATCTTTGTAAACATCTTCTGTCAGCAGCTTCTTGATCAGGATAAATGCTGCATTTGTCGAAGATACTTCATTTGCATGATGTCTTGCATTGATCATCTCGCCAGGAATTCTTGATATACGCTTCGTCATGGACAGATAACCTTCGTATTCCGGTTTGATCCATACTGCATAGAGTTCACGTCCTGTATAAGATACCGCAGTCCGGAACACTTCGATTCCAGGAACCTGCTTCAATTCTTCGATGATCTCACGGTAAGTATCATATCCGATCAGTTCATGCTCATGCAGGTCAATCTCTTCAATCCGTTTCGTCTTTGGTTTTTCTTCTCTTTCCGGTGTAAGTGCTGCATACTGTATCTCGCTCTGCTCACTTTCAAACAAAAGCTTCGTACCTGCTGCAACACTTTCACACTCTGCCAGTACACCCTTTGACCACAATGTTGAGTAAGTGTGTAATACATTAGATTGTACACCATTTGTGCGGATATGGAAAGTAAAATTATCATTTTCCCATGAAATGGCACGGATCCATGCATCTGCTTCTTCCCGTTTTCTCTGTAAAAGAACCGCTTTTCCATCTTTTACAATGCATGCTTCTTCTTTTAACGGCTCGGTCAGTGTCACCTTAAATACCGGTCTGCCTTCTTTTTCATGGATCACCGGAAGGATCAGTCCCGGCGCATCCAGCATGACATCTGCTTTCTTCACACCGTAATTTTTAAAATAGTCGCTTCCGACAAAATACATATCTTCATGCAAAGCATCCAGTGAAGAGATCAGATCCTCTCTTGATCCGGTCGCATAGTCCGGTTCACTTGCGGTCACGTCCAGACGCAGTTCATGGAAGAACGGCTGCAGGTCTGCGGAAATCTTTCCGCCTGTCTTTTCCTCAATATATCGTCTGCAATCCGGAAGAACTTCCTTCTGGTAAACATCCCAGATCTCTTCCATATCGGTACGGACGGTCTGATAAAATACTTCCTGTCCGTCAATCTCTGCTTTTACATAACCGGTTGCCGGATGAACCTTTCCCATCTGCGGATATTCATCCATATATGGTCTTTCCGACCAGACTGCTTTGTAAGTATCCTCACAGCAGACCTTTTCGTCCTTGATCCCCTTGCAGAGATAAGTGATATCTTCTTCGCCTTCATAAGCTTTGAAAATGACTTTATCTCTTTCAATTCCAAGCTCTTTTACCAGAATATCTTCTACCGGATACAGTTCCTGCAGATAGCGGATCGGAAGATCATACCACTTGTCCGGAGTGTCTGCATTCAGATTGTGATAGGACGGGGTTGCACCGTTCTCATCCAGCCAGTCTGTCTGGCCTTCCGGCAGGAACGGTTTGAAATAAATCTCAACCTGATCTGCCTGCGCTTCCTTCATCACCGGAAGCATCTCTTCAACGATCCAGGAATATCCCTGTTTGTATGCACAGATAACGGAGGTATCCTCCGGCTTGGCACCTAACATCTGGATTCTGTCTTCGATTTTTTCTTTTATCTTCTGGCGTACTTTTATATTTTCACTTACCGCACCGGTAATCTTTACCTTGCTTCCTTTCCCGATTTGCGGATAAACCTTTTCTTCCAGAAGTTTTTCAAAAACTTCCACTTCCCACGGAAGCTCATACACCTTCTCGTACATCTTCTGTCCGGATTTGTAATTATATACCTTTGCATCCCCGGCTTCTTTTTTCTGTGTATCATTCCAGAGCGGAGATCCGTACACTTCGTATTCTCCTGTCTGCTCTTTCTGCATCGCTTTCAAAGCTGCAAGCTGTCCATCTGCGCTGCGCAGTACAAAGTCATCCACCATATCCATCAGCAGGTCTTTCCAGCTTCTCTGACCATTGATCTGTGGAAATTCCATACAGAGGCGGGAGGTAAATGCGATTAGTTCCTCTCCGTCACCGCGAAGAGATACTTTTACACTTTCTCCTTCTTTTTCCCGTACAAGCTCTGTCTGCTCTGCTTTTTCCAGAACGAGCCGGTTGCCTGTATAAGCTGCATCTGCCGTAATAGTTCCTTTATATCCGGTCGTCTCCATACCAAAACGCCATGCCAGGTTACATGCTGCAACGAGCATCGCATCATCTGCATCCTCCGGAAGTACAATCTTCACATCCAACACATCCGGAAGAAGATCCTGATTCTCGTCTTTCAGGAAATCCCCTTTCTGAAGCATCGTCTCCAGCCCTTTTTCCTTACGGAAATCCAGATCAAAGATCGGACCTGTATGCTTTGATGCTGATTCGTACTCTTCCGGTGTCTCCCCTGTACTCTTTTTCCACAGGGCTTTCAGCTCTTCCATATTCTCCGGCACCGGAATCTCACCGTCCGCTGTGATCACCGGAAATGTAGCTGTCTCTGTCTGAAATCCCAGAAGTAGTGCTGCTTCAACCGCATAACGCTTCTGTTCTCCTGTCATGCCGGCTGCAAGTTTTAATTTTTCCATCTTACACCTCCAAAAGCACTGTAGTTCGTTTTCGTACTACGGTCTAAAAAGATACTGTATTCCGAACTACGTTCTGCTTTTTATACCCTTCATTCTACTAAAGTGTTCAAATAAAGTCAACCATATTATCCTTATATGGACATTTTCAATAAAATGTATGCAGAAACAAAACATTGCACTCTCCACATCCCTGTGTTACAATAGCTTCAATACTTTTAAGAAGGCAGGAACGATCAATTATGACAACGCACGGCAAACGACATGCAAAACAGGACATCATGGATGCAGCATGGAAGCTGTTCACAGAACAGGGCTATGACGAAACTACGATCGCGCAGATCATCGAACTCTCCGGTAATTCCCGCAGCACCTTTTACCACCATTTTCGTGGAAAAGATGAACTTCTCTTCAGCCTCGCCTATTCCTACGACAGTGACTATGATAGCTGGCTTCAGACCTGCGACCGGACGCTTCCAGCCGCCGATCTGCTGCTCGCCTTCAACCATTTTGTGCTGAATAACCTGGAGCACTCACCATATATGGATCTCTTTGCGCCCCTCTACGGTCTTCAGGTAGCTACTACCGGAACCAGACATATTTTAAACCCGGATCGTAATTATTATAAGATCCTGCGCAAGATCCTTTTCGATGGGATCAAATGTGGAGAACTAAAGTCAGACTACTCCTACGTCGAGCTCTCCCAGATGATCACCTCTGCCCAGATCGGTCTCACCTACTCCTGGTGTCTCACCCAGAGAAGCTTCTCCCTGCTTCAATACGGCGAATCCCTCCTGACACCATTTATTGAATCATTACGCGCAAACTAACCTAACCCACCCTCAATATAAATACCCTCTCCCATATACCAGGAAACTATCTTTCTATAGTTTCCTGAATTTTTATGTTTAGCAGCCGCCAGGTCTGCGTCCAAAGTCTTGAGGGCGGATTTAGAAAAAGAATAGGGGTGAAGGCACTTATTGTGCAATGGAGCTGAGACTCAAAAATTGTGGAAGCCTTTGCTGACACGATTTTCGTTCTCAGAGGCTCATCGGAATGCCCTGCGCAATGGACTTCACACCTATTCTTTTCCTAAATCCGCCACACAATCTCCCCCTCGCATACCGTCTCTCTCCACAATCGAGCAGGCTGACTCCTACTCGATTTGTATACTTTGTACACGATCTCGCTTAACAGCTCGATGATCTACATTCGCCAAATGCAGATCCTTGTGCAAGGACAAATCTGCACTTGGCTCATCGTATACACAAAAAAGCAGGAACCAAATCACTTTGATTCCTGCTTCTCACTATTCCTGGTATTTATATAAATTAGCCATTGATCATGAAGTTAACCAGTTTATCGATGTCTTCTTTTTCGTATGCAATGATTTCCAGTTCCGGAATCTCTCCGTTAGAGAAAATATTTGCCATAGAAACATACTGAGAAAGTTTAGATTTCAGATTCAGTCTGTCGCCTTCTCCTGTTACAAGTTCTACTTTTCCTTTGCAGCTGTCTACTACTTCAAAAAACTTATCAATGTTTGTAATATTCTGTACCTTCATGATGTACACTCCTTTTCTTTTATCTCTTCCTATCTTTTACACCCTCAATATATACAATTTTTTTTTGAAAATCAAGGGTTTTTTTTCAAATCAGCGTTTTGGGCATTGTGAACAATTTAACAGTCTGTTTTTTGTGCATAATCACAATGTCTATTTCAAAACAATACTGTCCTTACGGATCTCGATCTTACGCTCTTTATACAGATGTCCGACTGCACGCTTGAATGCATTCTTGCTCAGATCAAACTCCGCACGGATCAGCTCCGCGTCTGCTTTATCGTTAAACGGAAGGACTCCGCCCTTTTCTTCCAGACGCGCCAGTACCAGAAGCGCATCCTTATCCATCTGGATAAATGCTTTCTCACGGACACTTAAATTCAGCTTTCCATCCGGTTTTACTTCTGTCACTCTCGCATGGATCTTCATTCCCGGTCTTAGACTTTTCGGTGCTTCTCTCTTTGGCACAAGCGCAGAATATTTTCCGTCCACTGCAACGAAAGCCCCAAAATTATCACTCACTTCGTAAACGATTCCCTCTACCTGATCATCCTTCTGATAAGGAGAATCACTGGTCAGATACTCATATACCTTCATGGTCGCACAGAGTCTCTGGCTCTTATCAATATAAAGTCCTACCAGACATTCATCCCCCGGTTTCACCTTATAAGTCTGCTCCTTAAATGGCAGGAACAGATCCTTTTCCAGTCCCCAGTCCAGGAAGGCACCGAATTTGCCAACCTGCGCTACCTTCAGGATTGCACTTTCCCCCAGTGTAAGCTTCGGTTCATTTACCGTTGCGATCAGACGGTCAGAAGAATCCTTATACAAAAACACCTCAATCGGATCGCCCGGTTCGATTCCTGCCGGAACCTGCTTCTTCGGAAGAAGAACCTTTTCTCTGTCATCTCCCAGATATACTCCGAAATCAACTACCTTTACTACCGTAAGCATCTGTTTTTTTCCTAATTCCATCTCTTATTTCTCCTTGAATTCTACTACCGCATACGGATTTCCCTCCGCATCACAAAGTTCCACTATTTTTCTCTGTTCCTCTACCGCCATCTTTGGATAAATAATATCACCCATAACTGCGGATTTTTTATATTCTACCCGGATCTGTCCGGCACGCTCACATTCCGGCACCACATCAATTGCCATCTGGATATACTGGCAGTTATTGACATGCTCGTTTGTGTCGATCTGATGACGTCTTACCGGAAAACTTTCTCCATCTTCCAGTTCTTTTGGAAGCACGATCTTACGCGGCGCAAACTCTACATCCAATGGTGCTTCCGGCCGATAAGCCTCGATCTCTTCTTTCGCCGGTCTGCATGGTCTTCCTTTTTTCATATCCATATATACCCAGACCGAATTGGCCCAGGCTGTCATCTCGCCTGCTTCATCCTCCATCTTAAAATTACGAAGTCCGAAAAGTCCGGTAAAATCCGTTGCCCAGGTGGACACCCGGATATGTTCCCCGAGTTTCGGATAACGGTTTACTACAATCTGCCATGCAGAAAGAATCCATGCCTGCCCGCTTTTTTTCAGTGATTCCACGCCATATCCGATATCCTCAGACTGAAAAGTACTACAGTCCTGAAAATAATTAACAAGCCCCGGTAATGTCAGAAGCTCCGTATGGTCTGCTTCACTGAATCGTACTCTGCTTTCAAATGTATACATCTCTTTTACCTCTGTTCTTCCACATAACTTCTGTCTAATGTGATAACACACTGATACTTTGGGTTATGATGCTGCAATCGGTCCATCAAAGTCAGTGTCAGTTCATTCCCTTTTTCCTCAGAATACTCTCTCGGAATGACAAAATCAAAAATGAGATTGATCTGTTTTTCTCCATTCACCATGCGGAAATCATGGATACTGCATCTCGGATCCAGTGCTTCCACAGCTTTTTCTGTCTCATGTTTTGCCTGAAGTACTTCTTCATTACGAGTCTCCACCGGATCCATATGAATTGTCAGCGAGATCCCCAGTTGTTCCATTGCCTCTCTCTCAATCCGGTCAATGATCTCATGGGATACATCAATCGGGACATCATTCGGAACCTCTGCATGAATGATCGCCATACTTCTTCCCGGTCCGTAATTATGGATCACCAGATCATGGCTGCCCTCGATTCCAGCGTATTTTTCCACAAAATGCTTGATCTTCTCATAATCTTCCCATGTCGCCGGAATTCCGATCAGCGGCTCAAGCGTATCCTTCGCAATCCCAAATCCGGCCCACATAACGACCAGTGAAACACCAAGTCCGACAAAGCCATCGATATTGATCCCTGTGATCCGCCAGAATACAACCGACAGGATCGTCGCTGCTGTCGTGATCACATCTCCAAGTGCATCTGCTGCCGTCGCCATCATCACCTGGGAAGAAATCTTTTCACCAAGTTTCCGGTTAAACATCGCAAGCCACAGCTTCACACCTATGGACAACACCAGGATCAGGATCGACACCAGACTGAATTTTAACTCTTCCGGCTCCCGGATCTTCACGATCGCATTTTTGAAAAAGGTAAATCCAACTTCGATCACCAGAAAGGATACGATCAGTGCCGCTATGTATTCCAGCCTGCCATGCCCAAAAGGATGCTCCTTGTCTGCCGGTTTTTCTGCCATCTTCACTCCGATCATTCCAATGATCGAAGAACCTGCATCCGATAAGTTGTTAAATGCATCTGCAGTAACAGACACACTGTGAAGAAGGATTCCTATCACCATCTTCGCAATCGTCAGCAGAACATTACAAAAGATGCCTACTCCGCTTGCCAGCACTCCATATGCTGTACGGACAGACACCTTTTCTACATCTTTATAATCTTTTACAAATAATTTTACAAGTATATCCGTCATTAAACTTTCCTTTACCTTAGGCGAAACAAATTTTCCTGCCATCTTCGTTGAAGTATATTCTACACATTTACTCCGTCAATTGCAAGAAAAACCATTTGATTTTTACCGGTGTGCCTTTTACGATCATCGCATACTCTTCATCCGTCAACACACTCCGCAGCTCTTCCTTCCCTTCTTTGGGAACAATTGCATGGACAGAATCCATAAAACAGAGATTCGGATAAAGAACACACCACCAGTTGTGCCCCTGTGCCTTTCCGATCTTGATCCGAAGTGCATCGTACCAGCCTGCGGGGAAGATGATGTCTCCGTAAGTTTTGTCCGGAAATTCACACCGCACGACCTCAGCTGTTATCTGATCGTTACATCCTTCTTCCTGCAAGACTTCCCTGGCCGTCCGGATCAGTTCTTCTTTGTGGCGGATCGCCCATGCTTTCGCCTCCGCTGCATTCCCTGCATTCGAAAGATTCTCACACATATAATCTACAACAGCCTCTTTCACCTTCATCTTAAGTTCCTGGTCTTCTTTGCTGTCACTGTTGGCAAGCACATGAAAGCGGAACACCTCACCGGATAACTTTTCCTGCACTGCATTCGCCTTCGCTTCCACCTGCATTCCCCTTGCAAATGCCGCACCACACAGAATCATGATCAGTACCAGCGCCAATGCTTTTATTTTTTTCATTTTCGTATGTACCTCCTGTCTTTGATACCAGGAGTATTGACAACATATGGAAAACTATACATTTTTATCTGTGATATTCTACCTGATCTCTCCGGATAACATCCGATACTGTAGAGGCCTGATTGTCAATATGACATCCCATGAGCTCACATGCCTCTTCAACCTCTCCACCCGAAATCAGTGCGATCAGCTTATCATGTTCTTCCAGGAGCTGTGGATAACATTCCTTCTGCTTCAGATATTCTACGCGGAACCGGTACATCTGTTCCCGCAGGTTATTCAGCAGCGTGATCAGTCTCTGGTTATTGGTTGCGGCAAAGATAATATCATGGAATTTTACATCTGCTTCAGCGATCTTCGTCACATCACCACTCTTTAAGACTTTACGGAAATCTTCAGCTGCCATCTTCATTTCTTCAACCTGCTCCGGCGTGATCCGTTCACACGCAAGCTGTACGGAAAGCTCTTCCAGTGCCTTTCTGACTTCCAGCACATCCTGCATATTCTTCTCTGTGATCTGTGCCACTTCTGCCCCTTTTCGCGGAATCATCAGAACCAGACCTTCCAGCTCCAGTTTACGGATTGCTTCACGGATCGGGGTACGGCTTACTCCAAGCTTGTTGGCAAGCTGGATCTCCATCAGCCGTTCTCCCGGCTTCAGTTCTCCTCTTAAAATTGCCTTCCGAAGTGTATTGAACACAACATCTCTCAACGGCAGGTATTCATTCATATTTACTTCAAAATCCATATCCATTCTTATCTCCTCCTGACGTTATGCACATTTGCAAGATAAATCTGTTTTGCCAGATTCTGTGCTTTTACTTTTGTAAATGCTTCCTTCGCTGTCCTGCGATCCCTGAAAATCCCAAATACAGTCGGACCGCTTCCACTCATCATCGCCCCAAGAGCACCTGCTTCCATCATACATTCTTTGATCTGTGCAATGACCGGATATGCTTCAACCGTAACCTTTTCCAGCACGTTACCCAAGGATGCTGCCACTTGCTCAAGATCCTGGTTCTTCAATCCGTCCAGGATACCATCTATATCCGGATGCTCCTTGATTTCACAGGAATCCAGCTTTTCATAAACCATCTTTGTCGATACACTGATCGGCGGCTTGGCGATCAGAATCTGACATTTCGGCATCGGAGGAAGCGGCGTCAGTTTTTCCCCGATTCCTTCTGCTAGTACCGTTCCGCGCATAATGCAGTAAGGAACATCCGCCCCAAGCTTCACGCCTCTTTCCATCAGCTCTTTTTGAGAAAGTCCCAGCCGGAACATCTGGTTCATTCCGTAAAGCACTGCCGCAGCATTGGAACTTCCGCCTGCCATTCCCGCTGCAACCGGTATATGCTTGTCCAGATGGATTCTGACTCCGTCTTTAATATCAAATTCATCGATCAGAAGCTTTGCCGCTTTCCATGCAATATTGTCCTCATCATTCGGCAGATAAAAAAGATTTGAATCGATCTCGATACCTGGGGCCGACTTCTTTTGCAGCGTCACATTATCGTACAGATATAGCGTCTGCATGACCATGCGCACATCGTGATAACCATTCTCCCGCCGCCCCAGCACATCAAGTCCAAGATTGATCTTCCCAAGTGCTTTTAACTCCAGTTTATCCATGCGTGTATCTCCTTATTGTATTTTTTCGACCTTTTTTTGTATCTTGTATACATCATTTCATTACTATAGTATACTCAAACTCTCCCGAAAAATCAATATTTTATCACCCGTTTTCAATTCTTTTGATAATAATTCATTATTAAGCAGAATGCTTTCTTCTGTGGTCGAATATTTCTTTGCCAGACTCCACAGATCATCTCCGTCTTTTACGATATATCCCACAATTCCCGGCTGATTCATCCGCTCTTCTTTTTCATAATCCACAAGTGCAGCCTCTGTCACCATCTGTATTTTTTCCGCTTTTCGCATGAAGCTCCTGAACGCCACGACCGCTTTGATCTCTACTTCATCATTTCCGGCAAGATCTACCGCAAGCTGCTCCACTGCATATGTGACGTCATATTTCATATCGCTGCTTCCTTCCCGGCATTCAAGCATTGCCGAGAACGGAACCATCCCCTTCCACACACCAAATGGTACTTCATCATTTGCCTTTACATACAGAAAACTGACATTTAGAATCCCCTCTGCCAGAATTCCTCCATCCTGCACTTCCATTTTTTCTATCTGCAGGTCTGCACTGCTGTGGCACACCTGAAGGATCTCATCTTTCAGCTCCGGCAGACTTAATCGTTCTGTGATCTTACTTTTTGAATGATTCTGCATCAGAAGCTCCTCAACAACAACTTCTTCTGTCTCCAAAACACATTTTTTATCAAGGGAATACGCATCCTCTAAAAGCTCCAGCTTTTCTTCCCCATAGACAAAAAGACGAACCTGAAGTGCCGCTTCAATGCCAAGCGCACGCATCTCACCGTCCTCATCCATCCGCACTTCCACACTGATATCATCCAGCCGGTCATAGACATGATGATACATACCTTCTTCTGCGCCGGCACACTCGATCCGCCCCTCATAAGGAACCGTCTGCTCCACCCAGTCTGTCTTGCCCTCCTGGGATTCATAGAGAACAAAGATCTGCAATTCTCCATTTATCAGCATAGCATCCTGCACAAGTCTGGTATCCATTTTCCGGGAGCTTACCTCTGTCCACAAGAGCGTTCCGATATTCTCTTTGGTCCCCGGTATCTTAATCTCCTCTTTGATCCTGTAAATGTCTCTCTTCGCGGTAAACAGCTGCAGCAGCTCCACCGGACATTTTTTCAGATAGATTCCCTCTTCCCCATCCACATCAAGTGTCACCTGTTTTTCTGTAATCTGCTCTGTATGTACCGTCATTTCCGCAAGCGCTTTTACCGCAAGCTTTCTCGAATGGATCAGTGATACCCCGCATTCCACCCGCTGAACTTGCACAATGTCTT
This sequence comes from Coprococcus sp. AF99-45, assembly GCF_027663865.1. Taxonomy (NCBI): domain Bacteria; kingdom Bacillati; phylum Bacillota; class Clostridia; order Lachnospirales; family Lachnospiraceae; genus Coprococcus; species Coprococcus sp. AF99-45. The sequence goes on from NZ_JAQDGZ010000004.1 coordinate 206,490, forward strand.
CGCCTTCTCCGTTCTCTTCCTCCATGTAGACCATTTCCTCAAACGGAATCATTCCCTCTAAAGCTCCGGGACGTGGATCTCCCGAATCTGTCACATACAAAACTTTAAAATTCAGTTTTCCCGTCACACGGAGATAATTTTCCACTCTTCTTGTCTCTTCAATCCGCAGACTTCCCTCACCGGAAAGCACTCTTCCCACGTCACTTTTCGCATCCGGTACATTATAATCCCCACCGATCATAAACTGATCCGTCACTGTTTTGCCCATCTGATTCATGCGTACCTGTTTTCTTATCAGTTCCATAGTCAGCCTCCTACTCAAATATCACCGGTTTTTCGCTTTTTGCCATTTCCAGGACAACATATGGGTATTGGGAAAATCCATCTTCCCGCATACAGATATTTCCCATCTCCTCCCCATCTTTTTCTGTCTCGTCACTTCCCGGTCCCAGAAGTGTTGTCTGTACACAGATCACATCTTTTTCTTCCGTACAGCCATCAACCCGGATCGCATATCCCTCCATTTCCTGTCTCCCATACCCCTGTCCGACATACAGCCGGTCTCCTTGCACATACATGATCTGAAATGGGGTTTCTTCCATCCCGGCAATGCGTTCGGTCATTTCCGCCGGAACTTTTTTCTCATCCACAATGGAATATTCCAGCATTTCTCCACCCGCTTCCTCTTTTTCCATGACCTGACAGCCGCCAAGGAAAATCAGCATCCAGATCACCCCTGTCACACAGCATTTTATTCTCATAATTATTCACAAACTTTTCCATTTTTTTGTCTCTTTATTATCATATTATCTTCCTTGTATTTTCATGCATCGAATAGTATAATCGAAGAAAAGTATGTTACTTTATACAATGAAAGAGAGGATTTTGGGGTAATGATACGATTTATCTGTATCGCAGTCTTTTTAATTCTTTACCTGATCCTGTCCATTCCGGTTTTTCTGGTGGAATGGATCATTGGTAAATTCAATCGCAGAGCCAAAGATATCAGTTCTCTGCGCATCGTTCAGTGGGGCTTTAAAGTGATTCTTAAGATGACCGGTGTCACGACAACCGTGATCGGTGAAGAAAATGTTCCGGATGAACCGGTACTCTTTATCGGCAACCACCGCAGTTATTTTGATATTCTCCTTACTTACAGCCGGTGCAGGCGTCTGACCGGTTATGTTGCCAAAAAAGAAATGGAAAAGATTCCGCTTCTTTCCACATGGATGAAGAATCTGTACTGTCTCTTCCTTGACAGAGACAATATGAGAGAAGGTCTGAAGACGATCCTTCAGGCAATTGATTATGTAAAAAATGGCATTTCCATCTGCATCTTCCCGGAAGGAACCCGCAACAATGGCGAAGAACTTTCTATGCTTCCATTCCGTGACGGTGCACTTAAAATTGCCGAAAAGACCGGGTGTGCGATCATTCCGATCAGCATGAACAATACTGCTGACATTTTTGAAGCACATTTCCCGCGTGTAAAAAAAGTACATGTCGTCATCGAATACGGCAAACCAATCTATCCAAAAGAACTGGATAAAGAGACAAGAAAACATCTTGGAATCTATTGTCATGATCTTATCCAGGACACAATTAAGAAAAACGCCAGTCTGGTCTAAACCTATAACAGAAAAGAGGTACGATTATGCATTCTAAAAATTTAACATTACTTACAGACTTATACGAACTGACTATGATGCAGGGTTATTACGATAAGCAGGACAATCCTACCGTAATTTTTGATGTATTTTACCGTTCCAACCCATTTTCTTCCGGTTATGCAATCGCAGCCGGACTTGAACAGGTTATTGAGTACGTGAAAAATCTGAACTTCAGCTATGATGATGTGGATTACCTTCGCAGTCTCCACATTTTTTCTGAAGATTTTCTTCAGTATCTGAGCGGCTATCACTTTACCGGAAGCATTTACGCAATTCCGGAAGGAAGCCTGATCTTCCCAAAGGAGCCGATCCTCAAAGTCGTTGCCCCGATCATGGAAGCTCAGCTTGTGGAAACCGCAATCCTGAACATTCTGAACCACCAGTGTCTGATCGCGACCAAGTCTTCCCGTATCGTATACGCTGCCGGTGATACCGGTGTTATGGAATTCGGGCTTCGCCGTGCCCAGGGACCGGATGCCGGATTATACGGCGCACGTGCTGCCGTGATCGCCGGCTGCGTGGGAACCTCCTGCGTACTTACCGGCAAGCTTTTTGACGTTCCGGTTATGGGAACCCATGCACACAGCTGGATCATGAGTTTCCCGGATGAATATACCGCATTTAAAGCCTATGCAGATCTTTATCCTGAAGGATGTACCCTTCTTGTCGATACTTACGACACCTTAAAATCCGGTGTTCCGAATGCGATCCGTGTCTTCCAGGAGATGAAAGATGCCGGCATCAGCCCGAGAAAGCTTGGTATCCGTCTTGACAGCGGTGATCTTGCCTACCTGTCCAAAAAAGCACGTAAAATGCTGGATGAGGCCGGCTTTGAAGAAGCAACGATCTGCGCATCCAACGACCTTGATGAATATCTGATCCACGACCTCAAGATGCAGGGCGCAGCGATCGATTCATGGGGTGTCGGAACCAATCTGATCACCTCCAAAGACTGTCCTTCATTCGGTGGTGTATATAAGCTCGCTGCCATCCAGAATAAGAATGGTGAGTTCGAACCTAAAATCAAACTTTCTGAGAACACAGAAAAGATCACCAATCCGGGCAACAAGACGGTTTACCGTATTTACGAAAAAGAAACCGGCAAGATGAAAGCTGATTATATCTGCTTTGTAGACGAAGAAATCAATCCGGAGGAAGATCTTCTCCTCTTTGATCCAAGCGAGACATGGAAAAAGACAAAGATGAAAGCCGGAACCTATACCGTCCGCGAAATGATGCAGCCAATCTTCATCAACGGTGAATGTGTCTACACTTCCCCGTCTGTCAAAGAGATTGCCGCTTACTGCCGTCAGGAAAAAGATACCCTGTGGGATGAATCCAAACGACTCTTCAATCCTCACCAGATGTATATCGATCTGTCTCCAAGACTTTATGAAGTAAAGAAACAGCTTCTTGACCGCATGAGTGCTGATGACTAGGTCACAATTTGAAAAGAGGTATTACCGATGAAAAATATGACATTAAAAAATATAACCGCTGCCTGCCATGGAACCTTCCATGGTGACAGCAGTTTTCTTGAAAAAGAGATTACCGGCGTTGCAATCGACAGCCGGAAAGCAGCACCGGGATTTCTTTTTGTTCCACTCAAAGGAGCCCGAGTAGACGGCCACACCTTTATCCCACAGGTTATGGAACAGGGTGCACTTGCTACTCTTACAGAAGAAGATCCTTCTTCCCTTACCTGTCCCTGCATTCATGTAGAATCCTGCGAAAAAGCACTTCGTGATATTGCAGCGTTTTACCGCATGCAGCTTGACATCAAGGTTGTCGGCATCACCGGAAGTGTTGGCAAGACCAGCACCAAAGAAACGATTGCCTCTGTCCTTTCCCGGAAATACAATGTTCTTAAGACAGAGGGAAACTTTAACAATGGAATCGGACTTCCGCTTACCATCTTCAATCTTACCGAAGAACATGAAGTCGCTGTCCTGGAGATGGGAATTGACCATTTCGGAGAGATGCATGAACTTGCATCCATCAGCCAGCCGGATATCTGTGTAATCACCAACATCGGTCTTGCACACATGGAAAATCTCGGAAGCCGCGACGGAATCTTAAAAGCCAAAACCGAAGTTTTTGATCATCTGCGTCCAAATGCTTCTGTCATCTTAAACGGAGATGACGACAAACTTTCCACAGTCGCAGAGGTACAAGGGAAAAAGCCTGTTTTCTTCGGTCTTTCAGACCAGCTGGATGCCTATGCAGACGGAATCGTAAGTCAGGGACTTCGCGGAACTGACGCTGTACTCCACCTTCCACTTGGTGAAATCAACGTACATATCCCGGTACCTGGAAATCACATGGTTTATAATGCTCTCGCCGGAGCATGTGTCGGCATGAAGCTTGGACTTACTCTGGAGGAAATCCAGACCGGGATCTCTTCCCTGAAGACGATTGCCGGACGTACCAATCTGATCGACACAGGATCTCTTTTGATCATCGATGATTGCTACAACGCTAATCCGGTTTCCATGAAATCTTCTCTGGATGTACTTTCTACCGCAACAGGAAGAACCGTAGCTGTAATGGGCGATATGTATGAGCTTGGTGATAAGGAGAATGAACTTCACTACAATACCGGCGCACATGCTGCCGAGATCGGCATTGATGTGATCTGCTGTATCGGAGAACTTTCCCACCACGCATATGAAGGTGCAAAAGCCTGTGCAAAGAGCAGTGCCGTACTTTACTTTAAAACCAAACAGGACTTCCTGGGAAAAATCCGGAATGTTGTCAAAAAAGATGATACCATTCTGGTCAAAGCTTCCCACGGTATGGAATTTCCTGAGATCATTGATGTACTCAGACAGATGAAGTTTTAAGAGAGGTAAGACATGAAATATCAGATACTTGTTCTTGACCTGGACGGAACACTTACCAACTCCAGGAAAGAAATCACTCCACCAACGTTAAAGGCTCTGATCGAGATCCAGGAAGCCGGAAAAAAAGTTGTTCTTGCAAGCGGTCGCCCTACATACGGCGTGGTTCCCCTTGCCAGGCAGCTCCATCTGGAACGTTACGGAAGCTATATCCTGTCCTTCAACGGAGCACGGATCACTGACTGCCGCACCGGCCAGGTCATTTACAACAAAACACTTCCGCAGGACGTGATCCCGGATATCTACCGGATCGCTTCCAACTACCCGGTTGATCTTCTGGCTTATGAGGATGGACAGCTTCTGTCCGGATTTACCCCGACAAAATATTCCGAATTAGAATCCCGGATCAACCATTTACCAATTGTACAAATTGATAATTTCTGCGAGAAAGCATCCACATTTCCAAACAATAAATTTCTCCTGACCGGAGAACCGGACAGCATCGCTGCTGCTAAAGAGGAAATGTCCGCTCATTTCCATGGTTATATTGATGTTTACTGTTCGGATCCATTTTTCCTCGAAATTGTTCCAAAGAATGTAGACAAAGCCGCCTCTCTTCTGAAGCTTCTTACCAGCATCGGTCTGACTGCTGATGAAATGATCTGCTGCGGTGACGGATACAACGACCTGACTATGATCGAAACCGCAGGTCTTGGAGTGGCAATGGAAAATGCACAGCCACTGGTCCGTGAAAAAGCAGATTTTATCACAAAATCAAATGATGATGACGGAGTTCTCTATGTGATCGATCAGTTTATGCGCGATTGACCGTCGTAGAAATATCATTTCTCAAAATATAAAAATCCCGGAGAACTGGTTTTACTTCCAGTCTCCGGGATTTTTGTTTTCAGTATTTTTCTGTACTTAGATTTCTGCAGTTTCCGCGTCGTCAGTCTCTTCCAGTACTTCCGCATACTTGTCCAGAATGATCTTCTGGATTCTGTCTCTTGTACTGGAATTGATTGGATGCGCAATATCACGATATTCCCCATCCAGTGCTCTCTTACTCGGCATTGCAATGAAAAGTCCTTTTTCCCCTTCAATGACTTTAATATCGTGAACAACAAATTCTTCGTCCATTGTAATTGATACTACTGCCTTTAATTTTCCTTCTTTTGCTACTTTGCGCACGCGTACATCTGTAATCTGCATAACTTTCTAGCCCCTTTCTCCAGTAACGCACATACCGGTCCGCTCCTTTTCCTTTATTTGACCGGCATGCCTTCTGATCCGGACTCTTACAAGTCCCCCTCAGTTTTTATAATGCGTACCTTTCGTTCTTTTCTATTACTACTTTCACGCCATCTTCACCAACATGCCGTGTATTGGCACGGATCGTATCCCTGCTCTCTACAATACAGTTCTCAATGTAAGTATTGTCCCCAAGATACACATCATTTAAAATAATTGAGTTTTTAATCACACAATTATTTCCAACAAACACTTTTTTAAACAGAACCGAATTCTCAACGGTTCCGTTGATAATGCTTCCGCTTGCCACAAGGCTGTTCTTAACGACCGCACCCGGATTATATTTTGCCGGAGGCAGGTCTGTCACCTTGGAATAAATACTTGGAAGCTGCTTAAAGAAATAGTTCCGGACTTCCGGTTTGAGGAAATCCATGTTTGTCTTATAATAGGCATCGACCGTGGAAATATTGCTCCAGTAGTCTTTTATCTTATAACCGTATATCTTTTTCAGATTCTTGTATCTGATCAGGATATCCGTTACAAAATCATATCTGTCTTCCTCAGCTGAATGCTCGATCAGATCGATCAGCTGACGTCTGCGGATGATATAGATTCCTGTGGAAATCGTGTTGGAATTTGCCACCATCGGTTTTTCCTCAAAATCTTCGATCCGCATATTCTCATTCATCTTCAGGATGCCAAAACGGGTTGCATCCTCGCCCTGATCCAGATCCCGGCATACCACAGTGATATCTGCTTTCTTGGCAATGTGGTATTCCAGTACTTTGTTATAATCCATCTTGTAAACCGCATCACCGGATGTGATGATCACATAAGGTTCATGGCACCTCTTCAGGAACTCCAGGTTCTGATAGATCGCATCTGCCGTTCCACGATACCAGTAGCCATTGTCTGCGGTGATCGTCGGTGTAAATACATAAAGACCACCCTGCTTACGTCCGAAATCCCACCACTTGGAAGAATTCAAATGTTCATTCAGTGAACGTGCATTATACTGAGTAAGTACTGCTACCTTCTGGATGTGCGAATTGGACATATTGCTGAGTGCAAAATCAATTGCCCGGTAGCTTCCTGCAATCGGCATCGCTGCCACTGCACGCCTCTGTGTAAGCTCCCGCATCTTGTTGTTGTTACCGCCTGCTAAAATGATTCCAACTGCTCTCATGATCTGTCACCCGCCTTTATCAATACTCCGCCGCTTTCAAGAGCACCCTGTACATAATCCTCCTTCACGGTAATACCGCTGATCGCAGTATTCTTTCCAATCTGTACTCCTGCCGGAATCACAGAATTCTCACCGATCGTAACCAGTCCGGAATTGTAGATATCAGACCTGAGCTTGTTCGGTGCTTCATTGCCGATTCCAAGGGTTACATTATCTCCAACCTTAACATTCTCCGCAATGATCGCTTTGTCGATCACACAGTCATTTCCTATCGCAACATCCTGCATAATGATCGAATCCCGGATCACGCAGCCTTGTCCAACAACAACACCTGCGCCGATCACACAGTTATGTATCTCGCCGTATATCTCAGCTCCGTCGCCAATGATGCTTCTGTCGATCACAGCTTCTTTTGAAATATACTGTGGCGGTATAATTGAATTATTCGTATAAATTTTCCAGAATTCCTCATAAAGATTAAATTCAGGAATAATGTCGATCAGTTCCATATTAGCTTCCCAGTAAGAACTCAATGTACCGACATCCTTCCAGTAACCATTATATTCATATGCAAACAGTCTCTGCTTCTTTTCATGACAATACGGAATGATATGCTTTCCGAAATCACATCCCGGCTGATCTTTCATCTTGATCAGTGCCTCTTTGAGCACCGGCCAGCTGAAAATATAAATTCCCATGGACGCAAGATTGCTCCGCGGATTCGCCGGCTTCTCCTCAAACTCGGTGATTCTCTTGTCTTCATCGGTAATTACGATTCCGAAACGACTTGCTTCTTCGATCGGAACCGGCATTGCCGCGATCGTCACATCTGCATGATTCTCCTTGTGAAAATCCAACATGACCTCGTAATCCATCTTGTAAATATGATCTCCTGATAAGATCAGTACATAATCCGGATTAAATGTCTCCATATACTCCAGATTCTGATAAATTGCATTCGCCGTTCCTGTATACCATTCGCTGCTTGTACTCTTCTCATACGGCGGAAGAATTGACACCCCTCCGATATTCCGGTCCAGATCCCACGGAATACCAATTCCAATATGTGTATTAAGCCTGAGTGGTTGATACTGGGTCAGGACACCGACTGTATCGATTCCTGAGTTGATACAGTTACTCAGCGGAAAATCAATGATCCTGTATTTGCCGCCAAATGCAACAGCCGGTTTAGCAACTTTTGCAGTCAGGACGCCAAGTCTGCTGCCCTGTCCTCCTGCCAATAGCATTGCTATCATTTCCTTTTTTATCATGTCTTCACCCCTTCTCAGTAATTCTGGTTTTTTCATTATAACATATTACATACATATAGTGAACATATTTTACAAAAATATTTCTGTTTACCTATCTTTTTTATAGAAATATCACAAAAAGAAAAGGTTTGGTTTTTGACCTATCTATGTTATAATTATGCACGTAAGTCAAATACTATGAAACAAATTCACAGAACAGGAAGTGTCATTATGTATAAAATTGATTTTAATCAGCCTTGCCATATCCACTTCATCGGAATTGGCGGCATCAGTATGAGTGGACTCGCTGAGATCCTTCTTGAAGAAGGCTTCACAGTATCCGGATCCGATAACAAAGAATCGGCACTTACGGATCATCTGTCTCAGAATGGTGCAACCGTATTTTACGGTCAGAAAGCTTCCAATATTATAGACGGTATCGACCTTGTAGTTTATACCGCAGCGATCCACGAAGACAACGAAGAATTTGCAGAAGCAAAGCGTCAGAATCTTCCGATGTTATCCAGAGCAGAATTACTCGGTCAGCTTATGACTAACTATAAGACACCGGTTGCTATATCCGGTACACACGGTAAGACAACCACAACCTCTATGCTTTCTCATATTGCTCTTGCAGCAGACCTGGATCCGACAATCTCTGTCGGCGGTATTCTGAAAGCGATCGAAGGCAATATCCGTGTCGGCGGACCTGACCTTTTTATTACGGAAGCATGCGAATATACCAACAGTTTCCTGCACTTTTTCCCGAAAATCGGTATTATTCTGAATGTGGATGCGGATCACCTGGACTTTTTTAAAGACCTGGACGATATCCGTAATTCTTTCCACCTTTTTGCTAAGCTTCTTCCGGAAAACGGAACTCTCGTCATCAACGGAGATATTGATAAAATTGAAGAGATCACCTCCGATCTTTCCTGTCGTGTTATCACTTTTGGCAAAGAAGCTTCCCTGAATTACAGTGCAGCCAATATTACTTATAACGAACAGGGCAATGCCTCTTTCGATGTCGTAAAAAACGGACAGAATGTTGCCCATCTCGCTCTTGCAGTCGGCGGTGAGCACAACGTATATAACGCACTTGCGGCAATCGCAGTTGCCGATATTCTTGGTGTTCCTGCGGAGACGATCCAGACAGGTCTTGCTTCCTTCCACGGAACAGACCGTCGTTTTGAATACAAAGGTGAAGTCGGCGGAGTGACCATCATTGATGATTACGCACACCATCCGACAGAGATTGCTGCAACGCTGAAAAGTGCTGCACATTATCCACATAAAAAGCTGTGGTGTATTTTCCAGCCACATACTTATACACGTACAAAAGCATTATTCTCAGAATTTGCTGAAGCACTCGCACATGCAGACCATGTAATCCTTGCTGACATCTATGCAGCGCGTGAGACAGATACTTTAGGCATCTCTTCTACACAGCTTGCAGATGCAGTCAAAGAACATGGATGTGACGCAACTTATCTGCCAAGCTTTGCAGCCATCGAAGAATTCGTCACCACCCATTGCCAGCCTGGCGATCTTCTGATCACAATGGGTGCCGGAGATGTTGTAACCATTGGGGAAGACCTGTTAAAAGCTTGATTTTCTCCAATATTTGCGAAATTTTATCTGTAATAACAAAAATTTCCGTCAGAAAATTCTTTTTTACAATCTGGGATGATGTTATAATGAACAAAGTCAGAAAAGAAAGGAAGCGGAAATTATGAGTGCACTTATTTTGCGCAATCATTCCCACAATAACATAACGATCGTGGAGAATGACTTTATCGATCATTATATGGTATCTGCGAACGGAGAATATGTAAAAGTCTATCTTCTTCTTCTCCGTTATCAGAATATCCCGGAGCAGCTTCCGGATATCCCGCAGATGGCAGACCTTCTGGAGAATACCGAAGGCGATATCCTGCGCGCACTCAAATACTGGGAAAAAGAAGGAATTCTTTCTCTCGAATATGACGAAACAAATGAACTCGCCGGAATCTGTATCGGAAAAGCACCAACTCATCAGACACCTGTCAAAGCAGCTTTCCATACACCTTCCGCACAGTCTGCTTCCGTTCATGAAAAATCTCCGGTCACGCAGTCTGATGGAAATACCACTGTTTCAGACAAAGCTGCCGGTCAGAATCTTCCTGCATCAAGACGTTCCCTTGCTGCAAGAAGAGAATTAAAGCAGATTCTTTTTATTGCTGAACAATATCTTGGCAAAACCTTATCCCGTACCGATGTTGATGCGATTACCTACTTTTATGATTCCCTTGGTTTTTCCGCAGACCTGATCGAGTATCTGATCGAATACTGTGTGGAGAACGGACATAAGAGCATGCATTACATTCAGAAAGTAGCACTTTCATGGGCAGATGAACATATTACAACCGTCGATCAGGCACGTAATTCCTCTGCATTTTACAACAAAACCTGCTATTCTATCCTGAATGCATTTGGCATCAAAGGGCGGGGACCTGCATCTGCCGAACTGGATTATATCCGCAAATGGCTGGAGGATGGGAATTTCGAACTGGATCTCATTCTGGAAGCATGCAACCGCACCATCAGTGCGATCCACCAGCCAAGTTTTGAATATACTGACAAGATTCTCGAAAACTGGAAGACGGGCAACGTTCGTACACTGGCAGATGTTGAGCGTCTTGATTCTGCCTTTGAGCAGGAAAAAGACCGGAAGAAAACTCCTTCGGGGCAAAACCGTACACCTTCTGCCCAGCAGCCTTCCAAATTCCGTAATTTTGAAGAACGTTCTTACAATATGGACGAGCTTACCAAAAAATTATTACGCAGTAACTAAGAAAGGGGAACACTGTGCCGTTAACTAATTCACAATACAATGCGCTGATGCGCGTATATGAAGAAAAAAGAGCGAAGAGCCGTGACCTCGCGAATCTTCACTACGAGCGTGCCTGCCAGAAGGTTCCGGAGCTTGCATCGATTGATGCCTCTATTTCTTCTGCCAGTCTTGATCAGGCGAAAAAGCTGCTCGCAGGCGATGACACTGCCCTCGCTTCTTTGAAGGAAGATATCCGGTCTCTTTCTGACAGACGCCGCCGACTCCTTTCCGACGCCGGATTCCCGGAAGACTATCTGGAACAGCATTTTGAATGTCCGGACTGTCAGGATACCGGCTATGTCGGCACGAAAAAGTGCCATTGCTTTTTAAAAGCGATCATTGATCTGTTCTACACCCAGTCCAACTTAAAAGGGCTTCTCGAACAGGAAAATTTTGAACATTTTAATTTTGATTATTATTCATCCAATTATAGAGACCGGCTTTCCGGTCAGAATTCCCGCGAGCTTGCAACGCGGGCTTATCAGGAATGTATGAATTTCATCCACAATTTTGATACCGAACATGGTAATCTGCTCCTTTTTGGGAATACTGGTATTGGGAAGACATTTCTCAGTCACTGCATTGCAAAAGAAGTGATGGATTCTCTGCATTCCGTTCTTTACCTGACTGCCTCTGAATTTTTCGATGCGCTCCTTGAAAAAGCACTGACCCGGAATGATGAGAGCTGTCTTTTATATGAGCAGATCCACCAGTGTGATCTGCTGATCATTGATGACCTGGGAACCGAACGAAATACAGACTTTGTCGTTTCTCAGCTTTTTGTGTGTTTAAATGATCGGATCCTGAACAGGAAATCCACAATCATTTCTACTAATCTTACTCTGGAGGAAATCAAGACGAACTATACAGAACGTACATTTTCCCGGATAAGCAACCATTATAAGATACTTCGCCTTGCCGGTGATGATATCCGCATTCAAAAGAAACTTATGTACAGGGAGGAACACTGATGTTACATCGAAGTGAACGAATTCTGGATAATATTCCAGTTGGCTCTCTCGGCATTATTGCTGTAGACGGCTGTGAAGAGATGGGAAATAAAGTCAATGACTATCTCGTAAAATGGAGAAAGGAAGAGACTCGTTTCCAGAAAGACAATCTTGTTTTCAACGGCTACGAAAAGCCGAACTATCTGATCAACGCAAAGGTACCGCGTTTTGGATCTGGTGAAGCCAAAGGTATTATCAATGAGTCTGTACGTGGAAAAGACCTTTATCTGATGGTCGATGTCTGCAACTACAGCCTGACTTATTCGCTCAGCGGCAATACCAACCATATGTCACCGGACGACCATTTCCAGAACCTGAAGCGTGTCATCGCCGCTGTAGGAGGAAAAGCACGTCGTCTGAACGTCATTATGCCTTTCCTGTATGAAAGCCGCCAGCACAAGAGAAGCGGCCGTGAATCACTGGACTGTGCACTTGGTCTGCAGGAGCTTGTCCGCATGGGTGTTGACAATATCATCACTTTCGATGCACACGACCCACGTGTCCAGAATGCGATCCCGCTGAACGGATTTGAGACGATCCGTCCGACTTACCAGTTCGTAAAAGGACTTTTAAAGCATGTGCCGGATCTTCAGATCGATGCTGACCATATGATGGCGATCAGCCCGGATGAAGGTGCAACCGGACGTGCGATCTACTTTGCCAACGTACTCGGACTCGACATGGGTATGTTCTACAAACGCCGTGACTACACAACCATCGTAGACGGACGTAACCCGATCGTAGCACACGAATTCCTTGGCTCTTCCGTAGAAGGAAAAGACGTAATCATCCTCGATGATATGATTTCGTCAGGTGACAGTATCCTCGATGTAGCACGCCAGCTCAAGATGCGTAAAGCAAAACGTATCTACGCTGCTGCAACCTTCGGACTTTTCACAAACGGTATGGAAAAATTCGACCAGGCTTACGAAGAAGGACTGATCAGCGGAATCCTCACAACAAACCTGATCTATCAGACACCGGAACTGCTCAGCCGCCCTTACTACATCAACTGCGACATGAGCAAGTACATCGCACTGGTGATCGATACACTGAACCATGATGCTTCTATCAGCAGCATCCTTGATCCAAGCGAACGTATCCAGCATGTAGTTGAGAAATATAAAAAAGGGGAAGCGATTGACTAATTTATACGAGCGAAATCTTTCCGCTGTATGACAAAAAATACTGCCTGAATATCATTTTCTGATATTCAGGCAGTATTTTTTTACTCTTAAACGTTAATTTGTGAATACTCGGTAATTCTCTTTTTTATCGTAATCTTTGCGGATCCCATCATCCTCATACATGGTATAACTGCTGTTTTCGTATCCGATAAGCTGCAGATGTTCGGTATCAATATCCTTCACACACTCTGCCGCTTCTGCAACCGGGATACATTTACCATTTCGAATGAAGAGCGGTACTTCATTTGATGCCACATCTACATAATGGATACCTTTCGCGAGAATCTCTTCCGAAATGCTTCCATCCGGCAGGAACTTGACAAATTTCATTTCTTCCGGCAGATAAACATAACGGCCTCTTGCGTTCTGCTCGTAAACCGGAGCAATCATAATCTCGTTTCCGAGCATCAGCTGATCCTCTACTCGGATTGCTCTCTTGTCATCCGGATAAACAAACCCTAACGGCTTAAAATACATGTCATCACTCAGCGCAGCTTTCATGTACTCGCTGTACAGATACGGCACAAGACGATATCTAGTGTTAATGACAGCACGGAAATCCTCGATATTTTCGAATTGATAACACTCCTGCTCTCTTGTTCCCGTCGCCGAATGATTACGCATCAGTGGTGTAAATACACCAAGTGCGAGAAAACGAAGCAACAATTCTCTTGTTGTATCAGCACCAAAACCTCCAAGGTCAGCACCTGTATACAGGAAACCACACATGTTCAGAGACGGCAGCATCTTCAGGTTAAGAAGGATATGTGACCACCAGGATTTATTATCTCCGGTCCAGATTCCTCCATAACGATGCATTCCGATGTAAGAAGATCTGGAAAACATCAGAAAACGTTTTTCCGGGTCAATGCGTTCAAACGCTTCTCCGGCCGCTCTTGTCATATTATAGCCAAAAAGATTATGTACTTTGTCATGGCGGATCTTTTTGCCATCCACATTGTGATAAAATCTTTTATAGTCTTCCGGATTATTTGCAATACTGAGCATCTTGTCCTGCATTTCCCAGGGATGGGTCTTGCCTTCGGTATCCTTTGCAAACTCTCCGGCAAGTTCTCTTGCCTCTGCAAGGCCTTCGGGAGAATAAAAGATCGCAGGCTCGTTCATATCATTCCAGAAACCTTCTATTCCCTGTTCGATCAGAAAACGATATTTGTCCCCGAACCATTTTCTGGCTTCCGGATTCAGCATATCCGGAAAATGGGTATCTCCCGGCCATACAGCTGCAACAAAATCACTTCCGTCTTCTCTCTTGCAGAAATAGTTGTTTTTGACACCTTCCTCGTAAATCTCATATCCCGGCTCAACCTTGACACCGGCATCAATGATCGGAATCAGGCGAATACTCTGGTCATTCATTTCCTGTACGAATTCCGGAAAATCCGGAAAATTTTCTTCACTCACTGTGAAATCTTTGAATGACTGCATATAGTCAATATCCATGTAAATCATGTCGATCGGAATATGATTCTCCCGATATCCTTTTGCGACAGTACGGAAATCTTCTTTCGTCGTATAACCCCAGCGGCTCTGTCCGAAACCAAAGGCAAACTTCGGTGGGATATAGCTGCGTCCGATTACATGGCGGAACTGTTTTACGATATCATAAGCATTCTCACCTTCAAGCACGTAGATATCCAAGTCAGCATTTTCGCAAGATACCTTAAGGGTATCCTCTCTGTCATATCCAATATCAAAGGTCAGTTTTGAGGGATAGTCGAAAAACAATCCAAACGTGCTCTTTCCGCTCACAACAATGAAGTTGTGGGCTCCGTACAGAGAACGCTTGTCCTCTGTGTGTACCGGATCATCTGTACAATTACTGATATAACAGTACCCTCTCTTGTTGATTCCACGATTGGCTTCACCCAGACCATAGACAATGTCATCTTCATCCATGATATAAGTAAAAACAAATCCTTCCTCCTGACTGACTTCTCCATACGGGAGAACGCCCTTAGTTGTTTCAATCTTTTCAGTCAGTGCCTCCGTATCAAACGGAGTTCCATATCTATATTTTCTAATCATTTCTTTATCACCTAGTGTTTATAATATAGTACAAATGCTTCATATGGATTCAGAACAATTTTTCTTTCAAATTCTTTTCTTCCAAGGTTTGTGATCAGGCACTCTGCGCCTTTAAATTCTTCCGGCACTTCTACTTCTGCATTCTTATCGCTGAAGTTGCAGACAGTCAGAAGCTTTTCCTGATCCTGTTTTCTTGTGTACGCAAAAATCTGTTCATCCTCACGGTAAAGAGGTTCAAATTCACCATAAACAATAATGTCTTTTTCTTTACGCAATCGGATCAGTTTCTGATAGTAGTGGAAAACAGAATCCGGATCTTCAAGCTGCTGTGCTGCATTGATCTTCTTGTAGTTCGGATTCACTTTGATCCACGGCTCGCCCTCTGTGAATCCAGCCTGTTTACTGTCGTCCCACTGCATCGGAGTTCTCGCATTGTCACGGCTTCTCAGCATCAGACATTTCATCATGTGTTCCGGAGTCATAAGACCTGATTCCGTAAACTCTTTAAAGTAATTAATACTTTCAATATCACGGTAATCTTCCAGTTTGTCAAAGTAAATGTTTGTCATACCAAGCTCTTCACCCTGATATACATATGGCGTTCCCTGCATCATATGAATACAGGTCGCCAGCATTTTTGCGGAGGTTTCTCTGTATACCGGATTGTCATTTCCAAAACGGCTGACACTTCTCGGTTGATCATGATTACCTAAAAACAAACTGTTCCACGCCTTACCCTGAAGTTCTTCCTGCCATTTGATCATAATATTTTTGAACTCTTTGAAGTCATATTTTGCAGTCGTCCACTTTCCATAATCTCCGCATCCACTCTCCACATGCTCGAATTGGAATACCATGTTCAATTCATTTCGGTCATCACCCGCATATTTCTGTGCTTCTTCTATTGTGACTCCTGCGGTCTCACCGACTGTCATGATATCATATTTTGAAAGAACTTTTTGATTCATTTCCTGAAGGAATTCGTGGACCCTTGGACCATGTACACAATATGGTCCAAAGTCTCCATAAAGACCGTTATTCATTTCTCCGTCCGGAAATCTCTGATCTTTGGAAATCATACTGATAACATCCATTCGGAAGCCATCGATTCCTTTTTCACACCAGAATTTCATCATGTCATAAACTTCCTGGCGTACTTTTTCATTTTCCCAATTGAGATCCGGCTGTTTTTTTGAAAACAGATGCAGATAATACATCTGAGTTTGCGGATCATATTCCCATGCAGAACCGCCAAATGCTCCGCCCCAGTTATTAGGTTCTTTTCCGTTTACCGGATCTTTCCAGATATAATAATCACGATATGGATTATCTTTTGATTTACGGCTTTCAATAAACCAGTTATGTTCATCTGAAGTATGGTTGACTACGAGATCCATCAGAATCCTGATGGATCTTTTGTGTGCTTCACACAACAATTCCTCGTAATCCTCCATCGTTCCATATTCTTCATAAATTCTGCGGTAATCAGAAATATCGTAACCATTATCGTCTTGAGGTGATTCCAGCATCGGAGAAATCCACAATACATTTACCCCAAGTTCTTTAAGGTAATCCAGTTTCTGTATGATTCCTCTGATATCTCCCACACCATCACCGTTACTGTCTTTAAAACTCTTTGGATATATCTGATATACTACACTTTCTTTCCACCATTTTTTCTCCATGCCAAATCTCCTCGTTTATAATTGTTTAGTATTATTTAACCGCTCCTGTAACAACACTATTCATGATACCCCATACATCTTAGCAAAATCAAGAGGTTTCTCGCGAAACTATAAAAGACAACAAAGTTTATTTCCTGCTTTTATACAGTCTGCACAAAAACAACCAGACCATTCCACCGGCTTACCTGTATACATGCAAAGTTGAAAAAAGGATCCTGTCATTCCCTGACAGAATCCCTCTTTACCAGATAGACTGGATTTTTTATATTTAATTCGTCCAATGTCTCTCCCTGAATTAATTTCAGCAGACGTTTCAGCGCCACATGCGCCTTTTGCGGAACATCCTGATGAACCGTTGTCAGTTTCGGTCGAACCATACTTGCGTAGACACTGTCATCATATCCTGTAACAGAAATCTGATTCGGGACCATGATGCCTTCATCAAAAAAGAAATTTATCGCTTCTATCGCATTATAATCTGAGGAAAACGCAAGTGCTTTTGCTTCTAAAAAACGTGGGAGAAGCTCTCTGTATTTTCTGAGACGCAATCTTTTTTCACCCGGAATAATTATATATCGGGAACGACTGCAGAATCCCCCCGATTTTTCCATCGCCTGTTTGAATCCCATCCACCGATAGTAATCACTGTCTCTCTCCGTTTCCGCAACAAACAATGCTTTCTTATATCCACAGGAATACAGGTATTCTCCGATCTGATACCCTCCCGAATAATCATCTATACCGACATTCTGGAACGTATAAGCACCTTCCGGATAAGCATCGATCAGAATCATTTTCTTGTTTAATCTGCGCGAAAGACTGCGATACTGTTCTTCATTGTAGCCAAGGATAAGCAATCCCTCTACATTCCATTTTGAGGCAATATCCACTACATTCTGAATACTTTCACCGCCAATAAGCATAACATAATATCCATTTTCTTCCGTTTCCATCTGAATCGTTCCGATCAGTTCTCCCACAAATGGATCCTGAAGTGACTGCATACCATGGGCATAAGAAAATCCGAGTACTACACCTATAATTCTGGAACCATGGCCGGAAAGCATCACGGAACCCATATGCGGAACATAGTTCTGTTCTTTAAGAATAGTCGTGATTTTATCAATCGTTTTCTGGGAAACTCTTTTGGTATTGCCATTTATAACATTAGATACCGTAGTACGGCTGACACCTGCCATTTCTGCAATATCCTGAAGCCGAATCATAAAATCTTCCTCCTTGTCTTTACAACATCACCTTATGATATGCACATCCCATCTTTTCCAGCATTTCCATCTCCCGCTTCTGACAGCTGAATATAATTACCTGCCGCTTACTGTCTTTCAGCCAGCGAAGGGTCTGCGCAAGTCTACTGTCGTCATAATAGCCGAATGTATCATCCAGGATCACCGGACATTCTTCCTCGTGGAGAATTTTTGTTGCGGCCATCCGGATTGCAAAATAAATCTGTTCCAGAGTTCCACGGCTTACCTGATCCATGGATATCTTTTTTCCATTACTCATAAGCTGCACATGCAGATTTTCGTCTACCCAGAGTTTGTTATATTTTCCATCTGTGATGGCATCCATGATTGCAGATACTTCTGTATTCATAAGATCGCTTGTCCGACTCTGCATCTGTGCGGCAAGTCTGGTCAACTGTTCCATAGCAAGTTCAACACCCTGCTTGTTTTTTAATCGCTCTATCTCTTCACTGTTCATCTCATCGAACTCGCCGACTCGTTCCTGCAGATTTTCATACAACACTTCTTTTTCATGATAGGTTTCCTGTACTTTTGCAAGCTTTCCTTTCTGCCTCTCATAATCTGCCTTGAGAGAAATGCCCTGTTCTTTTATCTCCTGTAATCTGGCTTTCTTTTTCTTCTTTCCATCTTTCAGACAATTCCAGACATACAGCCCTTCAGCCAGTGCCACCACGATTGCCACAAGAAAATTCCACGGCTTATGAAAAAGCAGAAAAGTCACAAAAAATGCCCCCAGCATACTCACTGCCTCCAGTGGATGAATCCTCCACCCGGCAAAATATCCTGCTGCCTCTTCCCGTTTCTTCCGCTTTTTATCTTCATTTACCCAGCTTTCCCATTCTCTGCGTTTCTCTTCACAGCTTCTTTTCAGTTGTTCCGCTTCATTTTCTAACTGATGCAGATCCCGCCAGACATAGGATGCCTCCATCTCTGCCCGCTCTTTCTTTTCGCTGATCAGCTGCCTCTTTTCACGTTCTTCTTTTTCCAGCTCTTTTTTCCGCTCTTTTAAAAGGGCAAGCGCCCCTTCGAGGTCAATCTCGCTGTTCCCGGTTGCATAATAATTTGCCGCATAATTCTTCAGCTCCGCCGCCAGTATTTCTCCGGTCTGTACCCGGAGCTGTCCTATCGAAACTGTATTTTCATAATCACTTTCTGTCATACCACCTAACAGAATTTCCAGATCCCCATGCTCAAGTGACAATTCTTCTCCATCATCTTCACAGATCAGAGAGCCGCCTTTCGCATACCGATCGAAATTCCGTTCCAGGCGAAATCTCCGGTCACCGCAGGTAAACCGCAGGATTCCTGCGTAAAAGTTTGGATTCTCCCAAGGCTCATAGGTACGGAATGTATCTGTTGCGGCGGCACGCCCGCGCTTTCTTTCCATTCCAAAAAGCATTCCCTTCAGAAAGGTATGCAGCGTTGTTTTTCCCGATTCGTTTTCTCCGTAAATAATATTGATCCCATCCGTAAGCAGGATCTGCTTATTCGTGAACTTACCGAAATTCTTCAGGATCAGTTCTGTTATCTTCATAATTTGCTCCCCTTTGCCTCCAGCATGGCCTGTACTCCCTCAGCCAATGCGATTGACTCCACACTGTCATCCTTTGCTTCTGCAAAACTTTCTATGTACCAGCCCAGAAGATTTCCTGCATTTTGTTTTTTCAACTTTTCATAATCATATGCCGGCTTTGTTTCATCCAGGATTTCGACAATATTTCCATAGGAATCCATCCGGTCGGTATCATAGATCATATCCGGATCCCGAAATCCCCGCAGAATGATTTTATAAATGTTCTGTATACCTCTTTCCTGTATGGCAAGGGAAATTTTTTCTTTCATTTCCCGTCCGGTCATCTCTCTTCCTGCTTCTACTTCCATATGCACATATTCTCTGGATGCAAAAGGAATAAATTCCGTCCGGGTTCTTCCATTTTTAATCTCCCCTTTGATATAACCATGCTTCCCGGTGTCATTTTTATCTGTAGGCTCCAGGGATCCTGCGTAATACATCCGGTCCTTTGCAAGCTCTGCCGGAAGATGAATGTGCCCAAGAGCAATATAATCATATCCCAGCTTCAGTAATTCGTTTTTTCGGAACGGGATATGCTTTTCATCGCCGCCATGGGCCAGAAGGATGGAGGCTATTCCTCTTTTTTCCGGAAGGATTTTCTCATAAAGCGTTTCTGTGATCTCCCGTTCCTCATAGCTGAGTCCGTATATGCGGACCCCAAGCTCTTTAAATTCCATACAGGCAGGTTTCTGAGACAAAAACATGTGCACCGGTCCCTGCCATTTATAATTCCGGTAATAGGACGTACTTTTCAGGTAATCATGGTTGCCCGCCATCAGCACGACCTGTGTATGTGTCAGTCTGGAAAATAAATAATCCAGTTCCTTCAGCTCTCTTAAAAGCGGCTGTCTGTGAAACAGATCCCCTGCGATCAGAAGAAGATCTGTCTGTTCTTCTTCACAGATATTTAAAAGACGCTCAAAGCTATTCCACAGTTCTTCCGGCCGCTTTGCGGTGTAAGAACTTCCTGCGTCCGGCTCTGCCCCCAGATGAACGTCCGCTGTGTGTATGAATTTCATTACTTTCTACTCCTCCTTTAAGGGGAAGTGTCACGATAAAACGTGTCTTTCCCCCACTGCTCTCGGCAATGATCTGTCCCTTATGCAGCTCTACAATCTCTTTTGCAATGGCAAGCCCCAGTCCCGCTCCTCCGGTACTGCTGGATCTCGCCGCATCCGCGCGATAAAATTTATCAAAGATCCTCTTCAGGCTCTCTTCAGGTATCGTATCTCCTTCATTTTCAAAACAGATTCTTACCTGGTTCTCCTCCTTGGCAGCCTGGATCAGAAGCACACTTTTCTCCCGGCAGTATGCTATGGCATTTCGCAGAATATTATCAAAAACCCTGGCAAGCTTATCCGGATCTCCCTCGATCAGGATCTCTTCCTCTGCTTCCATCTTGCAGGTCAGCATCTTCTCCTGAAGTACCCCATAGAGTTCGTCTGCAATCTGTTCCAGCATCATGGTCAGATCAATATCTACCTTATCCAGTTCAATATCCTGCAGATTCAGCTTTATACTTTCAAAAAACTCTTTCAAAAGATCCCCCAGTCGATTCGCCTTCTCCAGAGATATCTGCGTATATTTGGCGCGCTCCTCTGCCGGCATCTCCGGATGAGAATCCAGCATACTCAGATACGCCACCACAGAAGTAAGCGGTGTTTTTAAATCATGTGCCAGAAAAAGCAGGATATCATTTTTCCTCTGCTCAAGCTTTTCTGCCTCTTCCTCCTGGCTCCTTAATGTCTCTTTAATCTCATTGAGGCGATCCTCGATTGGTTTTAACTCCGTAATCAGCCGGATTGGCTGGTCAGACGCTGAAATAATATTTTCAATCCCATCTTCTACCTGTTCCAGATAGCGCGTCATTTTTGAAAGTGCCACATAAAAAAACAACGAAAATAAAAGTAAAAAACCGAGGATCATAAAGAACACTTTATTATTGCCGATCCACTGCCAATACAAAGATGTTGCGGTCTCTTCACTCACATGAAAAGCTTCCAATATTCGCAAAAAGCCATTGGCAAAGCTGTCATTATAAATACCATCGATAAAATACTCCAGAATAAATCTGCCAACCAGCACCGTCAGGGCCGTAATAAAAACCGTCTGAAGCAATATGCTCAGTTTTAATTTTCTGTAATTATTCTTCAATTTTGTATCCCACTCCCCAGACAGTCTTGATAAGATCTGATTTTCCAGTCGGTTTACTCAATTTCTCACGCAGATGCCGGATATGTACCATCACCGTATTGTTGCTGTTCTTCAGATACTCTTCATGCCAGACCTCTTCAAATAATCTTTGTGAGCTGATCACCTTTCCGCGATTCTCACAAAGAATCCACAGAATCTCAAATTCCGTCGGTGTCAGCGGAAGAGACTGCTCATTATAGATGCATTCATGGGATTCTTTATTTAACAAGAGTCCTGCAAAATCAATGATATTCTCAGAATCACTTTTCTTACCATCGTTGTACTGCGTGTATCTGCGCATCTGTGCTTTCACTCTCGCTACCAGCTCCAGCGGGTTGAATGGTTTCGGAATATAGTCGTCAGCCCCCATCGTAAGCCCGGTGATCTTGTCCCGGTACTCCGTCTTCGCGGTCAACATAATCACCGGAAATGTGTATTTCTCACGTATCTTTCTCAGAATCGTGAAACCGTCAATATCCGGCAGCATCACATCCAGGATCGCCAGATCCACATTTGTCTTCTCAATACATTCCAATGCTTCCTGCCCTGTGTAAAATTTCAAAACATGGTATTCATTTTGCAGATATAATTCTACGACATCCGCAATTTCTTTTTCATCATCTACAACTAAAATATTCATATTTCACTTTTCCTTTCCGTATATAGAAAGATTTGCGTATAAAACAGCAGACCGGAAAACACACCCTTTTGATGCAGTTCCCGGTCCCCTTTTTCTTCATTCTTCTTTTTTACAGTTCGCAGTTATTCACAGTTCTTGGGAACGGAATTACGTCACGAATGTTGGACATTCCTGTAAGATACATGATGCATCTCTCAAATCCAAGTCCGAATCCTGCATGTCTTGTAGATCCGTACTTTCTCAGATCCAGATAGAATCCGTAATCTTCTTCCTTAAGTCCAAGCTCTTTCATTCTTGCAACAAGCTTATCGTAGTCGTCCTCTCTCTGGCTTCCTCCGATGATCTCACCGATTCCAGGAACCAGACAGTCAACTGCTGCTACGGTCTTGTTATCATCATTCATCTTCATGTAAAAAGCTTTGATCTCCTTCGGATAATCGGTAACGAATACCGGACGTTTGTAGATCTCTTCTGTCAGATAACGTTCATGCTCTGTCTGCAGATCTGCTCCCCATGATACTTTGTATTCAAATTTGTCATTGTGCTTTTCAAGGATTTCAATTGCTTCTGTATAAGTAACTCTTGCGAAATCAGAATTTACAACGTTGTTCAGACGGTCGATCAGTCCTTTGTCTACGAAAGAATTGAAGAAATTCATCTCTTCCGGAGCGTTTTCCATCACATAGCGGATAACATATTTCAGCATGTTTTCTGCAAGGATCATGTCATCTTCCAGATCTGCAAATGCGATTTCCGGCTCGATCATCCAGAACTCGGCGGCATGACGTGTGGTGTTGGAATTCTCCGCACGGAATGTCGGTCCGAATGTGTAAATGTTGCGGAATGCCTGTGCATAAGTTTCACCGTTCAGCTGTCCGCTTACGGTAAGGTTTGTCTCTTTTCCAAAGAAATCTTTGGAATAATCAACAGTTCCGTCTGCATTTTTCGGCACATTGTTCATATCCAGTGTTGTTACCTGGAACATTTCTCCTGCACCCTCGCAGTCACTTCCTGTGATCAGCGGTGTATGTACATATACGAATCCTCTTTCCTGGAAGAATTTGTGGATTGCGTAAGCAGTCAGTGAGCGTACTCTGAACACTGCCTGGAAAGTATTGGTTCTTGGACGAAGATGTGCAATACTTCTTAAATATTCAAAGCTGTGACGTTTTTTCTGAAGCGGATAATCCGGTGCAGAGGTACCTTCTACAACAACTTCTGTTGCCTGGATCTCAAATGGCTGCTTTGCCTGTGGTGTTGCGACAAGTGTTCCTTTTACAATGATTGCCGCACCAACATTCAGCTTGGAAATTTCGCCAAAGTTCTCCATATTATCATGATATACTACCTGAAGGTTTTCAAAGAAAGATCCATCATTTACAACGATAAATCCAAATGTCTTAGAATCACGGATACTGCGCACCCATCCCCCGATGGTCACTTCTTTATCCAGATATTCCTCTCTGTTTCTGTATAATTCTCTTACTGTTACCAAATCCATCTGTTCTGTTCCTCCGTATTACTCTCTTATATATTTCACATAACCCCAATGAGCCTTGTAAGCATTGCCGACAGCTTCTGCTGCCATTTTTTACTTTTGCAATATGTCCAGTATACCATTAAACTACCGCAGTTGCAACGATGTAAAAAGAATCTGATTACATTTGAAAGTACTTTCGCAATGATTTTTTTATTGTACTCTAATCAATATTCCTTAATCGATAGTTCATTTTTCCTTAAGAAATTTTCTTTTTCTTTTATGATATAGACATATTTTGAACACAATTTATCTGTATACTAAGAGTCAGATAGTTGATAAACAACTATCTCCCCCCTCATAAAGTAAGCGCAATCGGGTTACCCCGATTGCCGCACTTTACTCTCATTCCTTTAGAAATTAAATAAAAGCACAAGAAAACCCGCTGGTCGAAAGATCAGCGGGTTTTCTCGTTACTGTTTATGAAACACAAAATATCAGGGAGCTGCAAAACAGCTCCCTAAATCACATACGATTATTCTTCTACATCCTGCACATCATAATACTTGATCAGCGCCTGTGTCCCAAGATCTCCAAGCCCTTCCTGTGCCAACTCTTCATAATTTGACAGTACCAGACTCAGCACCTCAAGACTCAGTCCGCTCATATTTGCCTCAGTCAGCGCAAGCTTCATATCCTTGATGAAATGCTTCATAAAGAATCCCGGTGCATAATCTCCGGCAATGATCTTTGGTCCGAAAGCATCCAACTGTTTGCTTCCTGCTGCCCCGGTAGAGACCGAATCAAAAAGGACATTCAGATCCAGTCCTTTGGCCTGCGCATAGGAAAAGGCCTCACATACACCACTTAAGGCACCGGCGATCATAATCTGATTAGCAAGCTTTGCATGCTGTCCACATCCGGCTTTTCCCTGATAATTGATGTTTGTTCCCATTGCTTTGAAAAGCTCCATACAAGCTTCATAATCTTCTTTCTCGCCACCGACAAGGATGGATAATGTAGCGTTTTTTGCTCCGGTATCCCCACCTGTTACAGGCGCATCCAGCACATGGAATCCTTTTTCTGTGCCCTCTTTTGAAATCTTTTCTGCAAGCATCGGACTTGTAGTTGTCATATCGATCAGATAGGTTCCCGGATCTGCATTTTCCAGAATACCGCCTTCATCGAAGTAAACCTCTTCCACATCTCTCGGAAAACCAACGATGGTGATCACTGCATCACATCCGGGTACACATTCTTTGATAGATTCATGGAAAATTGCACCCTCGCTGATCACATCATCGACTTTCGCTTTTGTTCTTGCGTAAATATGCAGTTCATATCCTGTTTTCATAAGGTTGCGCACCATGGATTTTCCCATGATGCCAACACCGATAAATCCAATTTTTTTCATAGTGAACTCCTCTACTTTGGACTTACAATCTTTCCTGCCACCGCGCAGCTTGCCGCTGTTCTCGGAGATGCCAGATAAATCTCGACCTTAGAAGTTCCCATACGTCCAAGGAAGTTACGGTTGTTGGTTGCAACCACACGTTCTCCGTCTGACAGAATTCCTCCGGTACGTCCACAGCAAAGTCCGCAACCCGGATGGGTAATGATCGCACCTGCCTCAGATAAAGTCGTAAGGATTCCCATATCTGCTGCCTGTTTGTAGATCTTACGGCTCGCCGGAGTCACGATCAGTTTTACAAAATCCGCAACTTTTTTGCCCTTTAACACTTCTGCTGCTGCCTGAAGATCCTCCAGACGTCCGTTTGTGCAAGAGCCGATAAATACCTGATCGATCTCGGTTCCTTCTACCTCGGATACATTTCTGATCTTGTCAACCTGTGACGGAAGGGCCATAACCGGTACAAAGTCCTCTGCTTTATAAGTGATCGTTCTCATATAAGTTGCATCTGGATCACCAACCAGACTCTTCTGATAATCATTTAATTCAATATTG
The DNA here is from genome assembly GCF_027663865.1 of Coprococcus sp. AF99-45. NCBI lineage: Bacteria > Bacillati > Bacillota > Clostridia > Lachnospirales > Lachnospiraceae > Coprococcus > Coprococcus sp. AF99-45. Next base: position 232,601 of record NZ_JAQDGZ010000004.1, read on the forward strand.
CAATACTCGGCAGTTTTCTCATCCGGTGTGAAAAGTGCGCATTTTGCTCCTGCTTCGATTGCCATGTTTGCCATTGTCATACGGCTTGCAACTGTCATATTTTCAATGGTGCTTCCAGCAAATTCCAATGCTCTGTAAGTAGCACCGTCTGCTCTCAAATCACCGATCAGTCGTAAGATGATATCCTTTGACATGACATTTTCCGGAAGTTCACCATCGATCACAACTTTGATCGTCTCCGGTACCTTGATCCACATCGTTCCGGTTCCAAGGATACTTGCCATCTCGGTATAACCGATACCAGATGAAAATGCTCCAACACAACCATAAGTTGTGGTATGGCTGTCGGTTCCGAATGCGATATCACCCGGTTTAACATAGCCAGCCTCTGTCATCAGCTGATGGCAGATTCCGTCACTTCTGTGTACATGTGTAAGTCCGTATTTATCTGCAAATGCATCTCCGGTACGAAAATGTCTGGTATCATCCTGCTGACTTGCCGGAACCAGATGATCATAGATCAGAACAACCTTGTCCGGATCATGCAGTTTCGTAAATCCCATTTCTTCAAATTTTTCTGCCACAAAGGGGATGAAAATATCATGGATCATCACGCGGTCAACGTTAACCGTCACAATGTCTCCCGGCTTTACAGCTTTTCCTATATTGTGTCTGATAATTTTTTCAATAATCGTCTCGCCCATTTTCTTCTCCTTTCCGGTTAATCCAGTCCATTCAGCTTGCGCATGGCTTTTACCAGACCGCCAGCCTGAATAATGCTCATCAGATTCTCCGGCAGAGAAGCAATCGGATATTCCTTGCCATTATAATCCACATGCTCATTCATCACTACCGTGATCTCGTCGCCCTCTTTCATATCATCATAAAGATCCGGCTGTTCAATCAGAAGGAGTCCGTTGTTGATCGAATTACGGAAAAAGATCCTTGCAAATGATTTGGCGATCACACACTGCACACCCATTGCCTTGATGATCTCCGGTGCCTGTTCTCTTGACGAACCGCAACCAAAGTTCTTTCCTGCTACAATGATATCCCCCTTCTGGATCTGTCCGGCAAGTTCCGGACGAAGAGGAGAAAAGCCATACTGCTTCATATCATCGATTGTCTTAAGTGCAAGGTATTCAGTTGGAATGATGATATCGGTATCAATGTCATCTCCAAGAACCCATACACGTCCTGTAAATTTATCCATCTTATGTCACCTCGTCAAACGTAATTTCGTCTCTTACACATCACTTGCCAGTGCAATTTCTCCGGCAATGGCAGATGCTGTAACGGTTGCAGCCGATCCAAGATATACCTTTGAACTCGGATGTCCTGCACGTCCCTTAAAGTTGCGGGTTCCTGTACTGATCAGGACTTCATTTTCACCGATTACGCCCTGGCAGCTTCCCCAGCATACACTACAGTTCGGGTTCATCACGATCGCACCTGCATCCATGAAGATATCGATCAGTCCTTCTTCCAGAGCCTGTCTGTAAATAGTCTGACTTGCCGGAACAACAAGGAATCTTACTTTTTCAGATACTTTCTTTCCTTTGATAACCTGTGCGCCTACACGGAGATCTTCGATACGTCCGTTGTTGCAGGATCCAAGGAATGCCTCATCAATCTTGATACCGCGCACGTCTTTTGCCGGCGCAAGATTGTCTACAAAATCCGGTTTTGCAACAACCGGCTCTACCTTGGATAAGTCAAATGTATATTCTCTTACATAATGCGCATCCGGATCGCTGTGATATACAGCCTTTGGCTCGCGTCCATGCTCTTTTAAATATTCCATTGCCACATCATCAACTTCAAAAATACCGGTCTTAGCTCCGGCTTCTACTGCCATATTGCAAAGTGCGATACGGTCACTGATTGTCAGAGTCTTCGCGCCCTCTCCGGTAAATTCCATCACCTGATAGTTACATCCGTTGGCCCCGACTTCACCGATGATGGTGAGGATCAGATCTCTCGCATATACACCTTCCGGCAGCTTTCCAACCAGGTTGAATTTCACAGTCTCCGGTACCATTACCCAGGAAGTTCCTGTTACCATACCGTAAAGAAAGTCTGTACATCCAACACCGGTCCCGAATGCACCAAGTGCACCGTAAGAACAGGTATGGCTGTCTGCACCAAAGATCAGTTCTCCCGGACGAACATAATTTTCCATCATAATCTGGTGGCATACACCTTTCCCTTCCCAGAAATCAATGTGGTTTGCCTTTGCAAAATCACGCATCTTCTTCTGGGATGCGGCTGTCTTTGGACAGTCAGACGGTACGTTATGATCTACGATAAATACCAGCTTGCCTGTATCTGCAATATGCGGATTTTTTAATTTATTATTATACATATCAACGGTAAGATGTGTAGTTCCGTCATTACTCATCAGACGATCCAGTTCTACTGTATGGATGTCACCCGGCTTTACGCTTTCCACACCGGCTGCCGCTGCAATGATCTTTTCAGCAATTGTCATTCCCATCGTCTATTCCTCCTCACGGTTCAGAGACGCAATAAGTCCGCCCTGATTCAAAATATTCTGCATATATTCCGGCAGTTTTGTGCAGGAATAAACCTTTCCATTTGCCTCAGCGGTTCCTTCCAGCATATGAAGCTCCATCTGATCTCCGGTCTTTACTTCATCCGGAAGGTCTTTACAGACAATAGCAGGAAGTCCGATATTGATAGCATTTCTATAAAAAATTCTTGCAAATGATTTTGCGATAACAGCTTTTACACCTAACGCTTTTAACACACCCGGAGCCTGCTCTCTGGAAGATCCACATCCAAAGTTCTCTCCTCCGACCACGAAATCTCCCGGTTTTACCTTCTGTGCAAAATCCGGATCCAGAGATTCAAATGCGTGGCTCTTCATCTCCTCAAGATTCGGCAGCAACAGATACTGGGATGCGATGATCTGGTCTGTATCCAGATCGTTATGAAATTTAAAAATAGTCCCTTTTTCCATAAAGCATATTCCTTTCTGTATACACATGATTCCTTTATTTTAAGGCTTTTCCGGCATTTCCGCAAGGGAATATTTTAACAGGCTAACGTTGTACTTTATTCAATTCCTATTTTTCATAGGTTCCCTTGCAAATGATTTTTTCTTTTTGCATAAAGATTTTTCCACCTGCAATATAACTGTCAAGCTTCAGGTCATTGTCCCACAAAAGCAGATCTGCATCGGCTCCTTTTTGTATTGTCCCTTTCTTACCCTGCAATCCCAGTGCCTCCGCTACATGTGATGTCATATATGGAAGTGCATCTTCCAGCTTCATATCAAGCTCATGTACCATATACAGAAGTTCTTCCCGCAGCGCATCTACTGAGGAAACACCGATTTCCAACAGGCTTCCGTCTTCTCTGTATTTTGACCAGCTTCCGTGTCCGTCGGAGCTGATGGTAATATGCTCTGTCGGGATTCCCTTTTCTTTTGCTTCTAAAATGCATCCGCCCGGACAAAAGTCCTCACTGATGCCACGGGTAAGATCGATGTATCCACCCTTTTCAAGCAACTGATAGCCCTCTTCCAGAAGACCTTTTCTGCGGTTCACATGAGTCGGACGGAAAATCTTGATCGGAATCATACTCTTTTCCAAAGCTTCAAACACCGGCGACAATCCAGCATCTGCATCTCCCATATGCAGCACCACGATTCCAGGTTTTCCGCTTAACATACCTGCCGTTCTGGTCTTGCTCGCAAGCTGGATCAGTTCACTTTCCGTCACATTCGGTGCCCGATGATCTGAAATGGCAAGTTTCACGCCAAGTACTTTTTCAACAAACATAATATCCCGATCTACCTCTCCGGTAATAGTCGGACTTGGATATCCATATGCACCGGTAAGCATATACGCACTTACCCCTTCTTCGCATAAAGCCTGTACTTTTGCGTAAAGATTTTCAACACTCCTTGTAAGTCCGTCCGTTCCAAGAAGTCCTACAACCGTTGTAATTCCGCCTTTTACCAGTTCTGACAGCTGAAGTTCCGGTGTACGGGTATGAAAGCTTCCTTCCCCACCGCCTCCGGTAACATGAACATGCTGATCAATAAACCCCGGTGTAAGAATTCTTTCCTCTGCATCAATAACTTCACATGCGATCGGAAAATCCTCGATCTTATCTTCCATACATTCAATTTTTCCCCCACATACTAAAAGATCCTTTTTTCCAACATACTCCGGTGCATAAACTTTTGCATTTTTAATAAGTAACATTTCTTTCCTCCTCTTTATGACATTCTTTTATTTTCATACATTAATTTGTCTGCCTGATGAATTGCCTCTTAATTTTATCTTTCTATATTATCCTGCTTCTTCAGCAATTCCAAAAGCTCTTTTTCAGGAAGCGGCTTGGAAAAATAATAGCCCTGAATCATCTCGACTCCCCAGCTGCTGATCTGTTCCATTTCTTCCTGCGTTTCCACCCCTTCGGAAACAATATGATAATTCATTTTATGAAATGTTTCTACAACACTTTCATAGAAAATTGCCCGTTTCTCATCCCTGCAGATATCAAAAAGCAGAGATCTGTCAACCTTGATCACAGAAAACGGAAGCCTCATTACCGTATTCAGATTTGCATATCCGGAACCAAAATCATCCAGACACAAACCAATGCCAGCGTCCGTAAATTCCTCCGCAACTCTTCTTAGACCCGCATTGCATTCAGTCGCAACCGTTTCTGTGATTTCAAACTGTATCCAGTTATGTGGAATCTTATAAGCATCCATAATCCGGATAAAATGTCTGCTACAGTCATTTCTCATCAGATCCAGAGAAGACAGGTTCACTTTTACATTCAGAAGATGCCTCATCAGGTATCGGTTTTCTCCTAAAAATCTGCAGACACGACTAAACTGTAGATCTGTGATCTGTTCGATCATATGATTTTTTTCTGCAATCTGAATAAATACATCTGGTGCGATCCAGCCAAGCTCCGGATGCTGAAGGCGACTTAGTGCTTCCAGTGTGATAAAGCATTTTTTCCGTGTAGAGTAAACCGGCTGATAGTATATCTCGAACAGATCCTCTGTAATCGCCTTATGCAAATACTGTTCTACCCGTTTATTATAAAGGAAACCATTCATCGTCTGATAATCATCCTGTATCACCTCTGTCAGACCATTTTTCGCAGATAAGGCTTCCAGATATTCAGCATACTCTAGAATAAGCCCGCTGTCTCCAAGTTTCTGCGCATTCATGATCCCGCTTATGATCACAGGCACTGTAATAATTTTATTGTTGACATTCAGCTTACTGTTTCCATCAAACATTCTCTTCAGCTGCGTAAGATAATATTCATATTCTTCAAGTGAACCGGTAAGTATCATAAAACGCTTTCCCGTTGTACGAAATGCTTTTTTCCCGCACATCTCACCAAGTTTTCTTGCTGTCAGCTTTAAGATTAAATTACCGCCCTGTACCCCTGCGATTTTATTAATGTGCCTCAATTGATAAAGATACACCGTAATAATGTGAAATGATTTTGCCGCACTGATCAGCTCATTGCTTTTTCTGACCAGATACAGATGATTGTATAATCCGGTAAGTGTATCGATATTTGCATGAGGATTGTTGATCGTAATAAATAGTGCCAGAATTCCCAGACTCATACCAAACCCTGTTGTAAGAAGCGGATGATATAAAAGCTGGATCACCACTCCCGCACCGGATATCAACAGGATTTCCAGCAGGCTCTTCACTTTTTGATAGCCCAGTTTTTTCCGCCATATAACAATAAGGATCAAGGCTGCTGCCATATGACAAAGTGCACTGTAATACATCAGCATATACCATGGACCTTTCATATAGCCTGCCGGTATATCAAAATAAAACAGCTTTTCTGTGAACGGGTTTGTCAGAATCATCCCCATCAGAATGAATGTCGGCACACCTGATAAAAACATCTTTTTTGCCGAAATGATCTTATTATCATGTAATGTCTGAATATAACAGATCACCGTAAACGGCAGCAATGCCTGAAGCAGATAAAAGATCGTTGTTGCAAGCATTGCAGCAATTTCACAATTACTATTTGGAAAAGAAATATAATAATTACTGGCAAGTTCCGCAACCACATCTAAAATACCGATGATGGCAAAGAAAAGGAATACCTGATTATTCAGATCCTCTGCTCTTTTCTGTCCCAGAAAATACCATAAAACCAGCAACAATATAACCATTGCCGCAATAAGAAAATCTATATTATAAGTCATATTTATCCTCCGCCGGTTTTTATTTATTTGAACAAAGCATATCGTCTGCCTGCTGTTCCAGAACACTCCTTTCTGCACTCTGGATGCTTCTTGCCGTTCGGATAACCGTTTCATCACCCATCTGTCTTCCAGACATATCATTAATCTTCTTCAGTTCTGCAATTTTCACAAACAACAATAATACATTTTCAAGTAAAATCGCACCCTCCTGGATCTCTTCAAGATACATCTCAAATGATTTCCGGTTTTTCATATCTGTCATCCGGTCTTCCAAGGACATTCTCCTATAAACCTCCTGTTCCAGGCAAAACTGAATGTTGTTGGATACTTTACAAAGCAATCCCCAAAACAAAACAGCAATATAAAGAAGAATGCCAAACTGGAAAATAGATTCATACCAGTAAATGGATAATACCCAGTACAGTACCAGTGCGATTACACCGCTTATCCCTAATACACCAAATGCCTTTAGACAGAGATTTACTTCCTTCTCCTGCGTTTTCCGATACTCTTTCCACAAAAGAAGAATCATAGACACAACCCCCGTAAATAATAAAAGATGTGTGATAAATAACATGTCTATAAAAGGAATCCTAAACAGAAAATACAAGAATCCCTGTAAAACAGCATTTGCATAAAGAAGAAAAATCCAGACCTGCGGTATCCATCTTACACTTTCACTCACTGTATTTTGTACAAATAACAGCATGAGAACAGGCATCGTCATAAACGCATAAAAGGATACCAACGTTCCTGCTGCATTCTGACTGCCATACATCTGGTAAATTCCCGAATCCAGAATACATCACAGACTGCATAGAAGCAAAAACAATGCTACATTTAAAAATCTCTTTTCTACGATCTGCCTGTATCTGGTATAGAAAAAAACAATCACCGAAACGATACCGAGACCGGTCATTCCCAAAACTACCAGTATCGAAAAAATCGATCCTAGCAGATGCTGTCTGAAAACAGAACAAAACTCTCCGATCATCGGGGCATACACATATAGTCTGGCATTCTTTTTAGTTTCATAGCTGATTGATAACACTTCCTGCCCGATTTTCTCCGGCAAAGAAATATCTGCCCATATTTTCCCTTTCATCTGCCTGTTTTTTTCAAATCTGTTATCCTTATATTGGTAGAGAAGCCGGTCTCCTATGCAGACTTCCAGCTGATCCTGTATTCCTCGGATCGACAAGATTTTTCCCTTATCAGCCTCTGATAACATATCATTGTAAAGAATGATCTGCCCATCTTTATCCGCTGTAACAAAACACGGCAATTTGAGCTCCGTCTTTTTCCCATCCTTCAGCTGATACCATCCATTGCTGAAGGTGTACAACTCGCCCCTTTCCGACTCCGTACCCGGCTGATACAGTATTCTGACAAAAATAAGCAACAATGTCACAATGAGCAAAATGCAGAATGCTTCAATTTTTTTCCATTTCTTTCCTTTTTTCATTTCCCTCATCTCCTATGCATTCTGCCGGAAGTTTTTCTACATAGAAAATGTAATTTCCTATGAAACAAAAAAGTCACCTGCGTTATACAGGTGACTAAAATTTAAGCCGAATAGCTTTTTTCACTTACTCTATTAACCTATCCGCATCTTCTTATTGCAACCGGCTGACATAGCGTACTGCCTTAGTCCCTTTGGCTTTGCGTCACAGTTTTTCAACAGCTTTGCCCCTATAAACATAATTCCAGTATAGCATATTCAAGATGACGAAACAATATTTTAATTGTTATAATAATCTATAGTTTTACACATAATCCATAACAAGAAACATCGGATACTTTCTGATATATTCTTCCATCTGCTCAATGGCTCCCGAAAGCTGATTTTCAATATATTTTCTGTTATTTTTTGATGTAGGAAGCACATTCTTCACATACCGCATTTTTATATATGGTATATTATATTTGTATACCAAAAAATCTGGAAACAATTGTTTCCAGATTTCTCCTAGAGGCGCCAACCAGATTTGAACTGGTGATAGAGGTGTTGCAGACCTTTGCCTTACCACTTGGCTATGGCGCCAGATGACTCCGACGGGAATCGAACCC
>NZ_JAQDGZ010000040.1:0-6194 GCF_027663865.1 Coprococcus sp. AF99-45
AGGCGCGTGAAAATGTGTCTGCTTTACGACGGCTTTTTTTCTTTTACCGTCGCGCGGCAGAGTATTATTCAATATTTAATTCAATGTTTCCAGTGAAATTCTCACATTCAATGCCAAAATAATTTCCACCATCAGGAAGTGTAATTGTGTCACTATAAGTTCCGGTTGCTTCAATCAACGTGACTGCTTCATCAGATCCAGAAATCCAAAATACTTTTGCAGTACCTTCCGTAATCTCCAAGGTGCAATCAATGGACAGATCCTTACCGGCTTCTCTCTTTATGGAAGTTCCTCCGAACAAATACTCTATACCTGAAAAGTTCGCATAATCAGCCGTATAAGTCCCTGTATAATCATCAATCCCTTTTTCTTTTTCCCCTTGCAGTGACGATTTCCCTGTCAGTTCTATGGAGCCCGCAGATTGAACAATGTTATTGTAATGATTGAGAATTTCATCTTTTGAACAGCCAGCAAGCATAAAACTTCCCACAAGGACGAATGTTAATGCTAAAACTATTATCTTCATAAAATCATCACCAGCCTTTCTTTGGAGCTACCTTTTTGGCCTTTTTCTTTGTTTGGGTTGCTTCTCGTTCTTTCATGCACAAAATCAAGATGGCAGAAATAACGACAGCAAGCGCAAGACTGCAAGAACAGGTTCCAATATTCCAGTTGACTGCGGTATCATAGCTACGGTAGCCTACCATTCCGAGACTTGCGGTAATCGGATAAAGGTTTGCTAATGTCATATTTCCTGCGGCAAACATCCCTCCATATCCATAGACAAAAGCAATGATTACACCGACTAAAAAGCTGCCTGCCCTCCGACAAGTAAGAGCGATAATCGGCAGAACCGCAAGATATAAAAAGAAATTAACCGCAGTAATCTGCAAGGCTGCTTTTAGAGCTAAGGAAATCTCAAAGCCAGGAAATCCCACAATCATTTCTGCTATGATTGTAAACAGACTGCATATCAGCCCGAAAATAATAGACAATACGCCGCACACAATCAATTTTCCAGTCAACAGTTTCTTAAAAGAGATCGGCACAGTCAGAATATTTTTCAATGTGTCATCCGTCTGCTCACGAGAAATCATATATCCAGCAATTAGGCTGATACACATCGGAAAAATCATGGACATATTGTTTTTGATGACCTGTTCTGTAAGATAGGCAAAATCCCAAACGGAACCATCATTCGCCATAGAGGTAAACAAGGTCAGCAGGACGGATAGGATCATGAGTGCAACGCCCGCCCAAAGGATATGATACCTTTTCAATTTATAAAATTCTGTTTTTACAATGCGAACCATGTTTATTCCCCCCTCTGCTTATATAATCTGTCAATCAGTAAGAACGAAACGAATGCCATAATCCCAAGAATGAATACAACTTGAAATGTTGAGGGAATTAGACCTGTCATTTGCTCCAAGTCCATTTTTATTCCATGAGCCGCCATATCTCCCGCACTCCAAAATGTAGTCAGTGGCGTGGGCAGAAGCCATAACATGGTTTTAGGCAGCGTGTCAAACAATGCCGTAGCACTCATGTTCAGAACGCTGTAAAAGACGCACAGCAAAATGGAAAAAACATAGGTCTTACTGAAAAAGACAACAAGAACAATCAACGGGAGTGTTCCTGCCGTAATGAAGGTCCCCGTTTCAACCGCCAAAAACAGCTTATAACCAATTCCATAAACTTCCAATGTTCCAATTCCGCAAAGAATTGTTGCAATGGTAGAAGCCACGCAAAAAACAATTCCAAAGATAAAAAGGACAATAATCTTTGCAAGTACCATTTGCGTGCTGGTTACGGGAATTGTACGCAGATTTTTGAATGTATCGTTGTCGCGTTCCATAAAAAACAGAATAGCGGCAATCACTCCGATAATGCAGGGCAGTAAAAACTGGATACCATATCCCAACACCATGTTAAATAGTCCATCGAAAGCATCTGCCCGATCCGTATATCGCTCCATCATAGAGGGCGTTGTCATCAGATAAGTCAGCGGGATTGGAAACAGGAACGCAGCCAAAATAATCAGCGGAATAAATTTCTTCCGTTTCAATTTCAAAAATTCGCATTTGATTAGTTTAAGCAATTCCTTCGCCCCCTGTCACACGCTTGAAGTAATCTTCAAGACTTTCTTCACAGGTATGTGCTTCTGATACCTCCAATCCGTTTTCTACAAAAGCAGTTACAATTTTCCCCACGGGTAGCTCCATATTGTGTAGACGCAGATTGTGGTCGTCTTGTATGGAAAAATGGGTTTCATGGAAATTGCGTTCCAAAATTCTTGCCGCCTGTGCAGTATCAGAGAGCGTAAACCGGATATGTTTACTGCTTTTTTGCTCCAACTCAGCAAGGCTTTCTTCTTCCAGCAATACACCGTGGTCAATAATTCCAATATCGTCAGCCAGCAAGGAAATCTCCGAAAGAATGTGACTGGAAATCAAAATAGTTTTTCCTCTTGCGTCGCAAAGCTCCCGAATAAAGGAGCGTACTTCTGCAATACCGATGGGATCGAGGCCGTTGATCGGCTCATCCAAAATCAAAAGCTCCGGATCGTGCATAACGGCAAGGGCGATGGCAAGCCGCTGCTTCATACCAAGAGAATACTGTGAAAAGAGCTTTTTATCTTTGTAGGGCAGTCCTACCAGATCCAGAGCATCTTTGATAGCATGATTGTTTGGTACGCCCCGCAGAGTAGCAAAGATACGCAGGTTCTCTGTGCCGGTCAGATTGGGATAAAAACCGGGGGACTCAATCAGGCTTCCGATACGGGGCAACAGCTTCTTTTCATTCCCTTGCAAAGACTTTCCCCAGATTTTGACCTCCCCGGAAGTCGGCTTCGTTAAGCCCAACAGCATTTTCATGGTAGTGGTTTTTCCAGCTCCGTTTCTGCCCAGCAGACCGTAAATTTTCCCACGCTTCACATGGATATTTAAGTCAGCCACACTCTTTTGTGAGCCGTATTGCTTCGTCAGATTTTTTGTTTCAATGATATAATTTGTATCCATATTCAAAACCTCCTGTTCTGTAAGGTATTCTATCACGCCAACCTTGCATTAACCTTGCCGCAACCTTGCATTAACCTTGCAATTTGAAATCCAGTAAAATGACAAAGGCTCCCGCCATAAAGACGGGAACCCGCTTAACTCTCCAAAGGAAAAAGCAACATAAATTCAGTTCCTTTTCCCGGTAAACTTTCAACTGTTATACTCCCACCCATCTTTTCTACAAGCTGATGGACAATGGAAAGACCAAGACCGCTTCCTTTTTCAGACCGTCCTTTGTCACACTTATAGAGCCGTTCAAAAATGTGTTTCAAATCTTCCTTCTCAATTCCCACTCCATTATCCGCCAGCAGCAGCTCCATGTTATTTTCCTTCTTTGACAGGGCAATTTTGATTTTGTCTGCATGGCTGTGAGCGATTACATTTTGAATGAGATTATTGACAATCCTCATATAGCTGTCCATATCCAATCTTACCCGGACAGGCTGTTCGGGAATATCGATGTCATACTCAACCTGTTTATCCTCAAAAATCGGTATCCAGTCAATGAGGATATTTCTTGTCAGCTCTGTGGCCTCAACGCTCTGGATCTCCAAAGCAAACTCGTTTGAATTTAACTTGAACCAGTCAAAGAGTACATCAATGTATTCTTTCAGATCATGGGCTTTCCGGCGGGCGGTTTCAATATAATCATCCCGGTCTTTTCCTGTGACCAGTCCTTTGTGTGCAGCGTCAAGATACCCAATCAGAGTAGTAAGGGGCGTTCGCACATCATGTGAAAGGCTCGTCATAAGCTGGCGGTTGGTTTCTTCTGTCTGCCGTACAGTTGAAAGTCTGCTTTCATAGGCCACAACAATCTCGTTGATTTCATAGGCAAGAGGTGCTGTCAGTTCATTTGTTGCAGATAGAATACGCCGGTTGCCATTTCCGTTTTTCACATCAACCAGCACATCGGTCATTTCTGCTATTTGTTTTTTTACACGCCGAACGAGAACGATGGAAGTCAATACAGCCCCAACAGCAATCACAATGGACAAGAATACAATGATTTCCATACTGACTACACCTCCTTATTAAACCGGTAGCCAATCCCTTTGACCGTTTGTATATACTTTGGGCTTGAAGGATTGACTTCTAATTTTTTACGAAGCCGACTGATAATCGCCATAATGTTACTGTCATCATAGAAATATTCTTCGCCCCAAACTTCCTCATAAATCTGCTGTTTTGTCAAAATTTTTCCTTGATGCTTTGCACAGTACAGGAGCAGATCAAATTCCTTTGGTGGAAGTTCAAAAATGCCATTTTCCGTCGTAACAGAACGATTTTCAAGGTCAATTTGCAATCCATCAAAATCCAGTTTTTGCACAGCTCCAGCTTGCTGATTAAAACGGGTGTAGCGGCGAATGAGGGACGCAATACGGGCAATCAGTTCGTCCATATCAAACGGTTTTGTCAGATAATCGTCCGCCCCGGCTCGTAAGCCCCGTACTTTAGAAATGCTGTCATTTTTAGATGTGAACATCAAAATCGGCAGACTGTTCTCTTTGCGGATTTCTTCCAGCGTTTCAAAGCCATCCATACCAGGCATCATCACATCCAGCACCACAAGCTGATACTCCTGCTCTCTTAATTTTTGTAAGCCCTCTTTTCCGGTATTACAAAAATCAGCTTCTATGTTTTCTGCTTGTACGCTACGTTTAATCAAAGCGCACAGTTCTCTGTCATCATCTATAATCAGGATTTTATTCATGGTGCAACCCCTTCCCTTGTTTTGTCCTTCCGTCAATCGGCTTTTCTGCGTTCTTTGGAATCAGCCAAACACCAGCCATCTTTACAGCGCCGGGGATACGCCCAGCAGCGCAATAGTAATTTACTCTACGAGGTGTCACGCCCCATTTTTCGGCGGCCTCTTTTAGTGTCATATAATCCATTATGCACCTCCACAGAGTACATTATAGTTCTTTATCTCGAACAATACAAGTTTATCTGTTCCAACGCAAGCGTTTCTTTGTTGTATAGTTCTTCAGGTGTTTTTGCGTAGATAGCTACGAGCTTACCATTCGCGTCTTTGATTCTGGTCCTATAATATAAGGACACCTCTTTTCATAACTGTGCCATATTGAGGAATTATTGTTTGCCGTTTGGCCAATTCCGTCACCTCCTAAGAATAGACTCCAGCACTGTATCTATGTTTTATCAGACCATTATGATTTCGACAAGGATACGGACCGGCTCACACTCCAGCTCTGCGAGGTTTACGATAAGTTGCGTTCTTTTCTGCTGGCTTTGCTCTGTGGGTGCATTTTGCGATATACTCCTGAGGGCCCGCTGAAGTAAAGTACACACAGCCATTCTGCACATATTGCACATAAGAAATAAGACCATTGTTACGGGCCGCGTCCAGCGTTGCAATGCTGATTGCTCCGAAGAAGTCTTTTCATCACCTCCCTGACTGCTCCATCTTCGCGGCGTTTCATATTCGCTCGTACATGGGTTATGTACCTGTTGTGCTGTCTATTCGATTGTCAATGTACTGATGAAGGAGGAAAACTTGTCCTTCTTATTAACACTGACAAAAAAGGCAAAAAACAGGCGCATCAAATGAAATTTTATCAAAAATATTTTACAAGCTGCTTTAATCCACGGCGGATACTGTCTCGGACACGGCTTGGGTCTACACCTTCTACTTCGGCAATTTCATTTACCGTCATTCCCAGATAGTATCGGGCATAAATTCGCTTTGCCTGTTTCTCCGGCAGCTTCATCACAGCGGCATAGACCTGCTCCTGAAACTGTTTTTCCTCCAGAACCATCTCCGGTGTCTGCGGCTTCAACAACACCGCATTTTCAATGCCATTCTCGCAATCCAGAGAATACTGTGCTTTATAACGATACATCTTTCGCTCATACGCAGCCTCCGCACGTTCAACTGCTCGAATAGTCTCCATTACTTCCTCTGTCACATCTACAAAAAAGTCTGTTGTATAAACATCAGGATAAAGTTCCCGAAGGTTAATTTTCTTCATTATGTACCTCCATTTCGATTCACGGGTGATTGACGGGTGAATCGAATGGAGGCGGAGACCGACACCGGCAGACAACCGGGTCATCTCCGAAAAAATGGCAACAAAAAACGCCAGATTTCCGTGGGGGAAAACTGGCGCGCCAAGAACA
>NZ_JAQDGZ010000041.1:0-5838 GCF_027663865.1 Coprococcus sp. AF99-45
GAAACAGCATTGATGTTTATACCTCTGTTGGCTATATGCTCCGCATTGACTGTTGGGAAGCTGAAAAGGACTTAAAAACCACATCAGGATCAGACTGTGCATTAAACGCACTCGCCATTGATGATCCTCTTGAATATGCAAGATTATATCTTGATGGAAATTTGCAGATGTGGGTAGATGCGGAAGACTCATTAGATATTTTTTAATTTTTAAACAAATACAACAGTTTAAATAACTATTAGCTACAATATTTCCGGAAAATTCATCATGAGATAAAGTTGGCTGGGTAATTTCAAATCTTTCCAAAAGTTTACACCCGCACTTTTCTCCATCCGACAGCATCTGTACAATTTCCAGCCGGTTCGCATCGCCCAAAGCCTTGCATATCAAAGCCACATCCATTGCATTCATATTGACACCTCACATTGATCATTGTCTATGTTCAATATAATATATACATAGATATTTGCCAATGTATGTGTTTTAAAAAAGAGAATCAAGTTTTTGATTCTCTTCATACATTCATTATAGCTTTTATCATCCATTTTATTTGCCCCAAACAGCCGCTGCATTCGACCTTACAAGCAGTTCTTCCACAGGCAGACCAATCGGACAAATATCATGACAAGATAACGACTTCCCGCATCCCTCAAAATATTTCTTCTTATATTCAGCAGAAATCTCATTCAAATGAGTGCTTTCCTGTTCTTCATTCAGAATCCGAAATGCGTTGACTGCAGCAACAGCGCCTGCGAAAGTCCCATTTGCAGAGAAGTTAGGACACACTTCAAGGCAGCAGCCACACATCAGACAGCGTGCCGACTGGTATCTCGGTTCATGTGTCCACGAACTCATATAAGCTTCACTTTCAAGCCAAAGGTTCAGTTTTTTCAAATTTTCAAACAGATTTGACCGGTCAACGATCAAATCTCTTACAAGCGGAAATTTGCTTAAAGGTTCCAAGGTGATTGTAGAACCTTTTAACATATGTAGAAATGTAGAGCATGCCAGCCTCGGACGTTCGTTAATCAGCATGGCGCAAGCCCCACATTTTCGCACCATACAGCTACATTCCCAACTGATGGGAGTAACTATAGTTCCTGAGTTATCTTTCAAAGGAGTTCTACTGTTCAATTCCTTTAGAACAGTGGCAACAGAGCTGTTTTTGCTTCCGTCAAACTCAAATTCCTGCCAATAACTATCTGATTTCTGACTCTCCTGCCGCCTGATTTTTATTTTATATACCAAGTGAATCACCGCCTTTCTGGAACAGGTACAAAGGAAATCTGTATCTGCTTTCCATCAAATCTGGCTACCGTTGTTTTAAGGTAATCATTGTCATTGCTCTTCGGATAATCCTCCCGCCAGTGTGCACCACGGCTTTCTTTTCTTGCAAGAGCACTCTTTAGAACTGCCATGCCAAGCAATGGAAGATTTCCTGTCAGCGCTTGTACCGTTTGAATCCCATTTAACAACGTATTCTCATTTCTGACAACGCCCATAGTCTCCTGCATCACTTTGTTTAATTGCTTTATTTCTGAAATTTGAGACGCTGGTGGAAAATCTATCTGTGTCGCACAAGATAGATCTACTACATCTGCCTGTTCGCATGCTGATTTTGCCGCAACACGTCCTCCGTATAACGCTCCTAACAGAGAATTTCCACCAAGACGGTTGGCACCATGATATTGGGCACAGCATTCTCCGGCAGCGTAAAGATTCTGAATCGGCGTTCTGTGCTGCTCATCCACCAGAATACCTCCCATAAAATAGTGAATTCCCGGTAAAACAGACACCGGTTCCTTTCGTATATCTTTATGCAAATAGGTCATACAATCGTCTGCCAGACCAGATAGCTTATTTGAAATAATCTCCTCCGATATTTCCGTCATGTCAAGAAATACCTCTGATTCATGGCTGACCTTCCATATCTCTCTGGCGGTAATATCTCGTGGCATCAGATTTCCAAGCTCCGGGTATTTTTCCTCCATGAAATACCATTGTTTTCCATCTTTCATGGCAAACAACCTGCCACCTTCCCCTCTGGCCGCCTCGCTGATGAGCATGCGTTTTCCACCACATTTCACAGTTGTCGGATGATACTGGATCATCTCGCCATTTGCCAGAGGAACACCAAGCCGGAACAATTCTGCGGTGACTTCTCCTGTATTGCTCAGCGAACCCGTTGTATTTCCAAACAATCCGTGCATACCACCGGTGGCAACAATAACCGCATCCCCCGGTAATTCCACAGTCTCCTGACTGTATTCATCCCTGATTACGCAGCCACAACAAATATTGCCACACAGACGAAGTGTTAGGAAAGAATGATGGCTGAACCGTTCTACCATACCAAATGCTTCTTTCCTGCGAACAGCGTCTATCATAGCTGTCATGATCTGCTTCCCGGTATCGCTCTGTGCAAAAGCAGTCCGTTTCTTTTTCTGCCCGCCAAAATTTCGCAGATCCACATCATCATAGCCACTCATGTTAAATTTAACTCCAAGTTTTAGCAGCCAGTGCACCAGCTCCGGTGCTGCCTGTGTCATTCCCCAAACTGCATTTGGATCTGCCAGACCACATGCTGCCTTTATTGTATCTGTAAAATGTTCTTCGGGACTGTCGTTTTCATCTTTTGTATTCAAAGCTGCGTTGATACCGCCCTCCGCCATAACAGACTGTGCCCGCTCTGACGGAAGGGAGGAAACCAGTTTTACATTGCATCCATTTTCCGTTGCCTGCAAAGTCGCTGAAAGTCCTGCCAGTCCAGCACCTATAATAATAATTGTCTTACTCATAGATATTGCCACCCAATATAATAGAAAATAACTGCGCCCGCTATAAACAGAAGGAGCACCGAAAGAATCAAATAAATATCACCCCTTCGTTCTTTATAACTGATGATTCCCAGCGATACGAGCAATGGGCGGATATTGATAAAAATATGAACAAAGATTGCCACCACGAACAAAAGCTGAGTTACCATCTTTACCGTTGTAAAAGGGAACAAAATATATGTCCCATTCTGCACCTTTCCAAACAAGCCAATATGGAAGAACAGCAGGATCAGTATTGCCAGCCCACTGGCTCGTCTCGCCCAGAATATGGCGTTCTGTTTCAGATACATTTTTCCGGATTGCTTCGCTGTCTGTAAACTCTGAACTGTCAGGATGACACCAATCACCGTATGCACAACAAGAATACCAACACCAATCCATGCAAGAAGTTTCCCTGCACTACTTCCAACTCCGTTCAGCATAAAGCTTCCCATGATTCCATGAATCATAAAAATGAGAAGCATTAAAACAGACAAAATCGTATTCCATTTTCTCATAAATTCCCGCTCACCTCATTTCTTCGCTGTCCATGATCATATAGTCCATCTGTGATAACGTTGTAACGTCAATAAAATCATCCGATGCCAGGAATACATCATACTTTCCACTTACCACTCTTGATAGCATCATTGTGTTACTGTACTCTTTCAGATCTACGGAAAAACCGGCCTGTTTCAATCTGTCACAGAGTTTCTTAGCATAACTGACAAGCGGATAATCCGTCTCAGATACATATAACCGAAAACTAATGTCCGTTTTCATGAGATCTGTTTCATTTGTTTCCGAATCGTCCAGTGCCAATTCTTTTAATTTATTCCGGGTGTTCTCGTTGTCGAGACCATCTGACATCATATTAATACTGAGAACATAAGAGCCTTCCAACTGTGCGGAGGCTTGAGCCGCCTTTTTTGACTTCGGTGTTGCTCCTGTGACTGCATCAATCATAGAAGGCGGTGAATGTAAAATGGCACCAAAACCTACAAGAAAAACAATCGTAACAACTAACAGAATCAGTTTTCGTTTCACATTCCCACCTCATTTCCTATTCTTTCAAAATTCTCATTGCGTTCAAAACAGCAATTATGGTAACGCCTACATCACCAAATACAGCTTCCCACATTCCCGCAATACCAAGAGCGCCAAGAATCAGGAACACACTTTTAATCCCAAGAGCAATCACTATATTCTGCATGACAATCTGTTTTGTCGCTTTTGCTACTTCAATCGCGTCCACCAGCTTAGACGGTTCATCTGTCATCAGAACTACATCTGCTGCTTCAATGGCCGCATCCGAACCAAGCCCACCCATTGCAATACCAACATCTGCACGGGCAAGGACAGGAGCGTCATTGATACCATCACCAACAAAAGCCAATTTGCTTCCCGGTCTCTTTTTACTATCTAAAAGCTCAACCTTTTCCACTTTTTGGTCAGGAAGCAGCTGTGCATAATATTCATCCAACTGCAATTCTTCTGCAACGGACTTCCCAATTTTTTCATCATCACCGGTAAGCATGACTGTTTTTTCCACGCCGATATGTTTCAGGTCAGAAATTGCTTTTTTACTGTCCGGCTTCACTTCATCTGTTATCAAAATACATCCTGCATATTGACCATCTACCGCCAAATAAACTTTTGTACCTGCGTTTTCACAGGTTGTGTACTCTATACATTCTGTATCCATAAGTTTCGTATTGCCAGCAAAAACTTTCTTTTCCCCTGCCATTACACTGATTCCATATCCTGAAATTTCCTTATAATCAGAAATCACTGACTGATCAATTTCTTTTCCATAAGCAGCAAGAATGGATTTTGCAATAGGATGGTTAGAAAAACTCTCTGCCTCTGCCGCATACTCCAGAACCTGTTCTTTTGAAAATCCATTTGCAGGCAGAATATCAGTCACATTGAAAACACCCTTTGTAAGTGTTCCAGTTTTATCGAACACAATAATGCTGACATTATTAAGCGCCTCTAAATAATTACTTCCTTTTACAAGAACACCTCGTTTAGATGCCGCACCAATACCTCCGAAGAAAGTCAGCGGGATTGAAATAACCAATGCACATGGGCAAGATACCACAAGGAAAACAAATCCTCTGCGAATCCACTCTGTCCAACCTCCACCAAGAAGGATCGGTGGCAGAATTGCCAGAATAGCTGCTAAGATTACAACAACAGGAGTGTAATAACGTGCAAATGTAGTAATGAAATTTTCTGTTGGTGCTTTTCTACTGGACGCATTCTCCACAAGATCAATAATCTTTGAAGCAGTAGATTCACCAAATGCTTTCGTTGTCTTAATCGTTAAAACACCCGTCTGATTCATACAACCGGAAAGTGCTTCGTCTCCTTTATGAACGCTTCTCGGAACCGATTCTCCAGTTAAAGCCCTCGTATCCAGCATAGAATCTCCATCCAATACCACACCGTCTAATGGGATTTTTTCACCAGGCTTTACAATAATAATCTCGCCAATGGCAACACTTTCAGGAGATATGGTAATCAATTCTCCGTTCCTTCTGACTGTAGCACAATCCGGACGTATATCCATTAAATCTGATATAGATTTTCTGGAACGCTTAACAGCCAATGACTGAAAAAATTCACCTACCTGATAGAATAGCATAACAGCAACTGCTTCTGGATATTCACCAATGACAAAAGCCCCAATCGTAGAAACACTCATCAAAAAATGTTCATCAAATACACGCCCCTTTGAAATGTTCCTCACAGCCTTCCATACAACATCTCCACCAAGAATAACATAAGAAACAATGAGAAAAGCTAACTCGATAGGCAGTGGCACTTTCGCAAAAACAGTCAATGCCATACCAATGGCATAGATTGCTGCACCAGTCGCTAAACGAACTGTCAACTTCTTATCCTCATTGTTATAGGATTCATTGGCCTCCTGCTTTTTTTCCGGTATATAAGATTCCTGTACAATTTCAGAAACTTCCACATCTGGCTCATGGCTATGAACAATCGTTTCAATCTG
>NZ_JAQDGZ010000042.1:0-5533 GCF_027663865.1 Coprococcus sp. AF99-45
TACTAAATCTTGACATAGGACCAAGTTAATCCATCCAAATTATTTACAATATCCTGCAAAGATGTGTTTTCATATCCTTTTTCAAAAAATAACTTACTTGAAACTTCTAATATTTTTTCATATGTTTTTTCTGGATCTCTTCTCATATTTTCCATCCTTTCTTACATACCTTTGGTATGTTCATTATACTTGTTATATTTGAAAAAAGCAATCTCTTTAATGTACCCGATGGCTACTCAACTGAGCAGCTATCTTTTCGATTTTCCAGACACCGTCTGGAATTTTTAATATGCCGGAATACCGTATCCATAATAAATATTGCTACTTCCGACTGTGTACTGTCTTTGCTTGCAGGCATCGCTTGAGTTACCCTCTACGGTATAAACTGTGCCATTCTCGCATTTCTCTACGATACCAACGTGGTCTGTTGTACCGTCGCCCTCCCAATCGAAGAAGATAATATCTCCCGTCTTTGGTTCATAAGTGCGGCTTTGCCATTTCCCGTTTGACTTAAACCAGTTTGCACCGTCCACGCAAGGGTGTTCCATTCTCTGCCACAATCCTTACACTTCCACCAAGCCTTTCGATTGGCAAAGACCGTAACCTGAGTTGGAAGTAACGGATAATTTCTGTCCGACCACTCGGTAGCTATATCCGGCAGAAAAGTCATAGTTACAAAGTAAAATCGGTAGTTATGGAGGTGAAAAATGTATTTCACAGACGAAAAAGACTATATTATGCGAATGATAAAAGAAATGGTAAGAGTATTATTTTCTTTAATGTTTGGGAAAAAGTATGTTTCTGTTGAACTTGAAAAAGAAAATAAATATGAAGTATCAGGGAAAAATTTGAAAAATTTTCTTGATATGATTGATTCTGGGGAAATTAACGAAGCAGAGAATATACTTTTAGATAGCATTGATTATACAGACAGAAATGAGGTAATGGCAGCAGCTCTTTTCTACCAATACCTTAGTGAGAAGGATAGTGAGTTTTTGAAAAATAATAATTATACAAAAGAAGAAGTGATGTCTGGTTTTAAGCAATTACTTATGCAGTCAGGATATACTGATTTGCTATGTTTTGTCAAAGCTGAAGAGTAATGTAGAAAATTCAAAGAGATAAGAGTGATTGGCTGAAAGGAGAAATTGTATTATATGTTCTATATTGTTTTTGACTTTATGATGGCAGTGATTATGTTTTTGTTTGGAATGTGGTTTTATAAATCAGAAGGAAAAGCTACTAAATTCTTGTCGGGTTATAATATAAAATCAGCGGATGAACGAAAGAAATACGATGAGAATGCTATGTGTAAGGCATATGGAAAAAGAATGATGTTTATGTCAGTTCCTTTTATTATTGGAATAATCATAGATATCCAATATCAAGGAATAGGCTGTTGGATCGCATGGGGGATATGGCTTATTATGTTTGTTTTGTTGCTTATTGATAGACATAAAAGAGAACGTTAAATTCCCATTTATTGGGAAGTCGCAGAGAACGAAAAATCGAGATTTGTCTGTGAAAAGCCCGTGAATAAGCGGATGTTAATATGTATTGCTTGTGGCAACGGCTCTATTGAATATAGAATTGAGCTATCAAAAACAAGGAGGCAGAGATTATGCTAAATGAAAATATCAAAAGAATTAGAAAGTCAAAAGGGCTGTCGCAAGAAGAACTGGCAATTAAACTGAACGTAGTAAGACAGACAGTATCAAAATGGGAGAATGGTTTGTCAGTTCCAGATTCCAGTATGCTGATTATTTTGGCGAATGAACTGGATACTACTGTAAGTGAATTACTTGGAGAACCTGTAGCAGAACCGACTACCGATGATTTAAAGATTCTTTCTGAAAAATTAGAAGTTATTAATTTGCAGCTTGCAAAAAGAAGTATAACAAAGGTAAAAACGATTCGATGGATTCTTATTTCATTGTGTGCGGTTATAGTGGTAATATTTATCGCACTTGCATCTACGAATAGTTTTTATTTGAATTGGAATTACAATGATCCTGAGTTGGCAGTGGCAGGAACAATACTGCATGGGTTTGAATTCTTGTTTGTAAGACTCGCACCGATTGTTTTTTTGACTTCGGTGGTTGGAGTTGTGGTGACATATAAGAAAAGATAAATTCCAGTTTGTATGGATAATATTCCCATAAAAAAGACCGCTTGCACTTCGGTGTAGGCGGTCCTCTTATATTCTGGGCAATTTGATTAGATGAATAAATTATGCTTCTTCTTGGCTGCCAATACCTTGCAGAGAACATCATCCACTGCGTCAGTATATCTGCCTTGTTCGAGAAGCTCATTTTTCAGCCGGATAAGTGACTGAATAACTCTGCTCTGTTCTTCGGCTGTTAAGTAAATATGATATTTCTTTTCTCTCATTGGCTGTTCCTCCAGTTCTCAAATACGTTTCTGATAGTCCCGACATCTTCTTCCGTATCTGAAGTAATAAATATATGTACGCTTTGAAAGGCTGCTTTGATACGCTGAGCATAAGCGATTTCTGTTTCATTGGTTTTCATAGGCAACTTGATCCGTTTAATTCCTCTTTGCTGACAGAGATGTTCTTTTAAGATTTCCATATCTTCTGAACCGCTGTTCACTTCAATCGCCACCTGTTCAGATGTATATATTTGCAAGCATCGGACTCATTACTGAGCCTTGTGCCGAACCTTCCTCTGTTGGCTCGAATTTTCCTTGCTCCATTATTCCTGCTTTAAGGTATTTACGTATTAGCCACAATAAGTTCTTATCCTGTATATTCCATTCAAGGAACTTCATCATCCAATCATGGTCGATATGGTCAAAGAAACCTTTGATATCGGCATCTACGATATAGCTGATTTTTCCATAACTTATCCGTTGGTATACTTCTTTTATTGCTTCGTGACACCCCCTATTCAGTCTGAATCCATACATGCAGTTTAGGAATCTCGGTTCATAAATAGCTCCCAGTATTTTCTTCACTGCCATTTGTACAATCTTATCTTCATAGGAAGCAATCCCTAATGGTCGTTTCTTTCCATTTCCTTTAGGTATATATACCCTCAGTGACGGAAGTGGCTTAAAGGATTTGTTTTTCAACCTCTGTACCAGTTCCTTGATATTTCTATCAAGGTTCTTCCCATACTCATCCTTAGTTACCTTGTCAATTCCGACTGCTTTGTTCCCATCTAATTCCTTATGGCATTGCTTTAGCATATCTTCATTTATCAAGTGGTACACTGATGTAAATATAGGATGTTTTGATGTTGCCGATATCTCAGCTATTCTTACTAATTTCGTTTCCATTATTTCCTCCGTCCCTGAGTACGGATAATGTGTCCTCAGTAAGACCTTTACTATGCAATCCCCTTCCCTCCATCGGCATTGCCCGATTTCTACAGTACTATGGGATTGTCCGACCACCTACCATTCATTTGAAATCCTCCGTTTTCAGTTGCAACTTCATACTCTTCTTCGAGAAATGGCAGGTTCTCCCCAGTTGATGTGTATTCATAATGTAAAACATGATTGGTTCTCTGACTCCGCAGTGCCACATAACACTCGCCATATCGCATTATATGATATTGTCTTCCGCACCAGTTAAGACGTCGACCGACTGAAGTTAACGTTTCGAAGCTCAATCACTATTCAATCCTGCTTTCTTGCTGTCTACGCTTGTCAGATGCCGTTACCAGCATCATCCCAAGACTCGCTATTATCTGGTTGGCTAAACCTTGGATAAACCGGAATCCCACCGGCTTGACTACACACCCTTAGCTGGGCGCACAACTGGAATTTACCTTCTGCTCATATAAAATATATCAATAGCTTTACTTGCAAACTCTGCTGTGCCAACTCCTCCAACATCATCAATATTTTCCGTAAGTTCCCCTCCACCGGCATACATTCTTCCAAGACCGCATAAAATCTTATCAGAACATGTATAAAAATGATTTGTAATGTAATCCTGAAGTTTCCTTACCTGCAACTGCACCTGTTCATCTTCTGGGTCCATTTCTTTCATTTGTCCGAATTCAACAAATAATTGCATAAACTCATTTGCAACAGCAGCTTCATCGTCTTTCGTCCAGTTCTTTGTTTTCTCTTCAAACTCCTTATACTCAGAGGTTTCTCCCCATTGTTCTTTTGCTCGTTTAGAATACTCATCAATCTTTGTTGTATCAAATACTTTAAAATCCATATATTTCACTCCTATTCCTTTTATTCCTCGAGCGAAACTAATAAGATTTTCAAGATGCTCTTTTTTCATAGTTAGCAATTCAATCTGCTGCTCTAATGCTTTGTTCCTGTCAAAGTTATGGGCATCAATTATCTTTTTAATCTCCTTAAGCGGAAATTCCAATTCTTTAAACAGTAAAATTTGTTGCAGCCTTTCCAAGGATGTATCGTCATACAACCTATAACCTGACTCTGTATATTCAATAGGTTTTAAGAGACCAATGGTATCATAATACTGCAGAGTGCGTATACTCACTCCTGTTAATTTACTTACCTCATTCACTGTCATCATTGTCATTTCCTCCTCTCGATAAACATATCGTAAACTATTACGTTGCGTAGGAGTCAATAGTTTTTCAAAGAAATTTTCAAAATTAACAGCTTGATAAATCCCGATTTGTTTTTCTTGATTTAATCATAAAAAATGCTATACCAGCAACTATTATGTATCCAAACAATGAAATAACAGATGATTCAATTCCAAACTCACCACCTGTGATGGCGAAATCTTTTGAATTAAGTACATATGTCATTATAGAATATTTATCCATTTTTTCCCCAATAGCTAATCCTCCACCAATAATCACAACGTTCCAGATAGCATGAACTATTCCACTATTCCAAACTGAACCACTTTCTATTGCAATCATCGAAAACATAACGCCTACCATCGTTCCGGCGATAATTACTAATAAACAACTGCCTATTGAAAAATCCTGTCCAAGAACATGTACAATACCAAATAACATTGATGGAACAATTACAGCCACCTTAATATTCCATCTTTTCTTTAATGCATTAAGTATAACTCCTCTAAACACCATTTCTTCAACAAATCCAGCCGCTATTCCGGTAAATGCAACCCCTGCACTTAAAGTATTGAACATCTGATTTCCATTCATATTTGAGGATACATACTTACCGTTGAATATTAAAAGATAACTTCCTTTTATAACAAATGGTAATAATACAGCTATTAAAATCCATCTTATTTTAATAGCAAATTTAGGCATTCCGAAATCCGAAGTCGGCAATTTAATAATTTTGCTAATAAACATTTTCAGAATAAGATATGTCAATCCAGCATATATAATTCCAGCGATAATATTACAAATGCCAGTTGGAATTTTTATTATAACAAACATACTTGCAATGGATTGTGCAATAATCTGTGTGATTATTAAAATAAATATGGCAACAAATGATGTGCTAATTGCTTTTTTTGTACTCATTTTATTTCTCCTTTATAACTTTCGATTTGTATTTCTGTTTGTTTTAAAAAGGGGCTGTGAAAAAAGCA
>NZ_JAQDGZ010000043.1:0-4862 GCF_027663865.1 Coprococcus sp. AF99-45
TTTTGCGAATGGCGCGGCTGAACATCCCCTTCCATTTGCCTTTCCATTTCCTTTTTCATTTCACATTTACAAAAAGCAGCCGTACCAACACTCTGATACAACTGCTTGTATTTTAAAACATTGATTTCATTTTAATTATCAGATATATGGTTGCAAAAACTGCAAACAGATACACACACCCAATAATTGCAGAACTCTTTTTCCCTCTTCCCCATTTTTCCGTTGCAAGATACATTGCATCCAACACATCAAACAGAAAGAAAAACTGGAATACCGTATGTACAACTGCTTCGGCAAACCCTATTTTCCCACTTTTATAGGTCATACGGATCACCTGGATCCCATAAAAGCTTCCCGGTAAAATAGCAAGCCATGTTGCACCAACCGAAAAAACGACTGCTACAATCAGCCACGGCAGCAATACCGGAGCAAAGATTATCGCGGCTCCCCGGCTTCCTACCAGCACTGCCATACTTATGAAAAAATAATAAATGAACAGAACCAGAAAATTTACACAGAAAAAGACAACCAGCCCATATTTATGGATCAGCATGCGGTTCACGCATTCAATCGGATTTCCCGTTTTGTATATCTTAAATGACTGTCCAATATTTATGATTCCCACAACTGCCACAAGTCCCCAATAAAAAAACAGTGGAAGAAACACAATCATCAACGTTAATCCGATATGCCCCTCCTGTATTTTATCCAGCAGTCCCGTAACAAGAATAAGATATACATATGCAAGTGGTACACATAAAGTTAATAGTATTACATAAAGAAATGTACTTTTCCGTGATTTTCTATTTTCCATATCCTGGCTCTCCATATTTCAGGAAAAGGGAACCGTAATTTTCTATACAGCTCCCCCTTTCCCTGTTTTCTATTTATCTGCGTCCCATAAATGCTTCAATCTCATCGATCTGTCTCGGAATTGCTCTTGACAGATTTTCACATCCGTCTTCTGTGATCAGGCAATTATCTTCCAGACGGAATCCAATGCCCCATTCTTCATGGTAAACACCGATATCTACACAGAATACAACACCCGGTACAGCAAGTCCGCTTCCTTCTACCACGTCATGTACATCAAATCCAACATGATGTGCTCCACCGTGCCACATGTAAGTCCCAATATCTTCAAATTTTTTGCATACTCCTGCTTCTTTTAACTGTTCAAATGTATATTTACGGATGATCTTATCCACATCCAGAAGCGGTACACCCGGTTTCAGTGTACTGAACATATATTCTGAAGTATTGTAAATACACTCATAAAGCAATTTCTGACGGTCATTAAATCTTCCATTGCACGGAAATGCCCTGGATACATCGTTGATCTCATAATCCCATACAGCACCAACGTCATTCAGGATCATATCTCCATCCTGTGCCTGTCCGCGATAATCATAGTAATGAATTTTAAAGTTGTTCTTTCCTGATGAAATGATAGACGGAAATCCTGGTGAAAGCACTCCCCTCTGAGCCAGTGCATAATCAAATTCTGCTTTATACTGGTATTCGTACATTCCCGGTTTAGATGTTTTCATCATTGCTTCGATTCCGGCCTTTGTGATCGTTTCCGCTTTCTTCATTGCCTCAATCTCACATGGTTTCTTGATCAGGCGAAGCTGTTTCATGATCGGATGAAGGTTGCCAAATCCAACAAACGGAGCATGTTCTTTCAGATACTTGCCAAGGCGGTATGCTTCTACTGCCGGCGTATTTTCATAAACCTTGTCAAAATCAAGATAAACTTTCTTAACATTGCCAGAAAATAATTGTCTGGAAAGATCATTCTGGAATGCTGCCACATATTTGTAATTCGTAATTCCGGAAAGTTCTTCTGCTTCCTCTTCTTTTATACGTCTTCCGGTCCAGCGTTCTGCAAATGCATCCGGCGGAAGAAGATACAGAGTTTCTTCAATTGTTCCCTCTCCGACATAAGCCATCAGTACAATATTTTCCTGCTCAATTCCTGTCAGATACAAAAAGTTACGATTTGTAAAAAACGGATAATTCTCATCATTGGTCTTGATCGGTGCATGTCCGCTGAATATAACCACCAAAGATCCCTCTTCAAGTTTCTGATACAGGCTCTTACGATTTCCTGCGTAAAATTCTTTATTCATTGGTCAATCCTCCTGCCCTCTGCGCTTAGTGTAAATATTTTTCTTTCAGATATTCAATATAATAACCGGTATTCAGCTCTTCTCCTGTTGCTTTTTTGAGCATCTCGCGCGCAGAATAGGTCTGTCCGTACTGGTGAATATGTTCTTTTAACCAGTTTCCAATTACAGATGAATCTCCTTTTCCCAGCTTTTCAAATGCATCCGGGCAATCAGCAAGAAGCTTATGAGCAAACTGTGCTGCGTAAGCATCTCCAAGTGCATATCCCTGAAAATATCCTACACATCCTGAAGCCCAGTGCACATCCTGCAGGATTCCTTCCTGATGATTCTTTGGAGTAAATCCCAGATATTCCTGATATTTTCTGTTCCATGCTTCTTCAATTGTATCCACTGTCAGTTTTCCATCGAAATATTCTTTTTCAATTTCGTAACGGATGATGATATGCAGGGTATTTGTAAGCTCATCCGCTTTCAGACGGATCAGTCCCGGTTTTACTTTATTGAGTGCCGCAAGGAATGTATCCAGAGAAATCTCTTTGTATTTTGGCACTTCATTCTGCAGATATGGGTACAGGTTCTCCCAGAATTCTCTGGTTCTTCCTACATGATTCTCGTAGAATCTGGACTGGGATTCATGCATTGCACCTTCAATTCCGCCCCAGAGTCCGCTTTCTGCGACCTCATCGTTCGCATTATAATTATAGAGTCCGTGTCCGGTCTCATGAACCACTGCCAGAATCGCATGGATCAGCTCATCACAGTTTGTGGATGGTCTGGAATCACGAGGTCCGGTGCAGACACATACCGGATGATGGATCTCAAATAAAGTACTCTTATCTTTATCAAGTCCCAAGATCTCCTGCGCTTTCTTCACAATACGAAGTACTGTATCATGATCTGCTTCACATTCCAGAATGGAATCATCAATCTTACTCTGTTCTTCTCTTACCGCATTTAAAATTTCGCAGACAGCATCTTTGATTTTTGCCAAAATTGCATCAATCTCTTCCAGACGATAATCCTTATCAAACCGGTTCACCAGAACCTGATATGGTTTTTCATCCGGATTGATCGCTGTTGCTATCTTCTCCTGTAAATCAAACTGTTTTTTCAGTACCGGTTTAAAGCTTTCAAAATCATCTGCCTCATAGCATTTTCCCCATGCCAGCTGTCCATCTGCATTTGCCTGATTCAATTCTCCCTGCAGGCTTGCCGGAATCTGTACTGCTTCTTTATACTTTCCGATCAGATAACGTACCATACCTTTGTCTGTATCTGAATCAAAAGCTGTCTCTCCTTCCAGTGACTCTACCAGTTCTTTTGTCTCTTTGCTTGTCAGTTTCTCATTCGAAAGCTCTGTCAGATATGCTCCGACTTTCCCTTCATAATCAAATCCGTCCTTCGGGCAGTTATTCCATCTGTCATAGTAAATGATATTATCCATACACTCCAGATAACGGAGTTTCACAACAATATCCTTCACCTTTTCCATCTGTTCTTTTGTAGCCATTACCGTACCAACCTTTCTCCTTAGACTAATGTTCAAACTTTGGTCCGATTATACCATTTGTTTCCCCGTAGTGTCAATCTTTTGGCAAAAGCCGGTTCCTCTGTTATGCCTTTATTTCTTCACTGTAGATTCGTTCGATATGCATTGCCAGATACCCGATTTCCATCTCATCAAGTTCTTTTCCAATACTCTTTCCGAGCATATCGCAGACTTTTTTTGCAGTCATATACGCTTCCGGAAATTTGGATTCTATATATTCATTCATATTGATACGAAGATCCTCCCCCGTCATAGCACGTGCTACCATATATTTGATATGGTTCATCAGACGATTATAGGAAAGCGAGATCACATCGATCTTTTTTCCTGTTTCTTTTTCAATCATCTCAATACATTCTCTCACTGCACGGGCCGTCTGCATTGCCACAGACACTTTTTCATCCTCGATTGCTGAATGAATGTGAAGTGCCACGTATCCGATTTCATGCTCATCGATCGTGATCTGCATTCTCTTCTGCAAAATATCTCTGAGCACGGATGCTGCTTGAAATTCATTATGAAAAAGTACTCTGATATCATCTGTCAGTGGATTGCTGATCTGCTCCTGATTCCGGATTCGCGAAACAGCAAAGGAGATATGATCTGCCAGCGGGATCATGATCCGGCGGTCTACTTTCCCAAAAACTTTTTCTGCTTCCCGGATCACCTCATCTGCGATTTCCAGAAATTCCGGATCCATCTCCTGCACCAGAGATTTGGCAGATCCTCTGTCTGTCTGTTCGGTCAGGCGGTAAGTTGCTGTATCTTCTGTCACTTCAAAACGCTGACTGACCTTCTTTCCAAAGCCAATTCCTTTACCGAGAAGGACGTATTCCTGGTTATCCTCTGTATTGATTGCGATCACGCCATTATTATTCAAAATTTTGCTTACTCTGTACATATCTGATTCCCCCGAAGACGAGTTTTAAGTTCTGATTTTATCCTAGCAGAGAATGAGGGGAAAGTCAAAAAAAGGTTAAGAAAAAGGGAACGCAAATTTGGCTGTTTTCTGACGGGTGTGAAATAGCTTCCGCAAAAAACAAATAAAAGCAGAACGGGGCTGTTGCACGATGAATCGTGCTTAGCCCCGTAAGTTTGTTTGATGTTTTTGATGTGATTATCACAAAATCTGTGAATAGATTTTATTTGGTTTCCCGGATCTTCTTTCTGAGCGGAAGTAC
>NZ_JAQDGZ010000044.1:0-4853 GCF_027663865.1 Coprococcus sp. AF99-45
TACGGATATTGAAACAGCAAATAGGAAAAAGCCGTTGAAAGTGGTGGTGGATATGTCACAGCCTGTTTCTGTCCAGCCGAAGAACCAGACCGACCTTGACGTGCTGATGAAACTGGATTTAATAGACAGTGATGATATGGAAGAAGTGTCGGAGTTCCTCGACAAACTCTTAGCAAAAGAGAAATATGAGGGGCGGAGAGAATCAAATATGAAGTATGTTGCAGGATAGGAATGATTTCTAAGCCGACCGCTTGCCCAGCCGACCCGTCGCCCTGTTAGGAACCGTCGCTCTGGGCACCCTGCGGGACGCTGGTTAGCAGAAAAACACGAACAAGGGAATATGGACGGTAGACTATGCTTAAAGTCGGTACAGTGCGGAAAAGGGTATGTGGAGATGTGAAAGTCTTGCATACTTTTTTCTTGTGCGTTGAACATATATGATTTATACTAAATAATAGTTAAGCAAATTTGAATTTGAGGAGGTATATATGAAAAAGATAGTGACACTTTTACTGTTTATGGTTTGTTTTTGCGGATTAGTTGGATGTGGAGTAAAACCTGTATCGGATGCTAAAATCAATTATGGGTCATCGTCTATCTATTCAGAAGAAGATATGAATGCTGCTATCGAGTTAATTAAAGAAGAGTTCTCCACATGGGAAGGATGTGAATTACACGATATTTTCTATTCTTCTGATGATGAAGTGAATGAAGAGAATATTGCTTGGATGAATGAGTTGGCAAAAGGTCAAAATCTAAGCCCAGATTTTACACAGTGTATTATGTTTAAAAGTAATTTTCATTCGCCGAAAAATGGTGGTGGAGCATGGAATGCGGATGAAGAATATACAGATTGGCAATGGTGGCTTGCTCGTACAGAAGGCGGAGATTGGAAACTGCTTACATGGGGATATTGAAGCTAACAACTTCCAGCTTGTCGGGCTGGAAGTTGTCAAACTGAAATGTAAATGGAGGGTTATGTAAATGAAAAAAATTGGAATAGTTTTACTTATACTTATTTCCCTTACAGGTACATTGTTAGGATGCGGAAAACAAGATGTGAATAAGGACTTGGAGAGCATTGAGGCGTCGGAAATCAAACAAATAGAACATACAGGAACTACAGGCGGGAAAGACGGTGATTATTCGTATTCTTTTTCAGATGATGAAGTTATCGAGTTTATAAATTTGTTGAATCAAGTAAAACTTGGTGACGAAGTAGACGAAAACAAAGCATTATCAAGTGGTGCTGTTTCTTATTATACTATCCATCTTGCGACAGATGAAACGCTGACAATTAGTCCAGGTAAATATTTTAAAGTTGCAGACAGATATTATGAGTTTGACAATTATGATGAATTGTGGGATGAATTTATAGTATTTAACAGTATAAAGTAAACTTCGGAAAATTCCAGTTTGTGAGTGACAGGCGTTTGAACACTTTTTGAATACCGCAGACTTGATGAAGTCTTCAAAGCCCCTTTCTTTCAGTATGTGTCGTTATCTAAAGCGGTTCGATTCCGGTCTGCGGCATTAGTAAAAAGTAGGAGAAACGTTGAATTTACAGCGTTTCTCTTTTTTTCGCAACAAAACGGGAGAGCAAAATCCCCATACTCTCCCATCTTTCAGCTCATCCATTTTTATTCTTCAACAGCCCATTTCTCAATCTGTTTCATAAATTTCTCATCTTCTGAAATAACTTTTACCGGCATCTAGTTCTTTACTACAGCTTCCTTCAGATTCCACCTCACAATGGACACCCCTGCTGTTCAGCTATATACTTCCTTGTTACCTAGGCGTATTCAGGACTTTCACCCGTTAGAGCGCGCCCATGGCGCGCAAACTACAAAAAGGATGTGCCTTGGCACATCCTTAGATAACTTATTCTATATTCTGCTTACCGAATCAGCTGTTCCAGCTCACTCTTTTCCTGAACTCCTAAAGTTCTCTCTGCGACCTTTCCATCTTTGAATACGAGAAATGTCGGAATTGACATTACCTTATATTCTCTGGCAAGCGCCATCTGCTCATCCACATTCACCTTACCTACCTTTACATCTGTAAGCTCCTGTGCGAGTTCATCAACAACCGGTCCCATTGTCTGGCATGGTCCACACCATGTTGCCCAGAAATCTACCAGTACTGGTTCTTTTGCATTTAATACTTCTTCTTCAAAATTCTCTGTTGTTAAATTGATTACTGACATGATAGACATCCTCCTGTTTCATTATCTTTTTCTTCTTTAAGGGCAGTAAGCCGTTCCTCTACTTTCTGGATCGTGATTCTTTCCAGATAATCATTACAGCTCCTGTTCATCCCTGTTACAAGTTCGTCCATAACTACAGACATCCCACTTGCAACCAAACACTTTTTATCCGGGTTTCCTGAACGCCAGGATGCTTTTACAAGCGTATTCTCCAGTGCATCACTGATCTGCCTCAGCGTAATATCCGAATTTGCTTTTGCGATCCGGTAACCGCCTCCCATGCCTTCTCTTGTCTCGATCAGACCGGCTTTTTTTAGTTTTCCCATCACTCTGCGTATGCATACAGGATTTGTACATACATTATCTGCGAGTTCTTCACTTGCGATAGTAGCATTGCTGCGATCCAGAAATACAAGTGCATGAACCGCTATTGCAAATTCACTTGTCACGCTTCTCCCCTCATTTCTTATATGTTGAACTGTAATTTTTTTAATTACAATTTATACTGTAACAATATCACATACAGTTTGTCATGTCAACCTCTTTGCCTGGATTTTGTTATGATTTTTTATCTCTTTTGACATTTGCGAGGAAATATGATAGTTTTTTGTGAAAATTTTGTTTATTTATGAGTATTATCTGCTATGAATAAATTATTACATAACAATACACTTTTTACACTCACACTACTTGGCATCGCGACCGCACTTGCCTTTCTTTTTTCTCATTCGTTTCTGAAAATACTGCAAACATCGCATTACTTTATATTATTGCCCAAATCTTGATTGCACGATATACGAACGGATACCTGCACGGGCTCTTTTCTTCTGTTTTCTCCGTAATCTGTATCAATTTCTTCTTTACCTATCCGTTTTTCCGACTGAATTTCACATTGAGCGGCTATCCGGTCACATTTATCGGAATGTTGATCATTACATTGCTCACCACAGCAACCACTTCCTCTCTTCTGTCTGATGGTTCCATCTTATCAGATGCATAAAAAAGCGAACTTCTTGAAAATATTGAAAATGACTCCAGCTGGCTCCTCAATATGGTTGAAAATCTTCTCAGTGTAACAAGACTCCGGAGCTTACCGTCACTGATCATCCAGACCACGTAACCTTCTGTGTCAAAGATTTCGGACATGGTCTGAACCCGGACATTATTCCGGATATTTTCAGTGGCATCTGCCACAATACTGGTTCCGTTGACTCCCACAAGGGTATGGGAATCGGCTTATCAATCTGCAAAATGATCATTGACGCACACAATGGTTATATCGAAGCCAAAAACCACACCAATGGTGCTTTATTTCTGTTTACATTACCAAAAGAAGAGGAGGAAAACATTCCATGCAGCCAAAAGTAAATATCCTTTTTATAGAAGACGAACGAAATATCCTTACTTTTGTTAGAAAGCTGTTATATGGGCACAATTATAAAGTAACAACCGCCATAACCGGTACTGAAGGTCTTCAGCTGATAAATTCTATCTGTCCAGATCTCATTCTCCTTGATCTTGGGCTCCCGGATATGGATGGTCAGACAATCATCCGGCAGGTTCGTGAATGGTCCGACTGTCCAATCATCGTCATCTCTGCCCGTACAAATGAACATGAAAAGGTAAAAGCTCTCGATCTTGGCGCGGATGATTATATCACCAAGCCATTCGGTTCCGCCGAACTCCTTGCACGTATCCGCACCTCACTCAGACACAGTACCCGGATGAATAGCTCTTCAGATCAGCTCTTCCACCCTTACAAATGTGGTGAGCTAATACTCGATTTTGAAAAACGTACCCTGACTATCAGTGGAAATATCGTTCATTTGACTCCAATCTCTTTTCAAATTACATATTTTCTCATAAAATGGCTTTATTAAAAGAAATACAAAGAACTGGAGTGAAAGAGGCATGAATATTGGAATGTTACTTTTGATTTTAATTGGAGGCTTTGCAGGTCTTTTTTCTACACTTTATATTTGTATCAGTCTTCCATTCACCATTATATGGAAGATTTATCGCCGGGTTGCAAAAAGCATCCCGATTATGAAATAGCTGTTTCGTTTAACATCCTAATTCCAAATAAGAATGCCGGAGTAATGCTCCGGCATTCGTCATCTTTATTTTATTATTTTTTGTCTTTATTTGTAAGATTACACATTACAATTGCTACCATCACAAGAATAATCCCGAATATTTCTCCTGCTGATAAGGTTTCTTTATATAGTATTACACCAATCAAGGTAGCTGCAACCGGCTCAACTGATGCCAAAATAGAAGCTTTTCCATTATCTAAATTTTTAAGACCGGAAGTATACAGGCAAAATGCAAGCACTGTACTTAAAAAACCAAATTTCAAACTTGCGGACAAAAATTCCCATGCTTCCCCAAAGTATCCCTGCCAGAATTACCATTCCTGATGCAAGTTTTTTCATTATCCTGCCTCCTTATATCCAAAAAGGATGATAACGCAACAAGCATTGTTACGCAATCATCCTTGAAATACTGTTTTTACTATAATACAAATATGCAGAGCTGTCCAGCCTAAATCAGACTGAATCTTTTATTATATTTAAATTTGACCGACTCCACATATGGTGTCCGGATAAATATCATCGATACAATTCCTTCGGAATTTCCTATGAAA
>NZ_JAQDGZ010000045.1:0-4516 GCF_027663865.1 Coprococcus sp. AF99-45
GGTGAAATCTCAATCGGAATTTGTAGAATTAGTAAATCTCGATTTTGGGAAATACAAGAATGTGTCTCATTATGGTTTTAATGCGGTTTGTAAGGAGAAACAATATGATTGGGTTTGTTATATGGTCACTTTTTGGAGTGTTTATAATTGGATTAGGAATAAAAGATATGTTTTGTAAGAATCCCGTTGGATTCTGGGCTAATACCGAAACAATAAAAGTAAAAGATGTGAAAGGTTACAATCGTGCGAGCGGACTATTGTTTATAATCTATGGAATCATTTTTGTTATATTAGGAATTCCGCTGTTAGAAGGTCAAAATACACCATACGTTCTGTTGTCGGTTATTGGTGTGATGGTGGAAACAATTGTAATTATGGCTGCTTATAGTTTAGTTATCGTTAAAAAGTATGAAGAGAAGTAAATAACTTATAATTTGTGGAGGATAACTATTGTGGATAAAGCAGTTATTTATATACATGGAAAAGGTGGTAATGCTGAAGAAGCTATTCATTACAAACCGCTCTTTAGTAATTGTGATGTGATTGGTCTCGACTATACTGCACAGTTTCCATGGGAAGCAAAAGAAGAATTTCCATTACTTTTTAATTCAATTTATAGAAACTACAAGACGGTTGAAGTAATTGCCAATAGCATTGGAGCGTATTTTGCTATCAATGCCTTATCAAATCAGCAAATAGAGAAAGCATATTTTATTTCGCCCGTTGTAGATATGGAAAGGCTTATTGCTGATATGATGATTTGGGCAAATGTTACAGAGGATGAACTCAAAGAGAAAAAAGAAATTCAGACAACCTTTGGAGAGACTCTTTCATGGGATTATCTTTGCTATGCAAGAGAAAATCCTATTATATGGGAAATCCCAACGCACATTTTATATGGTGAAAAAGATAATCTTACCGCTTATGGAACGATATTTGAATTTGTACAGAGGACTAATTCAACACTTTCTATTATGAAAAATGGAGAGCATTGGTTTCATACGGATGAACAAATGAAATTTCTTGATGAATGGATAATAAAATCTTCCAAATAAATTCAAGTTTGGAGAATTGAGAAAATCGGAATTTTGGAGGTTATTATGGCTTTTGATTTTAAAAAAGAGTATAAAGAATTCTATATGCCGAAGAACAAACCAGAGATTGTAAATGTACCTAAGGCAAATTATATTGCAGTTAGAGGAAAAGGCAATCCAAATGAAGAAGGCGGAGCATATCAACAAGCAATCAGTGTTCTATATGCTGTTGCATACACATTAAAAATGAGTTACAAGACTGATTATAAAATTGAAGGATTTTTTGAATATGTTGTTCCGCCATTGGAAGGTTTTTGGTGGCAGGATGATGTCGAGAGTGTAGATTATACAAATAAGTCTGCTTTCAGCTGGATTTCTGTTATCCGTTTGCCTGATTTCATTTCTAAAGCTGATTTTGACTGGGCGGTAGAAACAGCAACGAAAAAGAAGAAACTTGATTGTTCGTCAGCAGAGTATCTTACGATTGATGAGGGATTATGCGTTCAAATTATGCATATAGGTTCTTTTGATAATGAGCCAGCAACTGTTGCGCTTATGGATACTTATTTAGAACAAAATGGATATGTTAATGATATTAACAAAGATAGGTTGCACCACGAGATTTATATGTCTGATGCAAGAAAGGTTGCCCCAGAAAAATGGAAAACTGTAATTAGACATCCAATTAAGAAAGCGTAAAATTCCCGTTTATTGGGAAGTCGCAGAGAACGAAAAATCGGAATTTTGCTTTCGATGACCAGAATGAAAATCGTTACCGTTGCGCCTGTTTTCACAAGCGTTGCGTGACATAAAAAGAATTCTTTTTTAATATCAAAGTATCAAAAACAAAGGAGGTTCTTTTTATGTTGAAGGAATTAAAGAAAAACAAAATGAGTGTTGTTGCAACTGGAATTTTATTTGGTGTTATGGGGGTATTAATTATTCCTATGATAGCAGTAATTGTAAAAATATCGAATGCATTATCCCAAAAACATCCTAGGATATACAAGTATAGTATGATTGCTTTTATCGGTATGTTATTGGCAATTAACCTATTTTGCGTTGTTATTAAACATCAGATGAGTTTTCTTGTAATAGTTGCTTGTTTAGCAATAACATTATGCGACACTATTAAAAACAGATAATAAATGGAGTACAACTATGGAAATATCAGATTTGATTAAATCAGCCAGAATTGAAAAGGGCTTAACCCAACAACAACTGGCTGATGTTGTCTTTGTTACGCGACAGACAATTTCGAAATGGGAATTGGGAAAAAGTGTTCCTGACCAAGCCTCTCTTATATTGCTATACCAGTATTTGGACATCAAGGATAATGAGAAAAAACAGTTATCAAAGCTTATTTTTAATAAGCAAAATATTATATTAATTTTGATTGCAATCTTATTTTCTCCTATGGTTATTGGAGTACGTTTTATCTGTTGTAAAATTGATAAGATTGAAAATCGAAAAATTAAAGCGGTAATCAAGGTTATTGGCTTTGTTGTATTCTCATCGTATCTAGTATCTTTAAAAGAAAATGTGGCGTATTTGTTAATTGGTATATTTTCTCTGGTGTATTTGTTATATCAATTCTATTTGAGTGGATTGGAAACTAAATGACAAGATTCTGGCAACCATGCGTTCGGGAGGGATTTCCTGCAGTATCATCATCCAGAACATTGCACAGATGAAAGTGGTTCTTTGGTCATTATCATGATAATAAGAATATTGGACCGAGAGAAATACTGATATATGAACAGATTATTCGGATACTGTGAGAAATTATGATTCATGAAAACTAAATGTAAATCGAAAACTGTTTGGCAAAACTTTATATGATAATTGAAAAAACAGCTGACTTGCAATAAAAAAATTTTGCAACCAGCTGTTTATTTATCACCTTTTTCAATTTTAACTACCGCTTCTATAGGACAATCTAAAATAACACAAATATCATGTAGAGTATTCATGGTAACACTTTTGTTTTTCCTAAGAGCATCTAATGTTCCAGTGCTTATGTGGTAGGTTTTGATTAATTCATATTGAGAAATCCCCTTATCTTTTAATGTCTGCCATAATGGGGCGTAGGTAAACAAATGTATCACCTCTTTCATGCGTGTTCTATATTTAATTATAGGGTTTTCAATTACCTTACATATTGCCGAATATTCGACTATAATAAACATAACAAGAGAGCAAAGATTAGATACAATGTAGTTCAAATATGGAGAAAGATATGGAAAAGTGTGCAGAACAGCAAAGGCTGTTATTCCTTGGTGTGTGTAGTTTGGAAGACCGAAAGAGAATTTGTAATGAAAAAATAATGGATTTATATAATTTTGAGCGAATTACTTATTTGCTGGAAGCGTTTGGATTTGAAGAATATAAATTTGTATTTGAAATGAAGTATAAAGATCTGCTACTGAAACTTGCGGATATTGTTGAGCAGAATTTAGTATGTGGAAATTCTATGGATAAATATGTGTTACAGGATAAATACGAAATAAGAAATGAGT
Source organism: Coprococcus sp. AF99-45 (assembly GCF_027663865.1). Classification (NCBI taxonomy): domain Bacteria; kingdom Bacillati; phylum Bacillota; class Clostridia; order Lachnospirales; family Lachnospiraceae; genus Coprococcus; species Coprococcus sp. AF99-45. The sequence goes on from NZ_JAQDGZ010000045.1 coordinate 3,554, forward strand.
GGCAGCAAGAGTTTATTAGAAATTTGTCCAATGAAGTAATGAAAAACTGTATTCAGGAGATATTTGATTTGTATGCATAAATGCTAGATTTGTTTCGGCTTAATATATTTGTGTACAGAAAAAGGTATGACATAAAAATAATAAAGGATTATGTGCGAAAATTGGAACCTGGTTCCAATTTTTGTGCTTTATGCCATATTCAAACAGAAGGGAGTGATAATAAGGACTATTTGTTATTCTGGGAAACGAAAAATAAAATGAGATTTTCTTATCAGATAGATGTTGAATTTTTAGCTTATCTTGAAAAGAATTTAAAAATTTGTTAAGATGGAACAGGTAAGCAAATAGGTAGTCATCTGTCTGTTAGAAAGAAGAAAAAGGATGGATGAGTATCATGGCTAAAGCCTTAAATGGGAAAGAGTTGGGGAAAGGAATTACTCAACTGAGAAATGGAACCTATCAAGCACGTGTGTATATTAAAGGAAATGACAAACCTATATATGCATCCAGTAAAAGATTAGAAGAAGTAAAACAAAAGAGAGAAAAAATATTAGAACAATATAATCTAGGATTGCAGACTGATGCCAGCAAAAAAACGTTAAATGATTGGTTTGATGAGTGGATGGAGTTATATGTGGTTGGAAAAGTGAAACCTAGGACTGTACAAAACTATATAAGAGAGTATGAAAGATGTAAATCTTATATAGGGCATATAAAAGTAAATCAATTACAACCGACATATATCCAAAAAATGGTAAACGAATTATTTAAAAAAGGATATAAGAGGGCAACGGTTAAACAATCAGTATCCGTTTGAGGAGAATTTTGTGAATAAAGAATTTGATAAAATACGAGAAAAAATGTAAAATACCTAGAAGTTACAAATGGAAATAACTGAGCCTGCGAGGAAGCAAAGATACGATGGTTTTCTCGTAGGCTGTGGTGCTAGAATATAAATAGTAC
>NZ_JAQDGZ010000046.1:0-3573 GCF_027663865.1 Coprococcus sp. AF99-45
AAAACAGGTGAAATCTCAATCGGTATTTGTGAAGGAGGAATATACTATGAATATAGGGTTTTGGCTATGTGGAGTTTTGGTTATTCCATTTGTGATTACAGGAGTGTTATTTGCAATATTTAAAGAAAAAGCGGCTAAATTTGTTTCGGGATTTAATTCATTACCGAAAGAAGAACAGGCATTGTATGATAAAGCTCATATTTCTCGTGATATAAAAAATCAGTGTTTTACATGGGCTGGCATAATGTTAGTAGGAGCAGTGTTGTCTTATTTTTTAACACCATATATGGCTATTCCGGCTTTTATTATTTGGCTCGTTTTATTTTTCAAAGAGGTTCATTTTGACACGCACAAAGCATTTGAAAAATATTTATTAAAATAAATTCCAGATGATAAAGCAGAAGTATAGGGTTTGATTCATATGATTTCAGTAAAAAAACAGAGAATTGCTGCTATTATGGTTTTAAGTTCCATCATGCTGATTTTACTTTTGTCGCTAAATTTCCGACTCTGGAGTGGATATTATGCAGAAGGGGATTTGGAAAGTATAGTCATACAGCAGATGGAATGTTTGGAAAAGTCAAATAGTGAAAACGATATAAGCGAAAGTATATGTTTGCATTTCTATGAGTGTATATGTTTCGGTGAAATAGAAATAATGGTGCTCTGGGTATATGATGGCTTTAAAGACCTCGGACAAGGTGAGTTTTCTTTCAGACCGGGAGTTACCCTTTGCAGTCTATCGGTTCGGATGGATGATTAAATACTTCTGATAATCAAATTTAAAATTTATTATCAGGAGGAACTTCGATGTATGTATTAAATGCAAATCATATTTCAAAAAGTTATAAAACTGCAGGAGAAACTATGCGGATTTTGCAGAATGTGAATCTGCAAGTTATGAAAGGAGAAATGGTTGCTATTATGGGACCATCCGGCAGTGGAAAGACTACTCTGCTCCATGTGCTGACCGGGGTTGACACGCCGGACGATGGAGAAATCGTAATAGGAGGAGAAACATTTTCACAACTTACGGAAGAAGAGAAGGCATTTTTTCGCAGAAAGCATATGGGAATGATTTTTCAGGATTTCCAGCTTTTGGAGAGTTTGACGGTAAAAGAAAATATATTGTTACCACTCATTCTTGAACGAAAAGAAGCAGACATCCAGCAAGAGCGTTTTTCAAGAATAGCGGATGTGCTCAGCATTGAAAAATTAGCTGACAAAGGAATTACGGAAATATCGGGAGGTCAGAAACAGAGAGTTGCGATTGGCAGGGGGCTGATCAATGAACCGGATATTATTTTTGGAGATGAGCCAACAGGAAGCCTTGACCGAAAGACCACCGGGGATGTGATGCGATGTATGAAGCAGATGAATCAACGGTCTGGCATCAGCTTTCTGCTTGTGACACATGATGCTTATACGGCATCCTTTTGTGACCGGGTACTTTTTCTACAGGATGGGAATCTGGCAAAAGAAGTAAAGAAAGAGAACACTGCCGATAATTTCAGAGAAGATATATGGAAAACGCTGTGCGGTTTGGGAGGTGGAAAAGATGACCTTTTTTGATATTTCCCGAAAGATGCTGAAAGCTGGTTTTTACAAATATCGATTGTACTTTCTATGCAATTTATCTGCAACGGCATTATTCTGTTGTTTTGCAGTTATTTCCACAAACAGGACGTTTATGAATGCGTCGATTGTAAATTCATCAATATCCAATAACATTTATCTTCCATTTTTTCTGTCTGCAGTGTTTCTGGTTTTTTTTCTTCCTGTTTCGTGTCAGGCATTTCTGGCATCAAGAAAACAGGAATACGGCGTGATGTTTTCTCTTGGCATGAGCCGGAAGGAAGCGTTTAGAAACTTACTTTTTGAAAATGTGATCATATCCGTGCTGGCATTAGCAATAGCACTTGCGGCAGGAACTGTGCTGTCATTTTTATTTTTTTCCGTTATCATTTATGCAATAGATGTTCACGGAGTGCAATGGCAGTTTTGCCCGGAAGCATATAAGCTTACAGCAGTTCTATATACAGTAGTGGTGGCAGTTGCCTTTATCCTGAATGCCGGGAGACTTATGCTGGACAAAATCGGAACCCTGCTAAAAGCACAATATCGGGCAGAAAAAACAGGAAAGATCGGTACGTTCTTATGCAGACTTGCACCCAACTACATGAGGTTTCATCTGGTGGAATGGTCATTTGTCCGCAGACACAAGAAAGAATGGGGATGTAGGTATGTTTTAGCCTCTCTCATAATAGCGGTATCTGTTATGCTTACGGGGGTATGTGTGACTTTATATCCGGCTTTTCTAGAGGATGCAAAAAGTTATTCTCCCTATGACATGGTGTACTCAGAAATCTATGGAATGAATCAGGTTTCAGTACAGGATGTCCTTCATATATTGGAGAAAAATGGTGTTACTGTAGAACAGGTCATTCAGCTTCCCTATATCAGAGATGATGTTTTTAATTACCTTCCTGTGACAGAAATAAACCGGGATTTTGGATGTGATTATCAGATTCAGGAAGGCGAGTTTTTGAATTTGTTTCAGTACAATCTGGAAGATGGGTATGAACATAACATACAGCCAGTATCTACTGTAACGATTTCCGGGGACAGAAAGCTGCAGTCTGTTGGAACAGATGTAAAGATACTGTTTAATCAAAATCCGACCTTTGCAGATAAAACACTGATCATCAACGATTCTGATTTCGAAAAATTAAGTGCAGATATAACAGGTAGTGCTGGTATCGCAAACTTGTTTCAGTTTCAGAATTGGGAAGATTCTTATGCGGGAGTATGTGAAGTAAAAGAATATCTGCAGGAAAGCAATCAGTTGAATGAAGATGAGCAGACGTATTATGAATTGTCTTCGAAAGTGGAGAAATACCAGGATGCAAAGAAATCAGGACAATTTTTATTATTTTTGATGGCATTTGTGATAGGGCTTATGATAATGGCTGAGTTTCTGTTAATTCATTCACGTATCCAGGCAGAGAAGGAAGAAAATAGCAGGGTCGTTTGTAGTTTGCGAATGTTGGGAATGATAGACAAGGAAATGGTAAAGTGCCTATGCTATAAGAATTTTCTAAGATTTATACCGCCATCGGTTGTGGGAACAATCCTTTCTTTCCTGCCATCTTATTATCTGAATGAGAGTTATGGAATGGGGACGAATGGAATTCTGGCAGGAATCGTATTTGGAGTGATTTTGACAGTCGGAATATTCGTAGTGATACGCAGGTATTCTGAAAAAGAAGAAAAACTTTATGAAAGCGGTTTTATAATACAAGGAAGAGGATTTTTTGATTATAGATAAGTAGAAAAAGATTCAAATCCTGTGTATAATTAAAAGATAAAGATAGAGACAACTCGGAATTTACAGGAAGTGTGACAAGAAAGCCAAAACGGTATACTGGGAAAAAAAGATTAAGAAAAGAATAAAGAGCTGGTTTTAATTGTAAAATTTATGGGGAACTAACATCAGCTTATTGACATAAATTTAAAAATAAGTATAATAATAGTTGAGTAATTGTTCAACTATTATAGAGATGAGCAAAACAC
>NZ_JAQDGZ010000047.1:0-3462 GCF_027663865.1 Coprococcus sp. AF99-45
AAACCTTATCTAAATGACATTGATTATCTAATTAACTACATTATTTTCTGTCTAAAATATCCATAAATTCGTCACCTGTAATTGTTTCCTTCTCATACAGGTACATAGCCAGTTCGTCCAGTTTTTCCCTGTTTTCGGAAAGGATTTTTCTTGCTTTTTCATGCTCTGCTTTTACGAGCTGCACGACTTTTTCATCAATTTCCTTCTGGGTATCTGTGGAACAGGAAAGAGACGTATCGCCGCCAAGATACTGGTTGGTCACGGTTTCCATTGCCACCATGTCGAATTCATCTGTCATGCCGTAGCGGGTGATCATCGCTCTTGCAATTTTTGTTGCCTGTTCGATATCATTGGAGGCTCCTGTCGTGATCTCACCAAATACGATCTCCTCTGCCGCACGTCCGCCTGTAAATGTAACAATCTTATTCTCAAGTTCTTTTTTCGTCATCAGATATTTATCACCCTGCTCAACCTGCATAGTGTAGCCGAGTGCACCTGAGGTACGCGGGATGATCGTAATCTTCTGGACCGGTGCTGAATGACTCTGCAATGCAGCTACCAGAGCGTGTCCTATCTCATGATATGCAACAACCTTCTTCTCCTGATCTGAAAGAACCGCATTCTTCTTCTGATATCCTGCAATAACCACTTCTATACTTTCTTCGAGATCAGATTCATTTACAACGGTCCTTCCACTACGGACAGCACGTAATGCTGCTTCATTTATAATATTGGCAAGCTCCGCACCGGATGCACCGGATGCCATACGTGCAATCGTATGCAGGTCAACATCATCAGATGCTTTTATCTTCTTTGCATGAACCTTTAAAATTGCTTCACGTCCTGCAAGATCCGGCAGTTCAACCGGCACACGCCTGTCAAAACGTCCCGGACGTGTAAGTGCCGGATCTAACGACTCCGGACGGTTCGTTGCAGCAAGAATGATGACACCATTATTTCCTTCAAATCCATCCATCTCTGTAAGAAGCTGATTTAAGGTCTGCTCCCTCTCATCATTTCCGCCCATTTGTCCGTCACGCTTTTTACCAATGGCATCAATTTCATCAATAAACACGATACATGGTGCCTTTTCCTTTGCCTGTCTGAAAAGATCTCGAACCTTGGAAGCTCCCATACCGACAAACATCTCTACGAATTCTGATCCGGACATTGAGAAAAATGGTACATTTGATTCACCCGCAACTGCTTTTGCAAGCATTGTTTTACCAGTTCCCGGAGGTCCTACAAGAAGGACACCTTTTGGCATAGACGCACCTACATCGGTATACTTCTTCGGATTGTGAAGATAATCAACGATCTCTGAAAGGTTTTCTTTCGCCTCATCTTCTCCTGCAACGTCTGAAAAACGGATTCCCTCACTGGATTGCACATAAATCTTCGCATTGCTTTTTCCCATTCCAAAAGCCATCGAATTTTTTCCTCCGGCATGCTCCATCAGTTTCTTCGCCATATAATTTCCCAGTGCGATAAAAAGGATCAATGGCAAAACCCCGGTCAGCAGGAAGCTGATGATCGGTGACATCTGCTTATCGATATCTTTTGCGAATACTGCTCCACATTCATATAGCCTGTCCGTCAGGTTCGGATCGTTCATCAGACCTGTTTTATAAATATTTTTTTGATCTTTATCTGTAAAGATGATCTGATTGTCCTTAACTTCTACTTCACCGATATTCTTCTTCTCGATCATGCTCATAAAAGTTCCATAATCCGTTTCCTTTACCTGATGCTCCATAAGGATTGGTGTGACAACCAGATTAAATACGATCAGCACTATTAACACAATCCCATAATAATATGCCAGTGGTTTTTTCGGTGTTTTAACTTCTTTCATGGTCTTTCCTCCTGTTGTTCTGCGATATGCTTTCTCCGTGCATTTTCGTATTATTTATTCTGCCATCTGACTTCGCCCTTGGACAGAAGCGGATAACAGATCAGCTGATCTGAATCCAGATTTTCCGCATGCATGTCAACCGCTGTGATCTGATGATTATCATAAGTCGTATAATAATAAATACCTTTTGCTGTATTACAACAGGACGTGTATATCGTGATCTCATATTTGCCTTCTGTCACCTCACAACATCCACGCTGCTGATCTACAGATCCTAAGATATGGAAGAACTGGCTTACACTCTCACCCTCTTCTTCACCGGAGATCGAATTTAATTTTGTAAAGGCAACTTTCACAAATCTTGACTGGCTGGAAAGATCTCCAGGTATTCCCATTCCACCCATTCCTCTGCTATATGCATCAAGCTGTAATACTCCTGCAAAAGTACTCTCCGGCTGTTTTCTGGATACTCCGGCATAATTATTCAGTGCAAACATCTGACCCAGGAATGGTGGATTATTGGTAAGCACTCCTACCGGATTATCATATACATGCAGCCCATCCTTCATAGACTCAACAACGATACAGGCGTCTTTGTCTGCAATGATCCAGTGAAGCTGTGCTGTCGGCAGCTGTTCACTGAATGCTGTGCCTGTCAGTCTCATTGCTGCCAGCTTCTCTCTCGCCTCTGCTACAGTAGCACACTGTGTAAGGATCCATGGGATGAACTCGAACTGTGCCACCTGGCTGACTTCTGTTTCATCTTCCGGCAAAGCCTCTTCATATGCCGCATTGCCGACAAAATTAAGACCTGCCATTCCAAGGCCTTTTTCATTAACAGCATCATAATAAAGCGGATAACCTCCTGCAACAAATGCCATTCCGATCAAAGCATAATGGCTTTTTATCTTCCCGGCAAACCGGAAATCAAATTCGTAATTTCTTGGCGTTATCGTAATCTGTTCCCCATAGGAAAATTCATAATCAAGCGTTCTACCCATATAAAAATCTTTTGTTTTGTAAGTTGCTGCTGTACACATATCGAACACCTCTTCTTTCTGCTATAATAGTCCTGCAAACAATCTCATAAACAACTGTCCGATCCGTAAATATGCACTCCGTCCTGTGCGGTACTTTTCGGTCACTTCCCTGCATTCATTCATTGTTGCTCCAAGATCATCTCTTATATCCAAAACTGTCTGACTATCCGCCATAAAACAACCATTTTCAAAGTGATTATAAAGCAATGCCATTCAGTTAAGCATCATTTTAGTGGTTTTCTGTCATAGAAAGCCACTGTTTTTATGCCTAAAAACTTTAAAAATATTACAAAAAACAGTTGACAAGTAAGCCAATATATGTTGCGCAAGCCTTGATTATAAACATATTTCAAGGAGGCTCATTATGGCTGATTTTTTCTTATCTAATTTAAAATCCACACTCGACAACTGCATCACAGAACTCGATGAAATTCACTCCATGTTCTGCCGTAATCCGGAAAGTGATTTTACCAGGAACCGCAAACTTTCTTTCCGCGAGTATATTCAGTTTATGCTCCAGATGCAGAGTAAATCCGTTTCAAATGCAGTAAACATATGCAGGGCATA
>NZ_JAQDGZ010000048.1:0-2440 GCF_027663865.1 Coprococcus sp. AF99-45
CCGCCCCAGTCAAACTCCCCACCTGACATTGTCCCCCAGCCGGGTCACGGCTGCTGGTTAGAAATCCAATACTGCAAGGGTGGTATCCCAACAGCGGCTCCGCATCAACTGGCGTCAATGCTTCTTCGCCTCCCACCTATCCTGTACATACAATATCGAATCCCAGTATCAAGCTGGAGTAAAGCTCCATGGGGTCTTTCCGTCCTGGCGCAGGTAACCAGCATCTTCACTGGTATTTCAATTTCACCGGGTGCATTGTTGAGACAGTGCCCAAATCATTACGCCTTTCGTGCGGGTCGGAACTTACCCGACAAGGAATTTCGCTACCTTAGGACCGTTATAGTTACGGCCGCCGTTTACTGGGGCTTAAGTTCAAAGCTTCGCTTGCGCTAACCTCTCCCCTTAACCTTCCAGCACCGGGCAGGCGTCAGCCCATATACTTCACCTTACGGTTTTGCATAGACCTGTGTTTTTGCTAAACAGTTGCTTGGGCCAATTCTCTGCGGCCAGCTCTCACTGGCACTCCTTCTCCCGAAGTTACGGAGTCATTTTGCCGAGTTCCTTAACAATGCTTCTCCCGTCGGCCTTAGGATTCTCTCCTCACCTACCTGTGTCGGTTTACGGTACGGGTACAGTACAAACAATAGCGGCTTTTCTTGGCAGCTGGCTCACACATTTCCCTACTTCAGTTCGGTATGCATCACGTCTTCGGATTGTCACGCGGATTTGCCAGCGCGACTCCTACCTCGCTTGCCGCGGGATTCCATTCCCGCTAGTGCTCTCCCTCTGCGTCCCCACAGTTCTGTTATACTGCAGTACAGGAATTTCAACCTGTTGTCCATCGGCTACGTCTTTCGACCTCACCTTAGGCCCCGACTTACGCAGAGCAGATCAGCTTTACTCTGGGAGCCTTGGGTATTCGGCCGGAAGGAGTCTCACCTTCCTCTCGCTACTCAGTCCGGCATTCTCTCTTCTTAAAAGTCCACAGCTCCTTCCGGTACTGCTTCTTCCCTTTAAGAATGCTCCTCTACCAATTAACTACGTTAATTCCTGAGCTTCGGTAGTGTGTTTCAGCCCCGGACATTTTCGGCGCAGGACCTCTCGACCAGTGAGCTATTACGCACTCTTTTAATGTATGGCTGCTTCTAAGCCAACATCCTGGTTGTCTTTGAAATCCCACATCCTTTTCCACTTAACACACATTTTGGGACCTTAGCTGCAGGTCTGGGCTCTTTCCCTTTTGACTACCCAACTTATCTCGTGTAGTCTGACTCCCATGAATCATCTTACTGGCATTCGGAGTTTGATATCCTTTGGTAAGCTTTGACGCCCCCGCGGGAATTCAGTGCTCTACCTCCAAAAGACTCTCATGAGGCTAGCCCTAAAGCTATTTCGAGGAGAACCAGCTATCTCCGGGTTCGATTGGAATTTCTCCCCTATCCACACCTCATCCCCACCCTTTTCAACGGATGTGGGTTCGGACCTCCATTGCCTTTTACGGCAACTTCATCCTGGACATGGATAGATCACCCGGTTTCGGGTCTACTCCATCTGACTTAACGCCCTATTAAGACTTGTTTTCACTTCGGCTCCATTCCTTAAGAACTTAACCTCGCCAGATGGCGTAACTCGCCGGACCGTTCTACAAAAAGTACGCGGTTCATCATATAAAGATGTTCCACAGCTTGTAAACACAGGGTTTCAGGTTCTCTTTCACTCCCCTCCCGGGGTCCTTTTCACCTTTCCTTCACAGTACTATGCGCTATCGGTCACTAAGGAGTATTTAGCCTTACGGGGTGGTCCCCGCTCATTCCCACAAGGTTTCTCGTGTCTCGTGGTACTCTGGATCCCGCCTTGCTGACTCGTCTTTCGCTTACGGGGCTTTCACCCTCTCTGGCTGGCTTTCCCAAAACCATTCTGCTAAACTTATCAGATCAATTACGCGGTCCGAACCCCGGAATGCACGCATTCCGGTTTGGGCTCTTCCGTTTTCGCTCGCCGCTACTCACAGAATCACTTGTTGTTTTCTCTTCCTCCGGCTACTTAGATGTTTCAGTTCACCGGGTTCCCTTCCATACGTTATGGATTGGCGTATGGATGACTGGAGTCTGTCCAGCCGGGTTTCCCCATTCAGATATCTCCGGATCATCGGATATTTGCTCCTCCCCGAAGCTTTTCGCAGCTTATCACGTCTTTCATCGGCTCTTAGTGCCAAGGCATCCACCCTGCGCTCTTTCTAGCATAACCAACTCCCTTCTCCCACGGGAATGGGATCCGGTTACACATGCATAGCGTTGCATGCGTTGGTATTTCAGGTCGTTTTTTTACTTCGTTTTCTCGAAGATGTAAGTTAATCATTACCTTGCGGTGATGATCACCTCGGATGTCTTTCTCTATTTGAGAATTGATTTATTTTTGTATGCAGTTTTCAAAGTACATG
>NZ_JAQDGZ010000049.1:0-2371 GCF_027663865.1 Coprococcus sp. AF99-45
TAATGTGTTTTGCTCATCTCTATGTATATACTTAGTATATACATTATTCTGAAAATAATCAAATAATTTTCTCTCCTAATCACACTCTTCCTCAAAATATGTTATAATTCATAAGCATCAGTCTTTTACAAAATCACAATTACCAAAAGGGGATTTACTTACTATGAATAAAAAAGAAGTTACTGAAATCAAAAAACAGTTCACCCCATCCAACTGTGCGATCACCCGCATCTGCGGATGCTATGTAGATGGTGAAAAAGAGAAAAAAACAGAGATGAAAGATGCTTTCCTTTCTCTTCCGGAAGAGGAAATGTTCAAGTATTTTGACATTTTCAGAAAGTCCTTGTCCGGTACGATCGGAAAAAATCTTCTGAATATGGAATTTCCTCTGGAGACCGAATCGGAAGGTGGTACACAGGAATTTCTTCTCAAATTAAGAAACAGCCGGCTTACTGACGACGCTCTTCTGGAAGAATTCTATAATCGCGTCATCGATTCCTATGATTATGCCGAGAACTATCTGATCCTGCTCGTCCATGCAGCCTACGATATTCCGGGAAAATCAACGGACGGAAGTGAAATGTTCGATGCATCCGATGAAGTCTATGATTACATCATGTGTACCTTCTGTCCGGTCAAGCTTTCCAAGCCAGGACTCAGTTATCACGCAGAAGAAAACAGCTTCCATGAGCGTATCCGTGACTGGATCGTAGAGATGCCGGATGCCGGTTTCCTCTTCCCTGCTTTTAACGACCGCAGCACCGATATTCACAATCTGCTTTATTATTCAAAAAATGCAGAAAATCTCGGAAACGGTCTGACCGATCTGCTTCTTGGATGTGTTCCGCCACTCACCGCCGGAGATCAGAAAGAAACTTTCCGTACACTGATCGAAGAAACGCTCGGTGATGACTGCGACTACGATACAGTCAAAAATATCCACGAAAACTTGAATGAAATGATTGAGCAGAATTCTGAAAATCCGGAACCACTCGCCCTTGACAAAGCAGAAGTTAAATACCTCCTTGCAAAAAGCGGTGTCGAAGAAGAAAAATTGGAAACATTCGATACGCAGTACGATTCCGCTGCCGGAGAGCACAGTACACTCCTTGCCTCCAATATTGCAAACCTCAAAAAATTCGAGATCAAAACTCCGGACATCACCATTCAGGTAAACCCGGAATGCGCAGATCTTGTAGAAACACGTATTATCGATGGTCAGAAATGCCTGGTCATTGTCGTTGACGACCGCGTTGAGATCAACGGAATCAGTGCAAAGACTGCCGTATCCGGAGGACTTCCAAAGTCTTCTACCCCTGATGCATCTGATGAATCCAAAAGCGATACATCCGAAAATGAAATGGATGTTCCATTCTAAATGCCTTACATATTATTACGAAAGACATTTTTATTGAATGTCTTTCGTAATATTTCCTTATTTCTTTTCAATTTTACAATGTATACGAAAAATGCAGGTAATCCTCTCGACTACCTGCATTATTCTATACGCATTTTTCATTCTCATTTACTACAATTCCCGTTTTTCATCTTTTCCTAAATCACAGTTCCTCCACCGGTCGTCACAAATCCAACTCTCAGAATTGCTTTCACAAAACTCCACATTCCATTGATTACTGCAGAATTCAGCAGACTGATCGGCACATCCAGAATTCCTGTTCCAAGTAACAGAAGCAGAATCCACATACTATACGGTCGGATCTTCCAGTAAAACTCTGCTACCCTCGGAAAGATCTCAGCAAGAATATTCGATCCGTCAAGGGGCGGAATCGGAATCAGATTGAACACACCAAGTCCAATATTCAGCACTGCTCCATAATAAGTAAGCACATAAAGATAATTCAGAATCAACCCACTCGATCCATACTTATACAAAAGCCCGTGCAGAATCATACAGACAAACGCAAGCAGGAAATTCATGACTACTCCCGCTGCTGCCACAAGAATCGTATCTCTTTTTTTATTCTTATAATTCCTGGTATTGATCCTTACCGGCTTTGCCCATCCCACATGAAAGACAAGCAGACATAACGTTCCCCACACATCCAGATGCTTAAATGGATTCAAGGTCAGTCTTCCGTCATATTTTGGTGTCATATCCCCGAGTTTATATGACACATATCCATGTGCAAATTCATGCAGCGAAACAGCAAATAGTGTGGCAGGGGCAACGTAAATGAGTGTCTGAAAAAACTGATACATCGCCCTGGTCAGTCCTGTATTTTGAAACAGCATAGCATCCTCCAAATTTCCTTAATAACGTCCATTATAGTACCTGATGAAATGGGATTCAAGAAAGATTGTGTAAATTTTTTCTAAAGATTGTACAGAAAAAGGGGCTGTGAAAAAAGCA
>NZ_JAQDGZ010000005.1:0-23572 GCF_027663865.1 Coprococcus sp. AF99-45
TAAATTTTTTATTGATAGAAAATAGCCACAAATCCAGTAAAAACGCTGTATATAATTGCCTATGATACTAAAATGATACTAAAATTTTATTTTTTCCAATTTTTCAATAATTTCTTCCCGGTGAGACTGGAACAGATGAGAATATGTGTTCATAGTCATTTTTACATCATCATGCCCCAAACGTTCCGCGATCATAAGCGGATTCGCGCCAAGGTTAATCAGCAGACTGGCATGAGAGTGCCGGAGATCATGCACTCTGATCGGGCGCAAGTCGATCTTCTTGCATACTCTTGTGAGTGCTTCACCGAGCCACACACGGGACCGGGAGAAAAGCCGGTCATCTGGATCCATACCGTAGATCTTCGCCATGTAGTCTTTAATTTCATCCAGAAGAAATTGCGGTATATCTATGATCCGGTTGCTTTTCGGTGTCTTGGGTGGCTGTATGGTGTATTTGCCGTCTACATATGCCAATGTTTTGTTGATCGTAATCTTCTTTTCTTGAAAATCAACATCTCCCGGAGTAAGTGCCAGGAGTTCCCCTTTTCTCATGCCGGTGTAAAACAGGATCTCAAAAGCTGTGAATAGCTCAATATTATCCCGAATTGCATCAGAGAAACACTTGTATTCTTCCGGTGTCCAGAAGTTTACCTTTTTTGGTGCAGGCTTGCAGATCTTTGATTTGACCGGATTGCGGGCAAGTCCCAGATAATCAACCGCAAATTTGAAAAGCATCCCTAGAGTAGCGTTGATCTGCCGGGTATAGGCTGCCGTAAATCCCTTTTTGAGCAGATGATTCTGCCAGTCAACAATATCTGCAGGTGTGATCTCTGCAATTACTTTCCGGTCAAAATACGGAAGCATATGCAGTTCTATCGTATTGAGTTGACTCTGCAGTGTTGACGGTCTCACCCGGTTCTCTTTGAAGTTCTTGTACTTCTGGCAGAGCGTCCGAAAGGTAATGTCTGGAGCATTGGCAAATTCTTCCAGAAAGAGCCGTTCCCAGTCTTTTGCGTCACGCTGCAGCTTGAATCCCCGTTTTAATTTCTGTTTCTTCTTGCCGGTCCAGTCTGTGTAATAGAATTTACAGTACCAAGATCCGGTCTTTTCGTCCTTATACGTTGGCATTTCTATATTCTTCCTTCCTGACGCTGGCGGGCGTATCAGATAGGTGGAAGTTCTGCCAATAGTCGCAAAATACGACCTTAGTTGTGCGTCCGGTTTTCGGACGTGCGGGATACTTATATTTAGTTATTCCGGGAATTACTTGGATTCTTCCAAAGACTCTTTTTGATATTCCGGTATTTTGGTTAGCATTGTTACCTGCTCAATAGCTTTTGACTTTCCTTCAGCGTTAAGTTCATTAAATAATCGGCTTATATGCCCCATGAGATCAGTATTTACATATTGTTCTGCAGTTTGGCGCGGGGTTATAGGCTTATCGGAAAACTCGGGCCAATTATTTTCCTCATTTCCAATCAAGGCGGTCACTGGTATTTTGAGGGCAAAAGCTATGCTGGAAGCGGTTATAATGGAAGGAATTCGTTGATCCGTTTCATATCGTCGTATAGTCATTTTAGATAAACCGGCTTCTTTAGAAAGTTCCTCTTGTGTCAATCCCATTTTTTTTCTATATGTTTTGATTTTTTCTCCTAATGTTGGTTCCATACATTCACCTCCTCATTTGTATATTACCATAAAAATAACCGAATGGAACATTTTTTTGAAAAAGTTATTGCAAAATGTTCCGTATGGTGTTATTGTAAAGTTGAAAAGAACCAAATGGAACACTTTTGAGGGAGGTGAAAAAATGAAGCTGGATAGACAAAAATATGATCTTGCAAAAGCAAGAGCCTGCAAGGGACAGAAAGAGCTTATGGCAGAGGGAATTCCAAAAGGAACCCTGTGCAGAGCGGCAGGCGGATATTCGTTGAAACCAGAGACAGCGGGCAAGATTGCCAAAGCTCTTGGCGTTGATGTAACAGAAATAATCGAAGATTAAGACGTTGGGCGGGCGTATCAGATCGATGGAGAGAAAGGAGTGTTATTATGGCGAGACTAATGTATAACGTGAAGGATGTTCAAGAGATCCTCGGAGTAGGAGAATCAAAAGCCTATCAGTTTATCAGGATCATGAACGAGGAACTGCGCGGCAAGGGATTCTTGACAGTACAAGGAAAGGTTCCTGCTGCCTATCTGCAGGAAAGATTTTTCGGAGTGGCAGCAGATGGCAAGTAGGAGAGAATTACTTGACAGCCTAAAGCCTGGTATGCATCTTGATAAGAATTTCTTTTTGAAGATTTACGGCTATGACATAACCTGCCCGGGATTTGCTGATGATGTGATCAGGAGATTGGAAATTCTTGGATGCAGTAAAGCCAGAGATTACTATACCTGTATCGTGTCGGAATATAACCACAAGCACGATCAGGAAATGAAGCGCGTATCTGAATGGTATGCGAAACAGGACACAGATAAGAAGGGAGTGAGTGAATCACGGAAACAGCAAGAAGCGGAACAACAGAAGGCGAAGAGGTGGGGCAGTCTTGCGAAGGCCTTGAACTTTCATTGACGCAGAAAGGTACAGTTAGGCAGACCATGTCAAATTGTGTTAAAGCGTTGCAGTCTGATCAGCGTACAAAAGGAATGTTTCGATATAATATGTTCACCAATAAAATAGAGGTATTGAATGCATGGTGGAAACGTTCCAGTATTGCCTTGTCAGATGTTGATATTGACAATATATGCCTTTATTTAGATGATCAATATTCTTTAACTACTGAAAAGGGGATAACAAAAGCGATCAATGTGCTGGCGCATCAGAATGAATATCATCCGGTTAGAGAGCTTCTTGATAATCTTGTTTGGGATGGAGAAAAACGAATCAAAGAGTTGTTCCCGAGATATTTGGGAGCTGATCGAAGTGAATACATCGAAGAAGCAACGAAGCTTTTTATGCTCGGGGCGATAAATAGAGTGTATAAGCCAGGGGCAAAGTTTGATTTGATGATTTGTATTGTAGAACCGATTCAGGGAGGTGGTAAATCATCACTGGCGAGGATCTTGGCTATAAATGATATGTGGTTTACGGATGATATCCGGAGTTTAGATGATAAGGAAATTAGCGGTAAACTTCAGGGGCATTGGATTGTAGAGTTTTCAGAAATGTTGGCAACCTCTAACACGAAAACAGTGGAAGCAATTAAATCTTTTTTAAGTAGAACAATTGACACCTATAGGACGCCGTATGATAGGTATACACAAGATATTCCGAGGCAATGTGTTTTCATAGGTACAACGAATAACACTGACTTTTTACCAAACGATAGGACCGGAAATAGGCGCTTTATACCAATTGCGATAAATAGTAAGGCTGCAGAGAGGCACCCATTAAAGGATGAGAATGAGACAAGGGTATTTGTTCTTCAATGCTGGGCTGAGGCAATGGATATATACCGAAAGGATGACTATAAGTTAATGATCCCAGAGTGGATGCAGCAGGAACTGGTAAAAGTGCAACAAGAATATGCCCCGGAAGATCCTAAGGTTGGAATCATTCAAAATTGGCTTGATAGATGTAATTATACGCATGTATGTACAAGAATGATTTTTAAGGAAGCCTTTTCTGAAAACTATTTCAGAGAACCAGCAGGGTGGGAACTCAGGGAAATCAGCCAAATTATGAATAATTCAATAAATGGTTGGCATAAACACCCATCGAGTGATCGGCAATTGAGGTTTTCGAAGTATGGAAAACAAAGAGCTTGGGACAGAGATGTACACGAGGACGATGGAT
This sequence comes from Coprococcus sp. AF99-45, assembly GCF_027663865.1. Taxonomy (NCBI): domain Bacteria; kingdom Bacillati; phylum Bacillota; class Clostridia; order Lachnospirales; family Lachnospiraceae; genus Coprococcus; species Coprococcus sp. AF99-45. The sequence goes on from NZ_JAQDGZ010000005.1 coordinate 3,797, forward strand.
TTCATCCCATAGAAGAGGAAGCAGATCAGTTAGAATTTCCTTTTCAAAGTGAAAATAGTTAGCTGAGGACATGGATGTGTACAGATTTAGGGCGACCTTGTGGACATAGAAAATGTTGCAAAATAGGCGAAAATTGCCTATATGTACTCAATGTCCACAATAATATATAAAGAAAATAAAATATAGGTAATAAGCACTAAATGAGAAAAAGGATATAGACATGTATTAAAAAGTTTTAAAGTGCTTGTGGACAGGGACAAGAGCATTTAGAGCACTTATATTTATATTTTAAGAATATAGAAATATATGAGTATAAAGAAACTATATAATGTCTTTTTATATGCAATATATACATATGTATATGAATTTAGAAATATGTGCACTAAGTGACCTGTGAGTATTTACACACAGAAAGGAGAAGAGAAGAATGCAACAAGAAGCAATAGACCAGCTCACCAGAATAGCAGATGCCTTAGAGGGAATAGAAACAAGGCTTGACGCTCTGGAAGAGCTGCAGGACACTGCGGAACAGTTGAGAGAGTGCATTGGCTATGAAAGACCGGCACGATATGCACCGCCAGGATCAAAAGGATTTAACTTCCTCCGCATTGGTGGAACTGTTTATAAGGATTAACACAAAAAATAGGGGACTGCCTGAAACAGTCACCCCGTTGTATACCCTTAATGCACGGGCGGGCGCATTTGGAAAGGATACGCCTACATAATAGCATGGATTGATAAGAAAGGACAAGTGATATTATGAGTTATGAAGTAATAAATGAAGAGTTAAAAATAGCAAAATGCAGTATTGCCGACTTAACAATGGGACAAGTACATAATTTTTTGAAGTCATGGAGAGATGATTCTAAAATAGGGACATTGACAATGTTTTACGACAGAGAAAAAGAACTACTTGTTTTGAATGAAGATAATGATATGTATGAGACCTGTTTGATGACAGCAACGGCATATTTAAGCGGAGATTGTGAAAGACGGAAGGAGCTGCTGAAGAATGCGCCGGAAGGTATAGTGGAATCAGTGAAGCTACTTGAAAAGGTATTTAAGTATCGCATATTTGACAAGAGAACATTTCAGGCATTGAATAATTTATTGGATGATACACAAAGGAAGTATGTGACACACCTAATAAATGAAGAAGATCCGATTTCGGCGGCGTACATTGCGTTCAGAGCTGGTATGATTAGTGGAAAACGTATAGAAAGAGCAAAAAAAAGAAAAGACAGATAAAAGAGTGCTAACAGATATTCCGCCTTTCTGTGAATAGTACTCCAATACTGGAAGCAGACGGCGGGAAATCGGCTGACATGACATGTGCGAGAAATCGAACATTTACCAAAAATAAATAGCGAACGTTCACAAAACAACACGAAATAACTGCTGCCCTTCCCGGAATGGTGCGCCAACATCGGAACGGGACGGCAGCATAAAGAAAAGGAGAGCAATAAAATGAGATTCAGTCAGATATTTTTAACAATGGGATATAACACAGTGGTAAAAGTTGATAAGGTAACAGAAATTAAGCCAACAGAGAGCGGAAACACTATGGATGCGGAATATATAGGAGCGTTTAAACGCTTCGACCGGATACCGAAAGAAATTTGGTCTGCCCGTGTTTGTACGTTTTTCGCAGAAGGTGAAGATAAACTTCTTGTTGTGATTGAGAGGGACAACGATGATAAAAATTAAGATATCGTATAATACAGATGAAGAGCTTGCCGGTGTGATCCGGCTGCTCTCTCCGGTGATGAAATCCTGGAGAGTATCCAGGAATAAAGAGGGACGATATAAAAAGGCTTATGCCGAACTCCGGAGGGACACCGAGAAAACAGAATAATGATTGATTTTAGAGTGCTCCCCAAAATAGGGGAACTCTTTGAATTATTTTAATATAAAATCAAAATGAACTACGGATGAAGCACGAGAAATGGTCAGAGGATATTGACATATTTTAACATTGCATGGGGTGGCGATATTTGATATAATTGTTTTAGAGCAAATAGAATAAATAGTACCGCCGGTTCTATATCTTCAACCGGTAAACCTATAAGGTATGGGAATGACTCAACTCAAAATTGCGTTCAGTGTTTCCATACCTTTTTTTATTTGCGTATCGTCTACCTAACATTTTATTTACAGACAGTCGACCGGACGTTAAACGGGGAAAGGATTTATACATGGACAATCAGAACATGGCAGGCCAGAATGTGACCGATCAGAACCAGCAGGGCGATCAGGCACAGCAGCAGGATCAGAACCAGCAGGGAAAAACATTTACTCAGGACGAGGTGAACCGTATAGTCAGCGAGAGACTGGCAAGGGCAAAGAATACGGCAGATCATGGCGATTTTACAGAGCGAGAAAATGCACTCAATCAAAGAGAAATGCGCCTAGATGCAAGGGAAAAGCTTGCGGATGCAGGGATACCGAAAGACTTACTGCCACTTGTTGACTGTAGCAGCAAAGAAAAAATGGAAAGTAGTATAAACCTTATTAGTTCGTATTTCGGACAGAAGAAAGCGCATGAATCTAATGCCGGGACCTATCGAATAAACACCTGCACCGCAGGAAATACAAACGGATCAGGCTCGCGGAAAGCATCTGGTGATGAGATACGAGCAGCTATGGGACTGAAAGGAAAGAAGAGAAAATAATGGCGATTGAATTAGTAGAAAAGTATCTGCCGTATGTTGACGAGCAGTTCACTGAAGAAAGTAAGAAGGAATATCTTACAAATACAGATTTTAGTTTTTCCGGCGCAAAAACGGTTAAGGTTTACAAGATCTCAACCGGATCAATGCAGGACTACGGACGGATCCAGAAGGGAAACAATACGCAGCTCGCGAGTCGGTATGGAACAATTGAGGAATTAAACGCAGTAACCCAGACAATGACGCTTTCAAAAGACAGATCATTCACTTTTGCGATTGATAGGCTTGATGAAGATGAAACAGGGGATACACTGGAAGCGGCGTCAGCTCTCGCCCGCCAGATGAGGGAAGTTGTAATTCCGGAAGTTGATACCTATGTACTTGGAAAGATGTGCGCAGGTGCGGGAATCAAACCAGAAGCACTTGGTGCAGAAGAAAATATCTATGACGCAATTTTTGAAGATGGTGCTGCGCTGGATGAAGCGGACGTACCGGAAACAGGGCGTATTCTTGTCGTTACTCCGGCAACTCTGCTCAGAATGAAAACCTGTAAGGACAACAACGGACGTTATCAAGAAATGATCAATGCAGTTTTGGACGAGGACAAGAAAAAGATTGGTTTTGTTGGAAACATTGACGGGATGGATGTTCTAAAGGTTTCAGCAAAGAGATTACCGGAAAAATTTGGCTTTATGATTGCACATCCGTGTGCGACAGTAGCACCGGTCAAACTGGAGAGCTACAAAACGCATCAGGATCCACCGGGAATTAGCGGAAGCCTGGTTGAAGGGCGTATTGTTTATGATGCATTTGTCTTGGACAATAAAAAGAAAGCTATTTGTTATCGGGAATTTGCAACAGTATAATCTGTGATTAAGGCACCTGGGCGCGCTCAATGCGTGTCTGGGTGTTTTTCTATGTGGAGGTGCTATTATGTCAAACGAACAACTTGTCATTCGGATCAGAGCCGGAGAAGATACTGCTGCCAATATGCTGCAGCTATGGAAACAAAATCAAAGGTTTATTGGTATGATAGCGGTGAAATATTCCGGTTATGCTGAAATGGATGATCTAAAACAGGAAGGGTATTTGGCATTGTGTGAAGCTGTCAGACATTATAACCCAGATCAGGGAGTCCCGTTTATCAATTATGCTGCGTTTTATATCCGGCAAGGAATGCAACGATATATTGAGAACTCCGGGAACTGTATTCGCATACCGGTACATCGGCAGCAGTCAGCCAGAAAATACAAGAAGATTGTGGCAGAATACCAAAAAAGATATGGTGCAAGTCCGTCAGACGCTGAAATCCGCTCGTTAATGGGAATAGGCAGAGAAGAACTTGACAGCATAAAAGAAACTGTTCAAATGAGGCAAATACAAAGCCTGAGTCAACCAATGAAAGATAGCGAAGATGTATTTCTGGAAGATGCAGTTGTATCCGGGGAAGATCTGGAAGAGGAAGTGGCCAGAAAATTTGACCATGATCGTATGAGCCGGGAGTTGTGGGAAATGGTTGACAATTTGCCCGATCAGCAGAGTGGAGTGATCCGATCCAGATATGTAGATGGGAATACTCTGCGAGAAATAGGAGAACAGCAGGGAGTGAGTATTGAAAGAGTTCGGCAGACCGAAGCGAAAGCGTTACGGGCGCTGCGGATGCCAAAACGCTGCAATGTATTCCGGGGATATTATGAGGTATATTTGAGTGCCGCACCGATTCACCATGTCGGAGTGAGACAGTTTCAAAGGACCTGGGAGAGCGAAGTTGAGCGTGAGGCGTTGCGCTGGGCAGAACGGGAATTAGGAATAAGAGACAGAGACTAAACGGGTGGCGCATAACCACCCGTTTTTTGATACTGAAATGATACTAAAAATATGTGTGAATAGCGAAAAGCACACCTATACATACTAAATACACTGTGTAGAAAATGAATAAAGTATAAAATAATAATTAAAAAACAGGGTTTGAGTAAATTTTTCATTGATTTCTAAAAAACGCCTACTTATAATAGAGAGGACGACACTTAGGAGGTAGGTATGGATAACCAGAATAATAGAAATAAGCAGAATCTTCCGGGAAATAATAACCCGAATAATAAAAATAACCGCCAAAGATGGAATGTTATATTATTTACCGTTATGCTGATCTCGTTTATCGTATTTGCGCTGTATCAGTTCCGGGAAGACACAGATGCCCGGGAGATTACCTATGATCAGTTCCTGAACATGGTAGATTCCGGGGAAGTTAAGAAAGTTGTGATCGAGGATGACAAGATTGTGATCACAGCGAAGACAGAAGCTGAGATGAAGAACAGCAAGAAAAAAGGCGCTTCTGAGAGCGATGTGGTCGAAGGTTCTGTAGCAGATAACAACGACAGCAGCAGTAAGGACAGCAGCGATGACAGTACAGGTCTGTTCAGTAATGTGACAAGGAAGCAGTATTATACCGGTATTGTGAAGGATGATACCCTTTCGGACAGACTGTATAAAGCAGGTGTTGAGTATGAACAGAAGATACCGGATTCTACATCTTATATGGTGATGAATCTTCTGGTCAACATTGTTCCGCTTGTGATCATGATCGGTCTGGGCGTGATGCTGATGCGCCGTATGACAAAGGGTGGCGGCATGATGGGCGTTGGAAAGAGCAATGCCAAGATGTATGTGGAAAAATCTACCGGAGTCACATTTAAGGATGTAGCCGGTCAGGATGAAGCAAAAGAATCCTTGCAGGAAGTAGTCGATTTCCTGCATAACCCTGGCAAATACACCGGAATCGGAGCGAAGCTTCCGAAGGGAGCACTTCTTGTAGGTCCTCCCGGAACCGGTAAGACACTTCTTGCAAAAGCAGTTGCCGGAGAAGCAAAAGTACCGTTCTTCTCTCTTTCGGGTTCTGCATTTGTTGAGATGTATGTCGGTGTCGGAGCGTCAAGAGTACGTGACCTCTTTAAGCAGGCACAGCAGATGGCGCCGTGTATTATTTTTATCGATGAGATCGATGCGATCGGAAAAAGCAGAGATTCACAGCTTGGTGGCAATGATGAAAGAGAACAGACACTGAATCAGCTCCTTGCAGAGATGGATGGATTTGACAGTAATAAAGGTCTTCTGCTTCTTGCGGCAACGAACCGTCCGGAAATCCTGGATCCGGCGCTTCTCCGTCCGGGAAGATTTGACAGGCGTATCATCGTAGATAAGCCAGATCTCAAGGGACGTATTGATGTCCTGAAAGTACATGCCAAAGATGTTAAGATGGATGAGACAGTCAATCTGGAAGAGATTGCACTTGCAACTTCCGGGGCAGTCGGTTCTGATCTTGCCAATATGATCAACGAGGCTGCGATCAATGCAGTAAAAAAAGGAAGAAATGTTGTATCCCAGGCAGACCTTTTTGAGGCTGTTGAGGTCGTTCTTGTGGGTAAAGAGAAGAAAGACCGTATCATGAGCCAGAAAGAACGCCGTATCGTATCATACCATGAAGTCGGTCATGCACTGGTAACTGCCCTTCAGAAGGACGCAGAACCGGTACAGAAGATTACAATCGTTCCTAGAACCATGGGTGCACTCGGTTATGTGATGCAGACACCGGAGGAAGAAAAGTTCCTGAATACCAAGGCTGAGCTGGAAGCAATGCTGGTGACAGCCCTTGCAGGACGTGCAGCAGAGGAACTGGTGTTTGACACAGTTACAACCGGAGCATCGAACGATATTGAGCAGGCAACCAAGATCGCAAGAGCGATGGTAACACAGTATGGTATGTCTGAAAAATTCGGACTTATCGGACTGGAATCTATCCAGAACCGTTATCTGGACGGAAGAGCTGTTATGAACTGCGGAGAGGCAACCGCGGCAGAAATCGATCAGGAAGTTATGAAGATGCTGAAGGGAGCATATGCAGAAGCGAAGAGAATGCTTTCCGAGCATCGTGAAACGATGGATCAGATCGCCGGATTCCTGATTGAGAAAGAGACGATCACCGGAAAAGAATTCATGAAGATTTACCGCAGATGTGAAGGAATTCCGGAACCGGAAGAAAAGAAAGAAGAGAATCCTGTAAAAGAGCAGACGATCGAGATGCCGAAGAAAGAGGCAGATACCGAAGCTGCACAGCAGGAAGAGAAAGAAACGCAGAAGAAAGTAGAAAAAGATGAAGACGGATTCATCCTTCCGCAGAAGCGTGACTAGTCTAAAATAACAGAAGATGCAGAGGTTTCAGAACAATAGGTTCTGGAACCTCTTTTTTTCTGTAGATTCTTTTGAAAGAATGACTTGTATTGTCTGCAGGAAGCAAGGTATAATGTGACTATGGAAAATCAGACATTTATTATTGAAGACGAACTTAAAAAACTTCCTGGGAAACCGGGAGTCTATCTGATGCATGGGGAAAAGGACGAGATCATTTATGTTGGAAAGGCGATCAGCCTGAAGAACCGTGTCAGACAGTATTTTCAGCCGAGCAGGAATCGGGGGGCCAAGATTGACCAGATGGTGACGCATATCACCCGGTTTGAGTATATCGTGACGGATTCGGAACTGGAAGCACTGGTTCTGGAATGCAATCTGATCAAGGAACACCGGCCAAAGTACAATACGATGCTGATGGATGATAAGAGTTATCCATTTATCAAAGTGACAACCGGCGAAGCATATCCAAGGATTATGATGGCAAGGCAGATGAAGAAGGACAAGTCAAAGTATTTCGGCCCTTATACCAGTGTGACGGCGGTAAAAGATACGATCGAACTGATCCGGAAGCTTTACCGTCTGCGTAGCTGTAACCGCATCCTTCCGCGCGATATCGGGAAAGAAAGATGCTGTCTCTATCATCATATCAAGCAGTGCGATGCACCGTGTCAGGGGTATATTTCGCAGGAAAAATACAGAGAGTCGGTTGATGAAGTACTCAAATTCCTGGGAGGAAATTATGATAGAATCTTAAAGGATCTGGAGAAAAAGATGCAGGAGGCATCGGATGATCTGGAATTTGAGAAAGCAATTGAATACCGGGAGCTTCTGCACAGCGTGAAGCAGATTGCACAGAAGCAGAAGATTACCGATACAGGGGGCGAGGACCGGGATATTGTGGCTCTTGCAAGAGAGCATGAGGATGCGGTGGTACAGGTATTCTTTATCCGCAATGGTCGTCTGATCGGCAGAGATCATTTTTATCTGCGGATTGCCCAGGGAGATGAAAATGCAGAGATCCTCTCCAGCTTTATCAAGCAGTTTTATGCCGGAACGCCATATATTCCGGGCGAACTGATGCTTCCGGTGGAACCGGAAGAGCGGGAGATCCTGGAAGCATGGCTTGGAGAAAAACGTGGGCATAAGGTTCATTTCCGTATCCCGAAAAAAGGGGAAAAAGAAAAGCTTGTTGAGCTTGCGGCGAAGAATGCAAAGATGGTACTGGAAAAAGATAAGGAACGTATCAAGCGTGAAGAAGGAAGAACGATCGGTGCAGTAAAAGAAATAGAAAAGTTGCTTGGTCTTAATAACCTGGTGCGTATGGAGGCGTATGATATTTCCAATACCAATGGATTTGCCTCGGTAGGGTCGATGATCGTTTATGAGAGGGGCAAACCGAAACGAAACGATTATCGTAAGTTCCACATCAAGGGTGTGCAGGGGGCGGATGATTATGCAAGTATGCGTGAGGTCCTCACCAGAAGATTCCGGCATGGTCTGGAGGAACAGAAAAGCGGGAAAGAGCTGGGAAGTTTTAATGTTTTTCCGGATCTGATCATGATGGATGGTGGAAAAGGACAGGTTAATATAGCACTGGAAGTACTGGATGAACTTCATTTATCCATTCCGGTATGCGGTATGGTCAAAGATGACCACCATCGGACGAGAGGACTCTACTATCAGAATATCGAGATTCCGATCGACCGCAATTCCGAAGGGTTTCGGCTGATCACAAGAGTGCAGGATGAGGCACACAGATTTGCTATAGAATTTCACCGGAAACTGCGTAGTCAGGGACAAGTGCATTCGATCCTGGATGATATTCCGGGAATCGGACCTGCGAGAAGGAAAGCACTGATGCGGACATTTGCCAGCCTGGATGAGATTAAGAATGCAGAGGTGGAAGATTTGAAAAAAATTCCATCAATGGATGAAAAATCGGCAAAAAGCGTGTATAATTTTTTCAGAGGAAGCGAAAAGGAAGGTACAGAAGCTACTCTGATGGAAGAACAATAAAAGGAGACAGGACTATGGGAGTTACATTAACAAAAATCGTAGAGAAGATGGAACTTAGAAATCTTACTCCGGATGTCGATATGACACAGCGGGAAGTAAAAATTCCGGATATTAACCGTCCGGCACTTCAGCTCGCCGGATTTTTTGATCATTTTGATTGCGAACGGATTCAGCTTATCGGATATGTAGAGTACACTTATCTGCAGACACTGGAATATGAGCATAAGATGAAAATATATGATACACTGCTTGAGTATGGGATTCCATGCTTTATTTTCTGCAGAAATCTGCAGCCGGATCCGGAATTTCTGGAGAAAGCAGTGAAGAACAATATTCCGGTATTTATTACGGATAAACAGACTTCTTCCTTTTCAGCAGAACTGATCCGCTGGATGAAAGTGGAACTGGCACCGTGTATTTCAATTCACGGGGTACTGGTGGACTGCTATGGAGTCGGTGTTCTGATCATGGGAGACAGCGGTATCGGTAAAAGTGAGGCGGCACTGGAGCTGATCAAGCGAGGCCATCGTCTGGTAACAGATGATGTGGTGGAGATCCGGAAGGTCAGTGATGATACTCTTGTTGGTACAGCACCGGATATTACCCGCCATTTTATTGAACTTCGCGGAATTGGTATCATTGACGTAAAGACGCTGTTTGGTGTGCAGAGTGTAAGAGAGACACAAAATATTGATCTCGTCATTACGCTTGAGGACTGGAACAAGGATCGCGAGTACGACAGGCTTGGACTTACTGAGGAGTATACAGAATTTCTTGGTAATAAGGTTGTATGCCACAGTATTCCAATCCGCCCGGGACGTAATGTTGCCATTATCGTAGAATCAGCGGCAGTCAACCACAGACAGAAACAAATGGGCTATAACGCAGCTCAGGAGCTGTACCGCCGGGTACAGGAAAATCTAAAAAAGAATATGTAAGGAGCAGGAGACAGATGAAATATTGTTTTGGTATCGATATAGGCGGAACGACAGTAAAGATGGGACTTTTTCAGGAAGACGGAGAGCTTCTTGACAAATGGGAGATTAAGACACGTACGGAGAACCAGGGAGAAGCAATCCTCCCGGATATTGCGCAGGCAGTGAAAGCAAAGATGGCAGAAAAGAAACTGGTGAAGGAACAGATCATCGGACTTGGAATGGGGCTTCCGGCACCGGTAACCGAGGATGGAATTGTTCAGAATACAGCAAATCTCGGATGGGGATACAAAGAAGTGACACGTGAACTGGAAGAGCTTCTTGACGGAATGAAAGTGATTCCGGGGAATGATGCAAATGTAGCTGCGCTTGGTGAGATGTGGAAAGGTGGCGGAAAAGGCCACAAGAATGTTATTATGGTTACCCTTGGAACCGGTGTTGGCGGTGGAATCATCGTGGATGGAAAGTGCCTTGTAGGGGCACACGGTGCTGGCGGAGAGATCGGTCATTTGTGTGTAAACTACCAGGAGACAGAAACCTGTGGATGTGGAAAGAAAGGCTGTCTGGAACAGTATGCTTCTGCAACAGGAATCACAAGACTTGCCAATATGCGTCTTGCAAAAGATGAGAAACCAAGTACCCTCAGAAATGTGGCAGAGATGTCTGCGAAAGAAGTGTTTGATGCAGTGAAAGCCGGAGACGAAGTTGCAATCGAAATCGCAACTGAATTTGGAAAGTATCTGGGACATGCGCTGGCGAACCTTGCAGCTGCCTGTGATCCGGCGGTTATCGTAATCGGCGGAGGGGTATCAAAAGCCGGAGAGGTTCTGCTGGATTACATCAAAGGTCCATTTAAAGAAATGGCATTCTTTGCAGACAAAGATACAGAATTTGCACTCGCAGAACTTGCAAATGATGCAGGAATCTGCGGAGCAGCAAAACTGGTACTGAAATAAGTGAAAGATATTATAAAAAAACAAAAATCTTGTGAGAAATATTTAACATTCTTGCAAGATTTTTGTTTTTTATAGAAGAAAATGCAGAATAACAAATGTTTACATTTGACATTCTGCACAAAATGATGTAGACTTATCGTAGTAACATTATTAAATAAGCCTATGAACTCTAAAAAATTGTGAAAAGGAAGACAAAATGATAATACGTAAAACATTAAGAGAGCAAGTAGTTGAAATTTTAAGACATAAGATTTTATCAGGAGAGATCAAACCGGGAGAACGAATTATAGAGGCAAAAGTAGCAGAAGAGCTGAAAGTCAGCAGAGGTCCCTTAAGAGAAGCTCTCAGGCAGATTGAAGAAGAAGGGTTGGTTGTATATGAAGCGCAGAAAGGCTGCGTAGTAAAGACGATGACTTATGAAGAGATGCAGGAAACATACCTGATCCAGTCTACGCTTGAGAAACTGGCAGTGCAGATGTGCGGGGGAGAGATCAGCAAAGAACAGGATGAAGAGATGCAGAAGCTTGTTCTTTCCATGGAGAAAGCGGCCAATCAGAAAAATCTGTATGATGTTATAAAATTCGATGAACAGTTCCATGAATGTATTGTGAAGACCGCACACAGTGAAAAACTTCATAGAATCTGGAAAATACTGGAAGGAGGGAATACGGCGGCATATTATACGATGGATACAAAAACTCTGGTACCATTTGATGTGGTCCACATCAATCATCAGAGAATTTTGGATCTGTTTCATAAAGGGACAGTCGAAGATATCTGTAAAGAGATAGAATTACACTACATGGTTGTCCCGCATGTTCTGTATGAAAATCAAAAGAAAAAAGGAGAAAGGAACTGAAGGTATGGTTAAATTTATTGGGAAAAGGCTGGCATATGCTGTTTTGACATTGTTCTTGATTACGACAGCGACATTTTTCTTGGTAGCAGGTGCTCCCGGAGATCCGATCGCTGCGAAGGTTGGTCAGATGCCTGAACAGGCACAGCAGATTATCCGTGAGAAATACGGACTCGATCAGCCGGTAGTAAAACGGTATACAACTTATATGAAGAATCTTCTTACAACAGGAGACTTCGGAGAATCTATTATTTATACCGGTCAGTCAGCAAATGACATTATTAAAAACAATACGCTGGTATCAGCGAAGATAGGTTTGTTGGGACTACTCTTCCAGACAACGATTGGTATATGTCTTGGAATGGTAGCGGCTCTTAACAGGGGAAAACCGGTGGATCATGTCATAAGGGTACTCGTTGTATTAGCTATTTGTGTTCCTAGTTTCGTATTTGCATCTGTATTGCAGTATTTTCTGGCATTTAAGTGGAAACTGGTGCCGGTATTCGGCTGGGGACAAATGAAACATTATATTCTTCCGGTTGCCGCATATGCGATCGGCGGTATCGCATCTTATACAAAATATATGAGAAGCAGTACCTTATCTGTTATCGGAGAAGATTATATTATTACAGCAAAAGCAAAGGGATGTACAAAGAAGAGAGTTGTACGGAAACATGTTTTGAGAAATGCAATGCTTCCTATCATTACTATGATCGGACCTTCTCTGGCAGGAATTTTTGCAGGATCATTCATCCTTGAACGTATGTTTGCGATTCCGGGACTTGGATTCTACTATGTAAAAGCAGTTTCGGATAATGATTATACGATGGTAATCGGTCTTACAATTTTCTTTGCTATTTTGTTCGTTGGCTCGCTGATTGTAGTAGACATTCTGTATGGAATCGTCGATCCGAGAATCCGAGTTGCAAAAGGTAAGAAATAGGAGGGCTTCTGATGAGTACAAAAGAGGTAGTAATGACAGAAGAATGGAATGAATCAGATGATTTTAAACGTGTTGGGACGGAAGGATTATCTGGTGAAGATATCGGAGAGAAATCCCTGACCTATTGGGCGGATGTCTGGAGAAGATTCAGGGAAAACAAACTTGCAATATTTGGTCTTATATTATTAGGCCTGATCGTAGTGCTCCTGTTTATCGGACCAATGGTCACAGGACAGGATTATCAGCTGATCGATGCGTCGATCAAGAATCAGGGACCAAGCAGTGCACACTGGTTTGGTACAGATGATATGGGAAGAGATCTCTTTACCCGTGTCTGTGTAGGTGGACGTATTTCAATTTATATTGGTTTATGTTGTACATTGGTAATGTTTGTGATCGGAGCACTTCTTGGAGCGCTGGCAGGATTAAAAGGCGGACTGGTAGATGACATCATCATGCGTATCTGCGAATTTATCGGAAACCTGCCATATCTGATCATTGTAGTAATTTTATCCATGGTACTTGGAAGAAGTATGTTCTCCCTTGTTTTTGCAATGAGCCTTACCGCGTGGGTAGGAACCGCGCGTATGGTAAGAGGACAGATCCTTCAGATCAAGGAACAGGATTATGTGCAGGCAGCAACAGCACTTGGTGCATCAACCGGACGTATTATTGTCAAACATCTTCTTCCGAATACACTTGGAATTATTATGGTTGATATCACGATGTCAGTTCCGGGATTTATTTTCAGTGAGGCTTTCTTAAGTTATATCGGACTTGGAGTAAGACCACCGGAAACCAGCTGGGGAGCACTTGCATCAGCAGGACAGCAGCAGCTTATGTTTTACCCACATGAATTGTTCTTCCCATGTCTGATGATCGTACTTACAATGCTGACTTTCCATCTGATCGGTGATGGACTTTCAGATGCATTGGATCCGAAGCTGAGAAAATAAAAGGGGGAACTACAAGATGAAAGAAAAAATACTGGAAGTGAAAAACCTGGAGGTATCTTTCAAGACCTATGCCGGAATCTCACATGCAGTAAGAGGAATTGATTTTAATCTGCATAAAGGAGAAACTCTTGCGATTGTAGGAGAGTCTGGCTGTGGTAAGACAGTATCTTCAAAAGCAATCATGCGATTGCTTCCAGAATCGAACACAATAATAGGTGAAAACTCTGAAGTATTGTTCCACGGGGAAGATCTTCTGAAAAAGTCAGAAAATGAAATGGTTTCCATTCGAGGAAGCAAGATTTCAATGATTTTCCAGGATCCAATGACTTCACTGAATCCGACCATGAAGATCGGAGATCAGATTGCAGAAAGTATTCTGATTCATAGACAGATTTCTAAAGAAGAAGCATATAAAGAAGCTTTAGAAATGCTGCAGCTGGTTAAAATACCAAATGCAGAAAAACGAATGAAACAGTATCCGTTTGAATTTTCAGGCGGTATGAGACAGAGAGCGATGATCGCAATCGCACTTGCATGTAAACCGGAGATCCTGATTGCGGATGAGCCGACAACTGCTCTGGACGTAACCATTCAGGCACAGATTATGGAACTGATCGGAGAACTGCAAAAAGAACTGGATATGGCGATGATCCTCGTAACCCATGACTTAGGTGTTGTAGCGAGTGTTGCAGATAAGATTCAGGTGATGTATGCAGGAAAAATTGTAGAACGTGGTGATGTACGAGAGATTTTCTATCAGTCTACACATCCTTATACGAGAGCTCTTCTGGATTCCGTTCCGAAGATTCATTCTACAAACAAAGAAACATTATATTCCTTAAAAGGAACGCCGCCGGATCTTATCAATCCGCCGGTTGGATGTTCTTTTGCTCCGCGTTGTGAGTATGGAATGAATATCTGCAGAAAGAAATATCCGGAGCTTACAAAATTCAGTGATACACAGGAATGCAACTGCTGGCTTCATGATCCAAGAGCGGATGTGAGCAATCTTCCTGAGAATATGATAAGGAGGAGACAGTAACCATGGATAAAAAAGAAGTACTGATCGAAGTGAAAGACCTGAAGAAATATTTTCAGGTTGGAAGAAACCAGACACTGAAGGCAGTGGATGGGGTAAACTTTAAGATCTATAAAGGTGAGACTCTTGGAATCGTAGGAGAATCCGGCTGTGGTAAAACAACCTGTGGAAAGACAGTTATGGGGCTTTACAAGGCTACAGGCGGTGAAGTTCTTTTTGACGGAGTTGATATTAATAAACTGAATAAAAATGAAAAGAAAGAGTTTACAAAGAGAGCTCAGATTATTTTCCAGGATCCATATTCTTCACTGAATCCGAGAATGACAGTCGGTGACATCATCGGGGAAGGAATTGACATTCACAAGCTTTATACCGGAAAAGAACGCCAGGAAAAGATTTATGAATTACTGGAACTGGTCGGACTTAACCGAGAACATGCGCTTCGTTTCCCTCATGAATTCTCAGGCGGACAAAGACAGCGTATTGGAATCGCAAGAGCACTTGCTATCGAACCAGAATTCATCGTTTGCGATGAGCCGATTTCAGCTCTTGACGTTTCCATTCAGGCACAGGTTGTCAACCTGCTGATCGAACTTCAGCAGAAGAAAAACCTGACCTATCTCTTTATCGCACATGACCTGTCTATGGTAAAACATATTTCAGACCGTGTCGGTGTAATGTATCTGGGAAATATGGTTGAATTTGCAGAGAGTGATGAATTATATCAGAATCCACTTCATCCATATACAAAAGCGTTGATGGCAGCGATTCCGATCCCGGATCCGGACACAGAAGAACAGAAGAAGAGAATTCGACTCGAGGGAGAGATCCCAAGCCCGGTTAATCCAAAACCTGGATGCAGATTTGTGACGAGATGCAGATATGCAACAGAAAAATGTCATCAGGAGACACCGCAGCTTGAAGAACTCAAACCGGAACACTTTGTAGCTTGTCATAGAGCAAAAGAGTTGATGGAAGATCACCCGCAAGAGTAATCTTGCTGGATATAAAGGAGGAAGACTATGAAAAAAAGAAAAACATTAGCGATGGGACTCGCAGTAGCAATGGCAGTCAGCTGTCTTGCCGGATGTGGCGGAGATGACAAAAAAGCTAGTTCTGACGGAAAAACAGAACAGGTTCTGAATATCTCCAACAACAGTGTGGTTGTCGGACTGAACCCGCTGATCAACACAACTGGCCCGGATAACTCAGCATTTAACATGGTATTGGATCCACTCGTTAAAAGAGTAACTCAGGAAGGAAATACCTATAAAATCGTGCCTGCTGCAGCAGAGAGCTGGGATATCAGTGAAGATGGACTTACTTATACTTTCCACATGAACAAAGATGCGAAGTGGAGCGATGGAACGAAAGTAACTGCAAATGACTTTGAATTTACTTTCCAGAAGATGGCAACTCCATCCGTTGCAGCAACAAATGCATGGCTGTTTGATGGAATTATCGAGAACTTCTCAGAAGCTCTTTACGATCAGGGAAAGAAACCGGAAGAAATCGGTGTACATGCCATTGATGAAGATACACTGGAAATCAAAATTATCCACCCGGCATCTTACTTCCTGGAACTGGTTTCCTCATCAGCTTATCCGGTAAACAAAGCAATGTATGAAAAACTCGGAAGCGACTATGCAACATCAGAAACAAAGACTGTATTTAACGGACCTTTCAAGATTGAAAGCTGGAGTCAGAATACAGAGATGGTATTGGTAAGAAATGATCAGTACTGGGGAGCCGACGATGTGAAGCTTGACAAGATCAATAGCAAGATCATTCAGGAATCAGGTACTGCAGTTCAGTCTTATATCAACGGTGAACTGGATGTGATCGGTACAACGGATGCAAACTGGGGAAAGACTATCGAAGAACAGGGAGAATCTGAATCTTATCAGGTTCCGGATAGTGCACCGGAATTCTTCATGCTGAATGCAGCAAACGAATATCTGTGCAATGAAAAGATCAGACAGGCTTTATCAGTAGCTTATGACCGTCAGGAAATGATCGATACTCTTCGTAATGGAAAAGGTGTTCCGATTTATTCTATGATGCCAGATACCATTCAGGTTGGGGAAAAAACATACACAGAATTAGTTGGCGGAAAGAACCATTTCGTTCAGGAACTTCAGGATGAAATCAAAGATCCGAAAGCTTTACTTATTGAAGGGTTAAAAGAACTTGGTAAAGATCCAGACCCGTCAAAAGTGACAATCCGTTATGCAAGCCGTGGTACATCTGAAGTATCTAAAAAGATTGCTGAATGGATGAAACAGCAGTGGGAAAGCGTTCTTGGAATCAATATCGAAATCGATATGATGGAATGGAACATCATGTGGGATAAGATTGACGCCGGTGATTACGATATCGCAACAGGCGGCTGGGGACCATACTACAATGAACCAAGTGCTCTTCTTCAGTTATTCGATCCGGATAATGGATATTTCAACGCAGAAAAGACAGGATGGTCTGGAGAAGATCCTAAGAAATATCAGGAACTTCTGAATGAAGCAAAATTTGAAGTTGATGACCAGAAGAAGGCAGAGCTTTATCTGCAGGCAGAAGAACTGGTTGTTAAGTCAGGACTGATCGAACCTACTTATGTTGAAGAAGCACCTACATTTGTTAAGAAATATGTGAAGAACTACTTCGTTTCTACAGTTGGTCAGGTTGATTTCTCAAAGGTTTATATTGAAAAATAGTATGTCTTTTAGAGATATAAATTAAACAAAAATGTCATAGAGGTTGCAAAACCTCTATGGCACTTTAAGGTAAAAAATAAAAGTAAATGGAGAAATGATTATGTATGTAATTAAAAATGGAACCATTCATACCGGAACGGGTGAAGTGCTCGAAAACTATGATATCTTAATCGAGGGGAAAAAGATTAAGAAAATCGAAAAGAATATTTGCGAAGCGGATGCAGAAATTATCGATGCAACCGGAAAACAAGTTTTCCCTGGTTTCATCGATCCACATTCTTCTATCGGAGCTATGGGGATTCCGACTCGTTACAGAGATAATGCAGAAACTACAAATGTAATCAATCCGGATCTGAGCGTGAAGTATGCCATCGATCCAGATGAAGTGAATGCACAGGAATTCTACAAATCAGGAATTACATCTGTTGGATTTTCACCGGATCACAGCAATGTGATCGGAGGACAGATTACAGTGTGTAAGACAGCTCCGGATCATATGGCAAACCGTATTGTAAAAGAGCACGCAGCAATGAAGGGGAGCGTATGCTCAACCGTTAAGGATGTATATGGTGCAAGTAACCAGATGCCGAAAACAAGAATGGGAATTTTCCATTTGCTCAAAGAAGCAATCAGAAAAGATGACCTTTTGAAGAAATATCAGATGCCATTTGTCATCGCTGCAGAAACTGCAGGTGAGATTCAGTGTCTTATGGAGCTTCTGAAAGATGAAGATATCCAGCTTACAATCGTAGATGGATTTGAATTCGGCGATGCGATTGAAGAACTGAAAGAAAAGAAAGTTGGAATTATCTTTGGTAATTTCAGCAATCTGTCACAGATTTCCAAACATGAAATCGACCTTTCCAGATTAAAAGAACTGGTAGAAAACGGAAACCGCATCGCATTTACAAACACATGCAAAGGTGCTTCTGAAGGTAGAGAAGTATTCATCTGGAGTGCAATCGAAGTATATCGTGCAGGAATCGATGCCGAGGATGTAGTAAAAATGATGACGATCCAGCCAGCCGAGATGCTTGGTGTTGCAGATCAGATCGGAAGTATCGAAGTTGGAAAAGACGCGGACATCACAATTTACAGTGATCATCCTGTAAAATCTTATGCGGCACACGTACAGTTTTGTATGATAAATGGAAAGGTGGTATTATCGTAATGCAGACATTAATCAAAAATGGTATTTTGTATACAATGACAGAGGATAAGGGCATCTTTCAGGGGGATATTCTCGTCGAAGGAACAAAGATCAAAGAAGTAGCAGAACATATCAGTGAAGACTGCTTAGAGGATGGAGATAAGCTCATTGAGGCAGAAGGATATTATGTTCTTCCGGGACTTATCGATGCACATTCTCACATCGGATTATTTGATTTCAATGTGGATCCGGGTGTAGACGATGCCAATGAGATGACAAATCCGGTTACTCTTTCTGTTGATGCACGTTTTGGAACAAATCCAAAAGCAAGAGAATTTAAAGTAGCTTATGAGCACGGAATCACAACCATGCTTCTGACTCCGGGAAGCGGAAATGTATTTTGCGGACTTCCGTTTGCACTTAAAACTTATGGAAACAATGTGTTTGATATGACAATCAAATCTCCATGTGCTGTAAAGATTGCTCTTGGCGGTAATCCGAAAAATACATACGGAGATCAGAGAAGACTTCCGATGACAAGAATGGGAATCGCTAAGGTTCTGGATGATACCTTTGCAAAAGCAAAGAAATACATGGAAGACAAAGAACAGAATAAAGAAGTGGAGTATGATCCGGATATGGAAGCTCTTTGCCTGGCTTTAAAAGGAGAAATTCCATGTAAGATCCACTGTACACAGTATGATATGCTCACAGCAATCGAGATTGCGAAAAAATACAACGTACACTTCTCATTAGAACATGCATGGGGAGCAACCGATTATCTGGATGAAATCGTGGAAAGCGGATGCGATATATGCTACGGACCGATTGCAACTTACCGTAGCCCTGGAGAACGTAGAAAAATCGATGTGGAAGCTGTAAAAATGCTGGATGACAGAGGGGTGAATGTGGCGATGATCACTGATTCACCGATTCTGAGTGAAGAATCCCTGTATCATCATGTGGGAGAAGCAGTGCGTGAAGGACTTGCACAGGAGAGAGCAGTAAGAACGGTTACGATCAATGCTGCAAAAGTGCTGGGCGTAGAAGACCGTCTGGGAAGCCTGGAAGAAGGAAAAGATGCAGATATTATTGTAATGAAAGGAAAACTCGGACTTGATACCGATGCGATGGTATACTATACGATGATTGAAGGTAAGATCGTATATCAGAAATAGAAACCAGATTGATAGATAAAAAAGAGAGATCAGTGAATTTCAAATATTCACTGATCTCTTTTTCTAATTGGATGATAGATTCTTATTGTCCATTGCCAGAATCTGAGCCGCCGGTATTGCCGGAATCAGTGCCGCCACCGGTATTACCGGAATCGCCACCGGTATTACCGGAATCGCCA
>NZ_JAQDGZ010000005.1:23582-227814 GCF_027663865.1 Coprococcus sp. AF99-45
AGAATTGCCACTATTATTACCGGAATCAGTGCCGCCGCCGGTATTGCCGGAATCACCGCCGGTACCACCGGTAGTATCCCCATTAGTGCCGGTAGAGTTACCGGAGGAGTTTCCACCCGTTGTACTATTAGAATCGGATTTGTCATTCGAATTTTTTGTACTGTTTGTGGTAGTTGACTTGCTTGCATGTCCGGAACATGTCTCGGTCGGGACAGTATCCGGATCAAACCATTCGGTCTGTGACGGACAGCCGGAACCGGCAAGTTTACCGGAAATTGTACATACGCTCTTCTGAACGAGAGAACCTGGCATCGCGAAGTCTTTGTAGGTTAGTCCCAAAGCTTCATCGATCCGGTTCATGATCTTAGCCCAGATCTTGAAATGATAGTTCCAGCTTCCTTCAGACATTTCCTGGTTACCATCGTAACCCATCCAGATACCACAGGTATAATACGGTGTAAATCCTTCGAACCAGAAGTCACGGTTGTCGGAGGTTGTACCGGATTTACCGGATGCAGGCATATTATTGAGCTGTGCATCGGTTGCAGTACCCTTTGTGACAACATCCTGCATGGCGTTGGTAAGAAGTGCTGCAGTTGTATCTTTGATCACAGTGTGGCTTTCCGGATTGGAGTTGTCGATCAGGACATTACCATCATGATCCAATACCTTTGTGTACAGGGATGGTTTGTTATATACACCGCCGTTTGCAATGGATGCATAGGCTGCTGTCAGTTCATAGTTGTAAACACCATGGGAAATACCACCAAGAGCAAGAGACTCTACAGCATCGTCTTCGGTAAGTGTGGAAAGACCAAATTTCTCGCAGTATTCAAAACCAAGATTGATACCAATCTTATTCAATGTCTTTACCGCAATGATGTTCATGGACTGTTCGATCGCCTGACGGTATGTTACGGTACCTTTATAGTAATCGCCCCACCAGTTATGAACCTGATGATGTTCCAGGTCGTGCTGATAGTAGTATTCTTCATCAACTTCGGTGGTAGCAAGTGTAAGATCTGCGCTGTCCAATGCCGGAGCGTATACGGCAAGAATCTTGAATGTAGAACCTGCGTTACGGGTAGAACCCTTGTATGCGCGGTTCAGTCCACGGTTGGTTGTCTTTTGTCCACGGCCACCGACAAGAGCTTTGATCTGCCCTGTTTTCTGATCGATGATGGTAAGTGAAGTCTGCGGCTGTGGAGAGAGGTTGACATACTCATCATAGGTCTCGCCATCCTGGAGAAGACTGTTACGGAATGCGTCAATTCTTTCCTGCGCAGCTTCCTGTGATCCGAAGAGAAGTCCTTCATCATCACCGTACTGATCTGCCCCGAATTGTTTCAGGTGTCCGGCACTGTAGTTATCTACCGAGCCATCAGTATGATAGACTGTGAGGGCATAATCAACACCCCAGTCAATATTGGCCGGATAATTGTTGTCATCATTCAATTCTTCATCACAGATGTTCTGCATCGTAAGATTCTGAGTTGAATAAATGGTGAGACCACCGCTGTACAGTGCGTTCTCTGCCTGTGTCTGGGAATATCCAAGTCCGTCTTCTGAGGTGAGATCTTCGATCAGCTGCTCAGACAGGGCATCAACAAAATAAGAGTTGACGGTGTTGGTCTCTTCGATCCGTGTATTTACGTTCTGAATTCTGGAATATACGTCATCTGCCAGTGCCTCATCATGGGCAGCCTGGTCGATCCAGCCCTGATCGAGCATATTATCCAGAACTTTTTTGCGGCGGGTTGCGTTGTCTTCCGGATTGGTAATCGGATTGTATCTTCCCGGATTCTGTGTGATTGCAGCGATGGTTGCAGATTCGGAAAGGTTAAGTTCATTGACATCCTTATTAAAATATCTCTGTGCGGCTGACTGTACTCCCAGACAGTCCTGACCAAGGTTGATCGTGTTCAGGTAGCTTTCAAGGATTGAATCTTTATCAAGCTGCTTTTCAACCTGAATTGCGAGATACTGTTCCTGGATCTTACGTTCCAGCTTTTCTTCAAAAGTGCTTTCATTTACAAAGTCAGGGAAGACATTGTTCTTGATCAGCTGCTGGGTAATGGTACTGGCTCCTTCAGAGAAGTTGCCACCATGAGTGATACCAACAACAAAAGCACGGATAATACCTTGGATATCAACACCGTTATGCTTGTAAAAACGGGAGTCTTCGATTGCGACGAATGCATGCTGCAGATCCTCCGGGATCTGATCAATCGTCTTATATACACGGTTGGCACCTGCACCGGTGAATTCGGCTATTGTTGTCGTGCCGTCATCTGCAAGTGCGGTAGACGTATAACCCTGTGGTTTGATGCTGTCAGCTGTAATCTCAGGTGCATTATCAATCACATGCTTGATGATAAAGCCACCTCCGATCGCTGCGAGGATACAGCAGACAAAGATACATAATAGAAAACCTTTAAAAAGGCGAACGCCCAGTTTCTTTTTGTGCATATTCTTTTTCGATGTTATGCGTTTTTGTTTTTTAGAAGCTTTTCGCTTTCCATAATTCATGAATGCTTCCTCCTTCATATTGCAATATTATATCAAACTTGATAATCTAAATAAAGGAAAAATTGAAAACTTCAATGTTCCATTTTACAAAATTAAGAAAAATTTCGGAAATATAGGGAAATTGTAACATTTTTGTAATTTTCTTGCATCTGAAGAAATAGATTTGTATACTGGGAATAGTGAAAATATAAGGAAAATGAAGGGAAAAACGCAGACATGCAGGAAGAATACAAAACAGTATACCGGGGAGGAGAAGGGGAAATTGTTGAAAAGAAATCCCGTTTTATCGCAACGGTAAGACCGGTACACTCAGAAGAAGAAGTACTGGCATTTATAGAAGAAGTGAAGAAAAAATACTGGGACGCAAGACATAACTGTTTTGCTTATGTGATCGGTGTAACAAATCCAACTCTGAGATGTAGTGATGACGGGGAGCCTGCAGGTACAGCAGGAAAACCGATGCTGGATGTGCTTACAGGGGAAGGTCTTCACGATACGGCGGTTGTTGTGACCAGGTATTTTGGCGGGACGCTTCTGGGAACAGGTGGTCTGGTGCGGGCTTATCAGGGAGCAGTAAAGGAAGGTCTTCAGGCAAGTACTGTGATCACAAAGCGCCTGGGTTACCGGTATGAGATTGGAACGGATTATACCGGACTTGGGAAGATCCAGTATATCCTCGGACAACGGCAGATCAGTGTGCAGGATACACAGTATACGGATAAAGTGCTGATGAAAGTGATTCTGCCTTATGATCAGGAGCAATGTGTGGTTTCCGAGATTACAGAGGGAACAAATGGACAGGCTGTGATCGAAAAAGGAGACAGCTGCTATTTTGCGGAGGATGGAAAAGAAATCCTGGTTTTTGAGGAATAGAACAGGAAAAAGAACCCCTATACAGAACGGAGAATCCGTTCTGTATAGGGGTTTTAATGTCTTAGTATACAGGAGGAACTGCAGACAGCAGGTTCTCTGTATGAGCTTATTGGTTTACTGGAATTCCGGTTCGATCAGACCGTAGGTTCCATTCTTTCTCTTATATACGACATTGACTTCGTCTGTCTCAGCATTGCTGAATACGTAGAAGTTATGTCCGAGAAGTTCCATCTGAATGCAGGCATCCTCCGGGAACATTGGTTTGATGCCGAAACGTTTGGTACGGACGATCTCAATCTCATCTGACTCTGCTGCCGAAGTATCGGATTCAATAAATTCCTGACGGAAATCATGTCCGCCCTGCTGTTTTGCAATCAGTTTGGTTTTATACTTTCTGAGCTGACGCTCGATAATTTCTTCTACGAGATCAATGGATACATACATATCGCTGCTTTCCTGCTCGGAACGGATAATGTTTCCTTTTACAGGGATCGTAACTTCGATTTTCTGACGTTCTTTTTCTACACTGAGTGTAACGATAATGTCAGTTTCAGGAGTAAAATACTTTTCCAGTTTTCCTAATTTCTGTTCTACAGCCTGTCTGAGACCAGGTGTGATGTCAATGTTTCTTCCGCTAATGATAAAATTCATACAGCTCAACTCCTTTTTTCTCATATTTCTCATAGTATGTACGGAGATAAGTGCATCTATAAGAGCTTGACCGGCAGGATGTATAGATAGTTTTTATATCCTTCCGGCTATAGCTACATTATACTCTATCATAGGGGAGAGATGCAATGGTAAATGCAAAAAAATTATTAAAATTCTGTAAAGAAAACTGAATTATCAGAAAATTCTGTCAATGTATGGAGCGGATTACTTCGATACGACTGATCTTGCCGTTATGCATTTTGGCAACGCGCAGACCAAAATTGTCGAAGAATGTACTTGCACCAACACCAATTTCTGTTTTTTCCTGTTCAAATCTTTTAGTGATCACGTCATATAAGGTTTGTTCATCTTCATACGGAATATGGACGTGCAGGATGCTGTTTACAATCCGTGCTTTTGTAGTAGCACGGAAAATGATTTTTTCAGATTCATCAAATTCAATAAAAAGGAACTTTCTGGTTGCAAATAAAAGTGCGATGGAGATCACACCGATCAGGCTGGATACCGGATTATTATGTGCCATGATCACCTGTCTGGCGATGGCAAATAACAGCACCTCAAACACAGTGGAAGGCTTGTGCTGATAAAGCATACGGATCAGCTCGACACCAATGATCAGATTGAAACAGGTTTCTACCAGGTCTTCGTAATTTGGATAAATATTCAGATCCGGAACATTTGGCATGGACAGGATCAGCTGGACAAGCAGAATGATGATTCCGGCAGCCAGAACGAATGAAATGATAAATTCCAGAAGTACGGTCAGCTTATGGAGTGCTGCGTTTAAGTATTTTTTCATAAAAAATCCCCCTTGTTCGTTGTATACAAAGATTGTAACGGATACAAGGGGGAAGTGTAAAGAAAAATCTATAGTTTTTTACTGGAAATTGCTTCTCTTACGGAGTTTAGGATCCAGAATCTTTTTACGGATACGCAGGCTCTTCGGTGTGACTTCCAGAAGTTCATCGGTATCGATGAAATCAAGTGCTTCTTCCAGACTGAGGATTCTCGGCGGAGTAAGCTTTAAGGCTTCATCAGCACTTGAAGAACGGGTATTGGTAAGGTGTTTGGTCTTACATACATTCAGTTCGATATCATCTGTCTTCGCATTCTGACCGATTACCATACCGGAGTAAACCTTTTCACCAGGTCCGATGAAGAGTGTTCCACGATCCTGTGCGTTGAACAGACCGTAAGCTACAGCTTCACCTGTCTCGAAGGCGATCAGGGATCCCTGGCTTCTGTACTGGATATCTCCTTTATACGGAGCGTAGCAGTCAAAGGCTGTGTTCATGATACCGTTACCTTTTGTATCGGTCAGGAATTCTCCACGATAACCGATCAGACCTCTTGACGGGATGGAGAATTCAAGACGGGTGTATCCGCCATTAGACATTCCCATGTTGCGGAGTTCGCCTTTTCTCTGGCTTAATTTATCAATAACTATACCTGTAAATTCATCCGGTACATCAATGTATACGGTTTCCATTGGCTCGAGCTGCTTGCCGTTTTCGTCTTTTTTGTAAAGAACTTCGGCTTTGCTGACTGCGAATTCATAACCTTCACGACGCATGTTTTCAACGAGGACGGAAAGATGAAGCTCTCCACGTCCGGATACCTTGAAGCTGTCTGTGTTGTCTGTCTCTTCAACACGAAGGCTGACGTCTGTATTCAGTTCACGGAACAGACGGTCACGGAGGTGACGGGAAGTGACGAATTTACCCTCCTGTCCTGCAAACGGACTGTCGTTGACAACGAACTGCATTGCGATCGTAGGCTCGGAAATCTTCTGGAATTCGATCGGAACCGGATTGTCCGGCGAACAGATCGTATCACCGATGGAAATATCTGCAATACCGGAGATTGCAACGATAGAACCGATGCCTGCTTCTTTTACTTCTACTTTATTCAGACCGTCAAATTCATATAATTTGCTGATCTTTACTTTTTTCTGTTTGTCCGGATCATGATGGTTTACAACAACTACATCCTGGTTGACAGAAATCGTTCCGTTATCGACTTTTCCAACACCGATACGGCCAACGTATTCATTGTAATCGATGGTGCTGATCAGCATCTGTGTACCTGCATCAGGATCTCCTTCCGGAGCCGGGATGTAATCCAGGATGGTCTCAAACAGAGGAACCATGTCTTTCGGTTCATCGTCGATATTGTAAGTTGCATATCCGTCTCTTGCAGAAGCAAAAAGGAACGGGCAGTCAAGCTGTTCGTCAGATGCGCCCAGATCGATGAGAAGTTCAAGAACTTCATCGATAACTTCATCCGGACGTGCTTCCGGACGGTCGATCTTGTTGATACATACGATAACCGGGAGCTTCAGTGCAAGAGCTTTTTTCAAAACAAATTTGGTCTGTGGCATGGCACCTTCAAAAGCGTCAACCAGAAGAACCACTCCATTGACCATCTTAAGGACACGTTCTACTTCTCCGCCGAAATCGGCATGTCCAGGAGTGTCAATGATATTGATCTTTGTATTTTTATAAACAACTGCAGTGTTTTTGGAAAGAATGGTAATTCCACGTTCACGTTCGATATCGTTGGAATCCATTACTCGTTCGGCTACTTCCTGATTTTCACGGAAAACACCGCTCTGTTTTAAAAGTTCATCTACTAATGTTGTTTTACCATGGTCAACATGGGCGATGATAGCGATATTTCTAATGTCTTCACGTTTTGTCTTCATATTCTCAAAACCCTTCTTATTACCTATTTAAAGTTACAACCCGTATAGTTTATCACATTTTGAAAAATTTACAAGTAGAAAGAAAAAAATTTGACTTTCTGCAAAAAAAGAGTTTACTTTTTGTTCTAAAAACTGGAAAAGCTTCATAGATTAGATAGTGATCAAGAGTAAGAACGCGGTAAAATACGCCTGCGAAGAGGAAGGAGATTTACATTATTATGTCAGATAAGATTATTGAAAATAACCAGGTAACGATCATGGGAAAGGTAGCAACTGAATTTTCATTCAGCCATGAGGTCTTTGGAGAAGGCTTTTATATGGTAGAGGTAGAAGTGAAAAGACTGAGCAATTCAGAAGACCGTATTCCGCTGATGATCTCAGAGAGGCTGATCGACGTGACACAGGATTATACCGGAGAGTATATTATGGTGCACGGACAGTTCCGCTCTTACAATCGGCATGAAGAGCAGAAAAACCGTCTGGTATTATCCGTATTTGTACGGGAGATTTCCTTTATGGAAGAAGAACCTGACGGGACAAAGACCAACAGTATCTGGCTGGATGGCTATATCTGCAAGGAACCGATCTACCGAAAGACACCGCTTGGAAGGGAGATTGCAGATCTTTTGCTTGCGGTTAACCGCCCATATGGAAAATCGGATTACATTCCATGTATCTGCTGGGGGAGAAATGCAAGATATGCCTCCGGCTTTGAAGTGGGAGAGCATGTACAGCTTCTGGGAAGGATCCAGAGCAGGGAATATGTAAAACGGATTTCAGATACCGAGACAGAAAAGAGGGTTGCTTATGAAGTTTCGGTCAGTAAACTGGAAAAGACTCTGATTGACAGTGCCTGCATTTAATGCTAAACTTGATTTGATCGTTTAGTATCATAAAGCAACATGTCAGGAGGAATATTATGGCTATATTTACAGGATCAGGAGTGGCACTTGTAACGCCGTTTCATGAGGACGAGAGTATAAATTATGACAAACTGGATGAAATGCTGGACTACCATTGTACACATGGGACCGACAGTATTATCATCTGCGGAACAACAGGTGAATCCTCTACTTTATCAGAAGAAGAGCACATGGAATGCATCAAATTTGCGATCGAGCGTGTCAAGGGAAGAATCCCGGTGATCGCAGGTACCGGTTCCAACAGTACCTACACAACGATCCAGATGTCAAAAGAGGCAGTAGAAGACGGTGCAGACGGACTGCTGCTTGTAACACCATATTATAACAAATGTACACAGGACGGACTGATCGCACATTATACCGCTGTTGCAAAAGAAGCAAAAGCACCAATCATCCTTTACAGTGTGGCGAGCCGTACCGGTGTGAATATTGCTCCGGAGACAGTTGCAGCTTTACATAAAAATATAGAGAATATTGTTGCGGTAAAAGAAGCATCAGGCAATATTTCCCAGATTTCAAAGATCATGCAGCTGACAGATGGCAAGATCGATCTGTATTCAGGCAATGATGACCAGATCGTACCGCTCCTTTCTGTTGGAGGAAAGGGTGTCATCTCAGTTCTTGCGAACGTGGCTCCGCAGTATACACATGACATCTGTGCAAAGTTCTTTGAAGGAGATGTCAAGGGAAGCTGTAAGATGCAGCTGGATGCGATTCCGCTGATCGAGAAGTTATTCTGTGAAGTGAATCCGATTCCGGTTAAAAAGGCTTTAAATCTGATGGGATGGCAGGCAGGTCCTCTGCGTATGCCTTTGACAGAGATGACAGAAGCACATACAGCACAGCTTGCAAAAGAACTGGAAGCATTTGGAATTAAACTGGCATAATAAAGGGTCAGATTATAGAGAAAAGGGACTGACTGGAGTATCCATCAGTTCCTTTTGTGCTATACAGGAATTTGTGAAAAGATACACAAGAAAATGGAGATAACAAGGAGGAATACAAAATGGTTAAGGCAATTATGCATGGATGTAACGGAAAAATGGGACAGGTGATCTCGGGACTTGTAAAGGAGGATGATGTGATCGAGATCGTGGCAGGTATTGATAAATTCACCGGAATCGAGAATCCGTACCCGGTATTTACAAGCCTTGCAGAGTGTGATGTGCAGGCAGATGTTGTGATTGATTTCTCAAACGCAGCAGCAGTTGATGAGCTTCTGGATGTATGTGTGGAGAAAACTCTTCCGGTTGTTCTTTGCACAACAGGACTTTCTGAGGAACAGCTTGCAAAGGTGAAAGAAGCAGGAGAAAAAGTTGCGGTTCTCCGTTCTGCAAACATGTCACTGGGAGTCAATCTTTTGATGAAGCTTTTAAAGGATGCAGCAAAGGTTCTTGCTCCGGCAGGCTTTGATATTGAAATTGTAGAAAAACATCATAATCAGAAAGTTGATGCTCCAAGTGGAACAGCGATCGCACTTGCAGATTCGATTAATGAAGCGATGGCTGACCAGTATGTATATAATTATGACCGCAGTCATGAACGAAAAAAACGTGAGAAAAACGAAATCGGGATCGTTGCAGTACGTGGAGGTACGATCGTTGGACAGCATGACGTCATCTTTGCGGGGGCAGATGAAGTGATCGAATTCCACCACACTGCATATTCAAAAGCAATTTTTGGAAAAGGTGCAGTTGAAGCTGCCAAATTCCTGGCTGGAAAACCGGCAGGAATGTACGATATGAGTGATGTGATCGGACTGTAAGCAGAAAAAGCTTTTATACAAGAGGGAGGAAGTTATGAAAGCATTAGAGGAGAAATATCTGGAAGGGCTGTCGGAATTATTTCCATCAATCGCAGCTGCGTCCACAGAAATTATTAATTTACAGGCAATCGTGAATCTTCCAAAAGGAACGGAACATTTTCTGACGGATATTCACGGAGAATATGAAGCGTTTGCACATGTGCTGAAGAACGGATCGGGTTCGGTAAAGCGCAAGGTCGATGATGTATTTGCAAACACAATGAGCAGTCGGGACAAGCAGACGCTGGCAACCTTGATCTACTATCCGCGGGAGAAGATGGAGCGGATCCGGGAAGAAGAACAGAATATGGATGACTGGTACAAGATCATGCTGTACCGTCTGATCGAGGTAGCAAAACGTTCGGCGAGCAAATATACCAGATCGAAGGTCAGAAAAGCACTCCCGAAGGATTTTGCATATGTGATCGAGGAACTGATCACAGAAAAGTCAGGAATGACAGATAAGGAATCATATTATAATTCGATCATCAGTACAATTATCCAGATCGGAAGAGCGGAGGAATTTATTGTAGCCTTGTGTGAACTGATCCAGCGTCTGGTTGTGGATCACCTGCATATTGTCGGTGATATTTACGACAGAGGTCCGGGACCGCATCTGATCATGGACAAGCTGATGGAGTATCATTCGGTGGACATCCAGTGGGGGAATCATGATATCCTGTGGATGGGAGCGGCAGCGGGGCAGAAATGCTGTATTGCGAATGTAATCCGTATCTGTGCCCGCTATGGGAATCTGGATATTCTGGAGGATGGATATGGGATCAATCTGCTTCCACTTGCAACTTTCGCATGGAAACAGTATGCAAAAGATCCCTGTGAATGCTTTTTATTAAAAGGGCAGGATAACTGCAAACCACAGGAGCTGGAACTGAATATGAAAATGCACAAGGCAATTTCTGTTATCCAGTTCAAAGTAGAAGGACAGGCAGCAGAGCTTTATCCGGAATTTGGTTTCCAGAGAAGAAACTTTCTGGATAAGATCAACTACGAGGAAGGGACTATAACGATAGGAGGAAAAATCTATCAGCTTCTGGA
The DNA here is from genome assembly GCF_027663865.1 of Coprococcus sp. AF99-45. Taxonomy (NCBI): domain Bacteria; kingdom Bacillati; phylum Bacillota; class Clostridia; order Lachnospirales; family Lachnospiraceae; genus Coprococcus; species Coprococcus sp. AF99-45. The sequence goes on from NZ_JAQDGZ010000005.1 coordinate 34,144, forward strand.
TGATTATTTTCCGACAATAGATCCGAAGAATCCATATCAGCTTTCAGCTGAAGAAGAAGAGATCATGAACCGCCTGGTAAAAGCGTTCCAGAGCTGTGAAAAATTGCAGCGGCATATGCGTTTCCTTTTGAACAAAGGAAGTCTTTACAAGATTTACAATTCCAATCTGCTGTATCACGGCTGTGTTCCACTGAATGATGACGGATCACTCAGAAAGGTAAAGATATACGGTAAAAGCTATCAGGGAAGGACACTTTATGATGTGATGGAGTCCTATGTGAGAAAAGGATTTTTTGCGGTAGATCCGGATGAAAAGAAAAAAGGGCGTGACCTGATGTGGTATATCTGGCAGGGTGCGAATTCTCCTCTTTTCGGCAAAGATAAAATGGCGACCTTTGAGCGTTATTTCCTTGCAGAAAAGGAGCTGTGGAAAGAGAAAAAGAATGCGTATTATCTTCTTCTTGAAGATGAAAATGTGATGAACGGAATTCTGGATGAATTTGGCCTGGACAGAGAAATTTCCCATATCATCAACGGACATGTTCCGGTGAAAACGAAAAATGGAGAGAATCCGGTCAAATGTGGTGGAAAAGTGCTTGTAATTGATGGCGGATTTTCAAAAGCGTACCAGAAAGAAACCGGAATTGCAGGATACACGCTGATCTATAATTCCTATGGACTGATCCTTGCGGCGCATGATCCGTTTGAATCGACGGAGGCAGCTATTGAAAAAGAAAGAGATATCCATTCGGACAGTGTGATCGTAAAACGGACACTCGAACGCAAGACGGTAGGAGATACTGATGTTGGAAAAGTACTGAAGGAACGGATCGCGGATCTGGAGGCATTGCTGGACGCTTACAGAAGTGGTCAGATCATCGAAAAAATTTAAAAATAAGTATAAAAATCCTTTTTCTGCGGATAGTAATAGTACAAGTATTTTACAGAAAAAGGAGAATTACAACATGCAATATCTAAGAAGAATGGTTCTGGTTTTTACCTGTGTGATGCTGATGGGAGGAATTACGGCGTGTGGAAATGGTGATAACGCTGCAAATCCGGATACGAATACCGGTGGGACGAATCAGAATGGAACGGTAAATGATGTCACAAACGATATCGGAGATGGTGTTGAGGATGCAGTAGATGATGTGGAAGACGGAGTCGATGATATGACCAGAAACAGGACAGAGGACCGGAATGTAAATGATAATCATACAATAGATGGTCAGGAATAGGGAAAAGGCAAGACTTTGCGGAAAAGTCTTGCCTTTTTTACAGACAAAAGGTAGTAAAATGTCCGTGGGTGTGATACAATATGACGGTATGCAAAGACGAGATCAACAGAAAAAGCGGAGGACTTCATGAAATTTCGACCATGTATAGATATTCATAACGATGCAGTCAAGCAGATTGTGGGTGGCAGCCTGAAAGATGCGGGAAATGCAGCGGTAGAAAATTACATATCCAGACAGGATGCAGATTATTATGCGACAATGTATAAGAAAGATGGACTTACCGGAGGACACATTATTTTGCTGAATCCGCCGGCATCGGAATACTATGATGCGACAAAGGCACAGGCACTGAAAGCACTACATGCCTATCCGGGCGGAATGCAGATCGGCGGAGGAATTACTGCAGAAAATGCTGCAGAGTATCTGGAGGAAGGGGCAAGTCATGTGATCGTTACATCCTATGTATTTCAGAATGGACAGGTGCGGTATGACCGGCTGGACCGGCTGAAAAAGGCAGTAGGGAAAGAGCATCTGGTACTGGATCTCAGCTGCCGGAGGCGCGAGAACAGTTATTATATTGTAACCAACAGATGGCAGACATTTACTGAGCTCAGACTGATACCGGAGGTCCTGGAAGAGCTGTCCGGATGGTGTGATGAATTTCTGGTTCACGGGGTTGATGTAGAAGGAAAAGCATCTGGTACAGAGGAGGAACTGGTCAGGATGCTTGCGGCGTGGAACGGACTTCCGATCACCTATGCCGGTGGAATTGGAAGCATGGAGGATCTGCGGGAGTTTGCACGGATCAGCGGGGAAAAGCTGGACTATACGATCGGCAGTGCACTGGATCTTTTTGGCGGTAAGATTCCGTATGCCGAGCTGACAGAACCGGTGAAATAAACTGATTGAAGAATAAAAGAAATGGTGCTACAATGGATACTGTCTATCTATAGCGGAAAAAAGCAAAACACTTCAGACAGAAGTGATAAGCAAGGAATATAAGGAGCTTAATAAAATGGGAATTATTGAAAAGATATTTGGAACGCACAGCGAACATGAATTGAAGCGAATCTACCCGATCGTGGATCATATTGATGCGCTGGAGCCGGAGATGCAGAAGCTCTCCGATGAGGAATTGAAAGAAAAGACGAAAGAATTCAAGGAGAGGCTTGCAAAAGGAGAGACACTGGACGATCTTCTTCCGGAAGCGTTTGCTGTTGTAAGAGAGGCAGCTGTCCGTGTACTTGGAATGCGCCACTACCGTGTACAGATGATCGGGGGTATCATCCTGCATCAGGGCCGTATTGCCGAGATGAAGACCGGTGAAGGTAAAACACTTGTATCTACACTGCCGGCATACTTAAATGCACTGACCGGAGAAGGGGTGCATATTGTAACAGTCAACGACTATCTGGCAAAGCGTGATGCTGAGTGGATGGGAAAGGTTCATGAATTCCTGGGACTGACTGTTGGAGTTGTTCTGAACCAGATGGATAATGATGAACGACGTGCAGCGTATAATTGCGATATCACTTATGTGACGAATAATGAACTTGGTTTCGATTACCTCCGTGATAACATGGTTATCTACAAAGAACAGCTGGTACAGCGCGGTATGAAATATGCACTTATCGATGAGGTTGACTCAGTTCTGATCGATGAAGCGAGAACACCGCTTATCATTTCCGGACAGAGTGGAAAGTCAACCAGACTTTACGAAGCATGTGATGTTCTGGCAAGACAGCTGGAGAGAGGTGAAGCAAGCGGGGAATTCTCTAAGATGAACGCCATTATGGGAGAAGAGATCGAAGAGACCGGAGACTTCATTGTCAATGAAAAAGAAAAGAATATCAACCTGACCGAAGAGGGTGTGAAGAAGGTTGAGAAGTTCTTCCATATTGAGAACCTTGCTGACCCGGAGAACCTGGAGATCCAGCACAACATCATTCTGGCACTGCGTGCACATAATCTGATGTTCCGTGACCAGGATTATGTAGTAAAAGATGATGAGGTCCTGATCGTTGATGAATTTACCGGACGTATCATGCCGGGACGCCGTTATTCTGACGGACTTCATCAGGCAATCGAAGCAAAAGAGCATGTAAAGGTCAAGAGAGAAAGCAAGACTCTGGCTACCATTACATTCCAGAATTTGTTTAATAAATATGAGAAGAAATCCGGTATGACAGGTACAGCCCTCACAGAGGAACAGGAGTTCCGTGATATTTACGGAATGGACGTTATTGAGATTCCGACGAATGTTCCGGTACAGAGAATTGACCTGGAGGATGCCGTTTACAAATCAAAGAAAGAGAAATTTAACGCGGTTATTGATGCAATCTGTGAAGCGCATGAAAAAGAACAGCCGGTTCTGGTTGGTACGATCACGATCGAAACTTCCGAGCTCCTCAGTAAGATGCTCAGTAAACGCGGCGTAAAACATAATGTACTGAATGCCAAGTTCCATGAACTGGAGGCTGAGATCGTTGCACAGGCAGGACAGCATGGGGCTGTTACGATCGCAACCAACATGGCAGGCCGTGGTACGGATATCAAGCTTGATGAAGAATCAAGAGCAGCCGGCGGACTGAAGATCATCGGTACAGAACGTCATGAATCCCGTCGTATTGACAACCAGTTGCGTGGACGTGCCGGACGTCAGGGCGATCCGGGAGAATCCAGATTCTATATTTCTCTGGAGGATGACCTGATGCGTCTGTTCGGTTCCGAGAGACTGATGGATGTATTTACCAAGCTTGGAGTAGAAGAAGGAGAACAGATCGAGCACAAGATGCTTTCAAGTGCGATTGAGAAGGCTCAGAAGAAGATTGAGAGCAATAACTTTGGTATTCGTAAGAACCTGCTTGAATATGACCAGGTAATGAATGAACAGAGAGAGATCATCTACGATGAAAGACGCAGAGTCCTTGACGGTGAGAATATGAGAGATTCTATCTTCCATATGATCACAGACTTTGTGGAAAATACTGTCGATGCCAATCTTTCTGAGGAACAGGATTTTGAAGAATGGGATCTTGGAGCAATGAACCGTGAACTTCTGGATGTGATTCCAACGCTTCCGCCGGTTACGGAGGAGGATGCAAAGGATAAAGAGCCAAAAGAGATCAAGCATCTCCTGAAAGAACGTGCTGCAAAAGCATACGAAGAAAAAGAAGCACAGTTCCCGGAAGCAGAGCATCTGCGTGAGGTGGAGCGTGTGTTCCTTCTGCGTGTGATCGATGCAAAATGGATGGATCACATTGATGATATGGATCAGTTACGTCAGGGAATCGGTCTGCAGGCTTACGGACAGAGAGATCCTCTGGTTGAATACAAGATGATCGGATATGATATGTTCGGTGAAATGACACGTGCAATCGAAGTGGATACAGTCAGACTTCTCTTCCATGTCAATGTAGAACAGAAGGTTGAAAGAGAACAGGTTGCAAAGGTAACCGGTACCAATAAAGATGACAGTGTTGCAAAGGGTCCAAAGGTACGTGCCGAGAAAAAGATATATCCAAATGATCCATGCCCGTGTGGAAGCGGCAAGAAATACAAACAGTGCTGTGGAAGAAAATAAATACGACTGTTTGGATTTTTATATAATTTTATGAGATTTGAGGTGATACAGTGGTTGAATTAGACGGATTTAAGCAGACATTAAATGCGTATGAAGAACCCCTGAAGGAAATGAGGGATTCACTTTGACCTGGCAGGCAAAGAAAAACGGATTGAAGAGCTGGAAAGAAAGATAGAAGAACCGGGGTTCTGGGACAAGACAGAGCTTTCGCAGAGGATTATGAAGGAACTCCGGAAAATGCAGGACTGTGTGAAGGAGGTCCGGGATCTGGAAAGTTCATATGAAGATATCAATGCACTGATCGAACTTACGGAAGAGGAAGAAGACCGGGAGATGATCAAAGAGATCCAGCGTGAGATCGCTAAATTTGAAAAAGAATTTGAAGATCTCAGGATCCGGACGCTTCTTTCGGGAGAATATGATTCCTGCAATGCAATCGTGACACTGCATGCAGGAGCCGGAGGAACAGACAGCTGTGACTGGGCAAATATGCTGTATCGTATGTATACAAGATATGCACAGTCAAAAGGATTTCAGATAACCGTGCTGGACTATCAGGACGGAGATATTACCGGACTGAAAGGAATCACGTTTGAAGTAACGGGAGATAATGCATATGGCTATTTTCAGTCAGAAAAGGGAGTGCACCGTCTGGTGCGTATTTCTCCGTTCAATTCAGCAGGCAAGAGGCAGACATCTTTTGCATCCTGTGATGTGATACCGGATATTGAAGATGATATTGACATTGAGCTGAATGACGACGACCTGCGGATCGATACCTACCGTTCGAGCGGAGCCGGAGGACAGCATATCAACAAGACTTCGTCTGCGGTGCGGATCACGCATCTTCCGACAGGAATCGTAGTGCAGTGCCAGAATGAACGTTCGCAGCTTTTTAATAAGGACAAAGCGATGCAGATGTTGAAAGCCAAGCTGTATCTTTTGAAAAAGCAGGAGCAGGAAGAAAAGGTATCCGGCATCCGGGGGGAAGTTCAGGATATCAATTTTGGAAGCCAGATCCGATCCTATATTTTACATCCTTACAATCTGGTCAAGGATCACCGTACCGGTGAAGAGACCGGAAATGTAAGTGCAGTTCTGGATGGGGAGCTGGATCCATTTATCAATGCTTATCTGAAACAGAGGAGTAACAATGGATAATACAAAGTACTATGTGGTAAAGAAAAAAGCAGTGCCGGAGGTGCTCATAAAGGTTGTCGAGACAAAGAGACTGCTCGCAACCAGACGTGGAATGACTATTCAGGAAGCGACAGAAGAGATCGGTATCAGCAGAAGTTCTTTCTATAAATATAAGGATGATATTTTCCCATTTCACGAAAATGAAAAAGGAAGGACTGTTACGATGGTTATTCAGCTTGATGATACACCGGGGGTTATGGCAGAGCTTTTAAACGCGGTGGCAAGGTATCAGGCGAATATCCTGACTATTCACCAGAGTATTCCGATCAACGGGGTGGCAACACTGACGCTCAGTGTGGAGGTGTTGCAGACAACGAAGAATCTGTCGGAGATGGTGGAAGAGATTGAACAGCATTCAGGTGTGCATTATTTGAAAATCGTAGGCAGGGAGTAGACAAAAAGATGAAGATTGCAGTATTGGGTTATGGTACCGTAGGTTCTGGTGTGGTAGAGGTTCTGGATGTAAATCAGAAGCTGATCGCGTCACGGGCAAAAGAAGAAATTGAAGTAAAATATGTGCTGGATCTGAGGGATTTCCCGGGAGATAAGATCCAGGAAAAGATTGTTCATGATTATGAGATTATCCTGAATGATCCGGAGATTGGAATTGTAGTAGAAGTGATGGGCGGTGTGGAACCGGCGAATACCTTTGTCAGAAAAGCACTGGAAGCAGGAAAAAGTGTTGTGACATCCAATAAGGCGTTGGTTGCCAAGCATGGATCCGCACTCCTTAAAACAGCACGGGAAAAGAATGTGAATTTCCTTTTTGAAGCAAGTGTGGGAGGGGGGATTCCAATCCTCCGGGCACTTGGATCATCCCTGACAGGTGATGAGATCGAAGAAATCGCAGGAATCCTGAACGGAACAACCAATTACATGATGACCAGGATGTTCTACGAGGGAGCGAACTATGAAGAGGTTCTCCGTGAAGCACAGAAGAATGGATTTGCAGAGGCAGATCCGACTGCTGATGTGGAAGGACAGGATGCATGCCGGAAGATCGCGATCCTTGCATCGATCATCTCAGGAAAATATGTGGATTTTGAAGAAATTTATACCGAAGGTATTACAAAGATCACAACAGAAGATATGCAGTATGCAAAGGCTCTGGGAATGAATATCAAACTTCTTGCTGAATGTAAGCATGTGGACGGAACTCTTTATGCGGGAGTTGCACCGGTGCTTCTTCATGCAGAACATCCGCTTTACAGTGTGAATGGTGTATTTAATGCCGTATTTGTAAAGGGGAATATGCTGGGAGATGCGATGTTCTACGGAAGTGGGGCAGGAAAGCTTCCGACTGCAAGTGCGGTTGTGGCTGACATTGTGGCAGTTGTACAGAATCAGGGCAGAGATATCATGAATTTCTGGAGCGAAGAAAAGCTTACATTGGAAGACAGAAGCAAGACCAGTAAGAAGTTCCTGGTGCGAATCCTTGGAAATGAGGATGCGTTCAAAGAACGAATCGGCAATGATTTTGGTGAAGTAAGATTTGTAGAGGCAGGGGTCAATGGAGAATTCGGTTTTGTCACACCGGTGATGACCGAGGGAGAATACGAGGAAAAAGCAAAAGCTTATCCGGAAATCCTGCATATGATAAGAGTAGAAGAAGAAGTCTAAAAATGCAGGAACTGTAGGAGGAAATTATGCTGGTAGTTAAGAAATTTGGCGGCAGTTCAGTTGCAGATAAAGAGAGGATCTTTAATGTGGCAAGACGCTGCGCAGAAGAGTATCAGATGGGGAATGATGTGATTGTTGTTCTCTCTGCAATGGGAGATACAACAGATGAACTGCTTGAGAAGGCAGCCGAGATCAATCCGTATCCATCAAAACGAGAACTTGATATGCTCCTTACCACGGGAGAGCAGGCATCTGTGGCACTGATGGCAATGGCACTTCAGTTTTTGAATGTTCCGGCAATCTCGCTGAATGCATTCCAGGTAAAGATGCATTCTACGGCGCGGAACGGAAATGCAAGATTTAAAAGAGTGGATACAGACCGTATCACCCACGAACTGGAGAACCGTAAGATCGTGATCGTAACCGGATTCCAGGGAGTCAACCATTATGGAGACTATACCACACTTGGAAGAGGTGGATCCGATACGACAGCTGTGGCACTTGCGGCTGCAATGCATGCAGACAAATGCGAGATTTATACAGACGTAGACGGTGTTTACACTGCAGACCCGAGAGTGGTACCGAATGCACGCAAAATCGAAGAGATCACCTACGATGAGATGCTGGAGCTTGCAACATCAGGGGCAAAGGTTTTACATAATCGTTCTGTAGAGATGGCGAAAAAATACGGGGTTGAGCTGGTTGTACGTTCCAGCCTGAACACAGAAGAAGGAACCCTGGTCAAGGAGGTAGCAAAGGTGGAAAAAATGTTAATTACCGGCGTTGCGGCAGATAAAAATACAGCGAGAATTTCAGTAATGGGTGTAGAAGACAAACCAGGTACTGCGTTTAAGATTTTCAATACACTTGCAAAGCATAATATTAACGTAGATATTATTCTTCAGTCAGTTGGACGTGACGGAACAAAAGACATTACGTTTACTGTATCACAGGATGATCTTAAAGAGGCAATGGAAGTTATGGAAGCCAGAAAAGAAGCCCTTACGATCAAAGAGATGAATTATAACGAAAAAGTTGCAAAGGTATCGATCGTAGGAGCTGGAATGCTCAGCAATCCGGGCGTTGCTGCGACCATGTTTGAGTCACTGAGCAATTCCAATATCAATATCAATATGATTTCTACATCAGAGATCCGTATCACGGTTCTGATCGATGAAAAAGATGCAGACCGTGCACTGGTTGCAATCCATGACGGATTTGGTCTGGAAGACTAATAAAAAGAATGTGGTCGCAAATGTACCGGATGGCGCATTTGCGAAAGAAAAAAGGATTGGGAAATTTCTCAATCCTTTTTCTGACTCAGTGTACTGTTATGATATTTGCTGGAAAAGGTGACATCCTCACCAAACCAGTCCGGCGGGGTAAAGGAATTTGCCTCTTCTTCGGAAGAAAATTCGACTTCGGCAAGGAGAAGAGGGGAGAGATCACCGGCGAAGACGTCAAGCTCGATCGTGAGATGATCTTCGTAAGGGATGCAGTAGCGTTCTTTTGTGATAATGCGCCCGTCTGCCTTTTCGCGCAGATGGCAGTAGGCTTCCTCGGTAAGAGGAAGATTATGTTCTTCACGCATCATCAGACCTTTGGATTTGTAGGTCAGGATGTAGTCATCAGCATCTCTGCGGACACGGACAACCGGTTCGGTGCATAGATAAGCCTGCTCAAGTGTGCGGTGCGGATAAGCTTCAAGGTGATCCGGAAGCTTATGAATCAGATATTTGCGTTCGATTTCCATGGGAAAGCCCTCCTTATACATTCATTAACAGTATAGCGGAGTTTTTCAGGGGAGACAAGGCAGAAAGTTGCCATTTTTGCAGGCTTCTGTTACAATGGGGAACATCAGGAAAAAGAAAGGATGGACAAGATTATGAATGAAGTATGTGTATTTCTTGCAGATGGATTTGAAGAGATTGAAGGTCTTACGGTCGTTGATCTTTTAAGAAGAGCCGGGATCGAGACCAGAACCGTTTCCATCATGGGACAGGAAGAAATCAAGGGGGCACACGGAATTATAGTAAAAGCAGACAGCTTGTTTGAAAATACAGATTTTTCAGAGGTGAAGATGCTGGTGCTTCCGGGGGGGATGCCGGGAACAATCCATTTAAAAGAACACAAAGGTCTTGAAGAGCTGATCCTAAAACATAATGAAGAAAAAAAATATCTGGCTGCAATCTGTGCGGCACCGACCGTATTTGGCGGAATGGGAATCCTGAAAGGAAAGAAGGCAATCTGCTATCCGGGAATGGAAGAAGGACTTATCGGAGCGGAAGTTACCTGTCAGCCGGCAGTGACAGATGGACATATCACAACCAGCCGGGGACTTGGAACCGCGATCGATTTTGCACTTGCGCTGATCAGCGAGCTGCGGGATAAAGAAAGCGCAGATACCATTTCAAAGCAGGTAGTCTATGAACGGTAGTTTCTGGAAAAAGAGAAAAGCAGGCAGTGTGTTTCTGGCAGTGCTGCTTTTGACTACACTGCTTGCCGGATGTGGGATCAATGAAGGAAAGGCGGAAAAATATGTGCAGGCGAACCTGGATCTGACTTTTCAGGGACAAACCCAGGAAGCAAAAGAAATCCTCGGAGCATCAGACAGTGATCTGAAAAAGGTCTATGAGAACGGGATCAATGCTTTTGTCCAGGACTGTCTGCTAAATGGTGTGGAGACGGAAAATGACTTTTCTGAGACATATGGTGTATTGATTAAAGAGATCTTTAGTTCCGCCCGTTATCAGGTAAGTGGTGTAAAAAAGACGGGGAGTAAGACCTGTGAGGTGACGGTAAAGTACCAGCCGGTGGATGTATTTACCCGCTTCATGCCGAAGCTGAAGGAAGAGTCCGAGAAGATCCAGGCAGACAAAGATGCAGGAAAGTACAGTGGAACAGATGAAGAAATCAAAGAGGCAATGGTGCTGGATTACATGACCGGTGCATACAGTCTTTTAAGAAGTTCTTATCTTGATATGCAGTATGGAGAGAAGCAGGAATATACCTTTACCGTGACGCAAAAAGGGCGGAATACCTGGTCGATCGGTGATGAGGAATTAAATGGCTTTATAGAACGAATTTTAGAGCTTGATAAACTGTAGAAGTTGTGCTATACTTGTAAAATGATTGTAATGTAGATAAGTCTGTCGACTTTTTGCATATGTAAATTTAGGAGGAAATGGTAATGAGTTTACAAGTTGAACAGTTAGAACACAATATGGCGAAACTCACAATCGAAGTTTCAGCAGAAGAATTAGAAGGAGCACTTCAGAAAGCATACCAGAAACAGAAAAGCAGAATTAATGTTCCTGGATTCCGTAAAGGAAAAGTTCCGCGCCAGCTCATCGAAAAGATGTACGGACCGGAAATCTTCTATGATGATGCAGCAAACGCTCTGATTCCGGAAGCATATTCAAAAGCATACGATGAAAGCGGACTTGAGATCGTATCTCAGCCGAAGATCGATGTAACACAGATCGAAAAAGGAAAACCGTTCATCTTCACAGCTGAAGTAGCTACAAAGCCGGAAGTAGAACTTGGCGAATACAAAGGAATCGAAGTTCCGAAATATTCTAACCGCGTAACACAGAAAGAAATCGACGCTAAGCTTGAGGAAGAACAGCTTAAGAACGCAAGAACAATCACAGTAGAAGGACGTCCGGTACAGGATAAAGACGAAGTTGTCCTTGATTTTGAAGGATTTGTAGACGGAGAAGCTTTTGAAGGTGGAAAAGGAGAAAACTATCCGCTGACAATCGGTTCAGGATCTTTCATTCCGGGATTTGAAGAACAGCTGATCGGTGCAGAACCGGAAAAAGAAGTTGAAGTTAAGGTTACATTCCCGGAAGATTACCATGCAGAAGACCTCAAAGGAAAAGAAGCTGTATTCAAATGCACAGTTCATGAGATCAAAGCAAAAGAACTTCCGGAGCTTGATGATGAATTTGCTTCAGAAGTATCAGAATTCGATACTCTTGATGAATTAAAAGCTGATATCAAAGCTAAGATCAAAGAGCAGAAAGTAAACGATGGCAAGAGAGCACAGGAAGATGCAGCTGTAGATGCGATCATCGAATCAGCTAAGATGGATCTTCCGGAAGCTATGGTTGATACACAGGCAAGACAGATGCTTGATGAATTCGCTCAGAGAATGCAGCAGCAGGGACTGACTCTTGACCAGTATATGCAGTTCACAGGCATGACAGCTGATAAGATGATGGATGAACTTCGTCCGCAGGCTGAGAAGAGAATCAAGACAAGACTTGTTCTTGAAGCAATTGCAAAAGCAGAAAACATCGAAATCACAGATGAAAAATTAGACGAAGAGATCGCTAAGATGGCAGAAGCTTACCAGATGGAAGCTGACAAGCTTAAGAGCTTTATGGGTGACAAAGAAAAAGAACAGATGAAGCAGGATATGGCAGTTCAGGAAGCAATTACATTTGTAGTTGACAATGCCGTAGAAAAATAAGTATCTGTTTTGTACTTTAATATAGCAGGAGGAGTGTTACATGAGTAGTTTAGTACCTTATGTCGTTGAACAGACAAGCCGTGGAGAACGCTCTTACGACATTTATTCAAGACTTTTAAAAGATAGAATCATTTTCCTGGATACCGAAGTGAATGATGCATCAGCGAGCCTGATCGTAGCGCAGCTGCTGTTTCTGGAAGCAGAAGATCCGGAAAAGGATATCCAATTTTATATTAACAGTCCTGGCGGATCGATTTCAGCAGGTATGTCGATCTACGACACTATGAATTACATCAAATGTGACGTCTCTACGATGTGTATGGGAATGGCTGCAAGTATGGGAGCCTTCCTTCTCGCAGGCGGAGCAAAGGGAAAGAGATATGCCCTTCCGAATGCAGAGATCATGATTCACCAGCCTTCAGGCGGTGCACAGGGTCAGGCAACCGAGATTGAGATCAATGCACAGCATATTCTGAAGATCAGAGAAAGAATGAACAGATTGATGGCTGCAAATACAGGTCAGAGTTATGAGACAATTTGTGCAGATACGGAAAGAGATAACTGGAAGACTGCCGAAGAAGCTTTGGCATATGGATTGATTGATAAGGTTATTACAAGCCGTTAACGGGAAAAGGGAATGTCCTTATTGGGACATTCCCTTTACGTGTAAAAAAGTGCGAGGTAAGAATATGGCAGGAAAATATGAAGAAATCGTAAGATGTTCTTTTTGCAATAAACCACAGAGTCAGGTACGCAAGATGATCGCCGGACCAAATGGGGTGTTTATCTGTGACCAGTGTGTGGATGTATGTACTGAGATCATTGAAGATGAACTTGGTTATGAAGAAGAAAATGCATATGATGATATCAATCTTCTGAAACCGGAAGAAATCAAGGCATTTCTGGATGATTATGTGATCGGACAGGACGAAGCAAAGAAAGTACTTTCTGTTGCGGTATATAATCACTATAAGCGTATTATGGCAGAAAAAGATCTGGGCGTGGAGCTTCAGAAGAGTAACATTCTGATGGTAGGACCGACAGGATGCGGTAAGACTTTTCTGGCACAGTCTCTCGCAAAAATTCTGAATGTACCGTTTGCAATTGCAGATGCAACTGCGCTTACAGAAGCAGGATATGTCGGAGAAGATGTAGAGAATATTCTTCTTAAGATCATTCAGGCAGCAGATGGCGATATTGAACGTGCAGAGCACGGAATCATTTATATCGATGAGATTGACAAAATCACAAGAAAATCTGAGAATCCGTCGATTACCCGTGATGTATCAGGAGAAGGTGTTCAGCAGGCACTTCTGAAGATCCTGGAAGGTACAATCGCAAATGTACCGCCACAGGGTGGACGTAAGCATCCGCAGCAGGAGATGATCCAGATTGATACCACCAATATTTTATTTATCTGTGGTGGAGCGTTTGAGGGAATAGATAAGATCATAGAGAACAGAATAGATAAGAAATCCATTGGATTTGAGGCACAGATCGCGCAGCGGCATGAGGAAGATATCGACCGGCTTCTGCAGCAGATCCTTCCACAGGATCTTGTGAAGTTCGGACTGATCCCGGAACTTGTAGGACGTGTGCCGGTAACTGTATCCCTGGAACTTCTGGATAAGGAAGATCTGATCCGCATTCTGACGGAACCAAAGAATGCGATTGTAAAACAGTACCAGAAGCTTCTGGAGCTGGATGATGTGGAACTGGAATTCGACAAAGAGGCGCTGGAGGCGATTGCTGAGACTTCCCTGAAGCGTAAGACAGGAGCCAGAGGACTCCGTGCGATCATGGAAAATGTAATGATGGATATCATGTATAAAGCACCGTCTGATGAGAATCTGAAATACTGTCTTGTGACAAAAGAGGCAGTACTTGGGGAGAAAGCACCGAGTACAGAAAAGATCGAGGCAAGACCGGAAAGTGCATAAGAAAATCAGACGTATGGAAATGGGTGCTGACGGTTAAGGCCAGAAGCATCCATTTTTATTTAACAGGAGAAAAAACTATATGAACAGAACAGAAAGTCTGCCAATGGTTGCCCTGCGGGGAATGACAATTCTGCCGGAGATGGTGGCACATTTTGACATCAGCCGGGAACGCTCGATTGAAGCGGTTCAGGAAGCGATGGCAAGCGACCAGAAGATTTTTTTGCTGACACAGAAAGATGTGGAAGTGGAAAATCCGGGAGAAGCAGATCTCTACCGTGTGGGAACAGTTGCGACAGTAAAACAGATCATCAAACTGCCAAAACAGATTCTGCGGGTGCTTGTATCAGCAGAAGAACGGGCGGTTTTAAATACAATAGAATTTGCAGATCCGTATCTTCGGGCAAATATTACGATCCCGGAAGAGAGTGATCCGGATATTGCAGGTGAGATCAACCGGGAAGCGATGATGCGGGGACTTCGGGATCTGTATCTGGATTATGCGGCGAGAATGCCGAAGATCACAAAAGATATGGTAAACCAGATCAAAGAGATCACGGAATTGAAAAAGATGGTGAATCAGGTGGCAGCGAATATGCCTCTGGATTACCGGGAATTGCAGGAAATCCTGGAAGAACTTGATTTTGACAGACGTTATGAGCTTATTTCCTTTAAGTTGGTCAATGAGATGCAGATCATGAACATCCGCGATGAGATCCAGATGAAGGTGAAAGAGCGTGTGGATAAGCATCAGAGAGAATATATCCTGCGCGAACAGTTGAAGTTGATCCGAGAAGAGCTTGGTGAGGATACTACAATTTCCGATGCGGAGGAATTTGCACAGAAGACAGAAGCGCTGGATGCACCGGATGAGGTAAAAGAAAAGCTGAAAAAAGAGATCAGCAGATTTAAAAATTCCATGCAGAGTCCGGCAGAAGCGGGCGTGATCCGTACATATATTGAAACCATGCTGGAAATGCCATGGAATAAGCGGGCTGAGGATTTTACAGACATTGCATATGCGAAAGAGCTTCTGGAAGCAGAACATTACGGACTGGAAGAGGTTAAAGAACGTGTGCTGGAGTTTCTGGCAGTACGTGCTCTTACGAAAAAGGGTGACAGCCCGATCCTGTGTCTGGTAGGTCCTCCGGGAACTGGAAAGACATCCATTGCAAGATCACTTGCAAAAGCACTGAAAAAACCGTATGTGAGAATTTCTCTTGGCGGTGTCCGTGATGAGGCTGAAATCCGTGGACACAGAAAAACTTATGTTGGTGCAATGCCGGGACGGATCGCAAACGGTATTAAGAGCGCCGGGGTAAAGAACCCACTGCTCCTTCTGGATGAGATTGATAAAGTCAGCACAGACTATAAGGGAGATACTTTTTCTGCGCTTCTAGAGGTGTTAGACAGTGAACAGAACAACCGTTTCCGTGATCATTATCTGGAAGTCCCGGTCGATCTGTCTGAGGTGACATTTGTAACGACGGCTAACTCGCTGCAGACAATCCCCCGGCCACTTCTTGACCGTATGGAAGTAATTGAGGTCAGCAGTTATACGGAGAATGAAAAGCTGCATATTGCGACAGAACATCTGATTCCAAAGCAGTTGGAAAGACATGGACTAACAAAAGAACAGCTTACGATCAGCAAGGGCGTGATCTGGAAAATTGCGCAGAACTACACCAAGGAAGCCGGTGTGCGTCAGATGGAGCGTGAAATCGGTAATATCTGCAGGAAAGCTGCCAGAGAGATCTATGAACATGATAAAAAGAGAGTTCAGGTAACAGAGCGGAATATTGAAAAGTATCTTGGAAAAGAAAAGTACACCTATCAGATGGCAAATGCCGAGGATGAGGTGGGAATCGTCCGTGGTCTGGCATGGACCAGTGTAGGAGGAGATACCCTGCAGATTGAAGTGAATGTAATGCCGGGAAAGGGTGAGATCATTCTGACGGGACAGCTTGGCGATGTGATGAAAGAATCTGCGCAGGCAGGAATCAGTTATATCCGGTCAATCAGCAGTAAATATAAGGTTGCTGAAGATTTCTTTGAAAAACATGATATCCATATCCATATTCCGGAAGGGGCAGTTCCGAAAGATGGACCTTCAGCCGGCATTACGATGGCGACTGCGATGCTCTCTGCAATTACAGACAAGAAAGTGCGTGCCGATCTTGCCATGACGGGTGAGATTACGCTGCGGGGAAGAGTACTTCCGATCGGAGGACTGAAAGAGAAGCTCCTGGCGGCAAAGAATGCCGGAATCAGGACGGTACTTGTACCGAGGGAGAACAAAAAAGATGTGGATGAACTTTCTTCTGAGATCACAAAGGGACTGGAGATTATTCCGGTATCGCAGATGGAAGAGGTTCTGAAAATCGCACTTATGCGCACACGGAGGAAAAAAGATGGTAATTAAGAATGTAAATCTGGAAACAGTCTGTGGAATTACAAGTAAATTGCCGGATCACACCTTGCCAGAGATCGCATTTGCCGGAAAATCCAATGTCGGTAAATCCTCTCTGATCAATGCACTGATGAACCGGAAGGCGCTTGCCAGAACTTCGGCAAAACCTGGAAAAACACAGACCATCAACTTTTACAATATCAACGAAGAAATGTATCTGGTGGACCTTCCGGGATACGGTTATGCAAAGGTTTCCGAGCAGGAGAAGGCACAGTGGGGAAAGCTGATCGAGCGTTATCTTCATGGCTCTAAACAGCTGCGAGCCGTCTTCCTTCTGATCGATATCCGTCATGATCCATCTGCGAACGATAAGATGATGTATGACTGGATCGTGGATCAGGGATTCAATCCGATCATTATCGCGACAAAGCTTGATAAGCTGAAGAGAAGTCAGGTACAGAAGCAGGTAAAGGCAATTAAGACCGGACTGAAGCTGCTTCCGGGAACTGTTGTGATTCCTTTCTCAGCAGAGACAAAGCAGGGACGGGATGAGATCTGGAATCTTGTAGACACAGAATTCCTGGGAAAAGGAACAGAGGAATAACCTTGAAAAATCCATTGCATTATCAGTTTTCGGATTATGATTGTGGACTGACGTCCATGCAGAATGCGAGCAGCTTCCTCAATGCATCCAAACAAGATGTATGGCGATTCGGGCGCTGATACCTCAAGTGGGTTGCATCAACTAAGATACGGGGAGAAAAAGTTCACCCCCACAAATTCCACTTTGGGCGGGATTTGTGGGGGTTGCTTTTTCTACTTTGTTGGTAAGAAAAGCAAGTGGAATATCAATTTATAGGATGTGAATATTATTTTGCTTTATTACCACACTATGTATATTTTGTTCTTTACATCAGTTTTCTGAAGAGATCTTTGAGGTCTTCTACGGAAGCGTCTTTCGGGTTTCCTGGTGCGCAGGCGTCGGCGTGGGCGGATTCTGCGAGGAACTGGAGATCTTCTTCTTTGAGGGCTTCGAGTTTGGATGGGATTCCTACGTCTTCGGAGAGTTTGCGGACTGCGTCTACAGCTGCTTTTCTGTATTCTTCCTGAGACATGTTATCAACATCTTTCACTCCCATTGCGCGGGCGATTTCACGGTATTTTTCGCCTGTGCAGTCTGCGTTGTATTCCATTACGATTGGAAGCATCATTGCACATGCAACACCGTGTGGTGTGTCATAGACTGCTCCAAGGGTATGAGCCATTGAGTGAGCGATTCCAAGACCTACGTTTGAGAAGCCCATTCCGGCGATGTACTGTCCAAGAGCCATTCCTTCTCTTCCTTCTTTAGTGTTTTCAACAGCACCGCGGAGAGATTTGGAGATAATCTCTATTGCTTTTAAGTGGAACATATCTGTCATTTCCCATGCGGCTTTTGTGGTGTAGCCTTCGATCGCATGAGTTAATGCATCCATACCGGTTGAAGCGGTCAGTCCTTTTGGCATAGAAGACATCATTTCCGGGTCTACAACAGCGATGATTGGCATATCATGTGGGTCTACACAGACGAATTTACGTTTCTTTTCTACATCTGTTACTACATAGTTGATCGTAACTTCTGCTGCAGTACCGGCTGTTGTCGGAACGGCAATGATCGGAACGCAAGGTTTCTTTGTCGGAGCTACACCTTCCAGGCTTCTTACATCTTCAAATTCCGGGTTTGCGATGATGATACCGATTGCTTTGGAAGTATCCATAGAAGATCCGCCGCCGATTGCGATGATGTAATCAGCACCTGAATTTTTGAAAGCCTGTACACCGTGCTGTACGTTCTCGATAGTCGGGTTTGCTTTGATATCAGAGTAGATTTCGTAAGCAAGTCCTTCTTTGTCTAAGATATCTGTTACTTTGGAAGTAACATTGAATTTGATCAGATCCGGGTCAGAACATACAAGAGCTTTTTTGAAACCGTGAGCTTTTGCTTCTGTTGCAATCTCTGCGATTGCACCTGCTCCGTGATAAGATGTCTGATTTAACATAATTCTGTTTGCCATGATACATATCTCCTTTTCGTTTATGGTAAAACCACTTGTTTCTGATACTATTTTAACAATAAGAAGGCGGTAAAAAAAGTTACAGAATATGAAAAGTGTAACATTTATACAAAAGCTTAAGACAAAATATGCAAATTAGTGAAGAGTTGCACAAGTTTTTCCGGCATGCCAAGTACCAGTTGTTTTGCAAGCTGCGCAGGCGGAAATTTCATTCCGCCAAGCAGCCATTTGACAGTCATGTAAATCGAGCCACGGCAGTACATCTCTAAAAGAAATGAAGTTTCTGCATCCGGGCGTCTTCCGGTTTTCTGGAAAATAAGGTTTGAATAGAATTCCAGAATCAGTTCAAAATCATGTTCTTTTAAAGAGTTCTGATCGTCAGAGCGGAATGCTGCAGCGAAAAACAGGTGCTCTTCCTTTAAATATTCAAATTTTTTGACCAGTCCGTCATAAACAGTGGTACCTTCTCCCATATGTTCAAATGATTTTAGAAGAAGTTTGTCAAAATACCAGTTGATCAGATCGTATTTATCAAGAAAATTGCGGTAAAAGGTCTGGCGTGTGACGCCACAGACTTCCACAATCTGGCGGATGGTGATATCATCGACAGAAGTGGTCTTCATGCAGGTTTTCATTGCTTCGGCGAGCCGGTATTTGGTAGATTCGGATTTGGCCATGTTCAATTCTCCTTAATCGTAGGCATGTTTTTTTCTATATAAGTAGTACGGTATGATCAAAGCTGTGGTAGTGATCCAGGAAATCGGATAACTAAGCATTACACAGGTTGTGGTATGGTGTGCCGGTAAGACAAACATAATCCACGGAATACGGATCAGACATACGCCGCCAAGTGTGATCAGTGTCGGCAGCAGGACATCGCCGGTTCCGCGAAGTGCACCGGAGAGAACTTCAATAAATACATAAATAGTGTAGCACGGTGCCATAAAACGCAGCATATCAATACCGATATTGATCACATTTTGATCTGTCGTAAAAATTGAGAACAGTGGGTGGCAGAAGATGGCTAAAAACAGCACGATCCCTCCGCACACAGCCACAGCCATTGCAAGGCAGATACGGACACTTTTGAAAATACGTTCTTTTTTACCTGCTCCATAATTTTGTCCGGCAAAGGTTGTGATCGCAATTCCGAATGCTCCGTTGACTGTCCAGAAAAGCGCATCCAGTTTACCAAAAGAAGCCCATGCAGCGGCAGTATCGGTTCCGAAACCATTGATTGCTGCCTGAATAATGATATTGGTAATACTGTACATAAATGCCTGCAGTGCACTTGGAATACCGATGCGGAATTCCATACGCAGCTTCAAAAGGTCTATGTGTAGTTTGCTCAGATAAAGCTTGCAGTCATCATATTTTTTCATCAGTGCATTGGTGACAAGGATTGCACTTACTGCCTGTGAAATAATGGTTGCGATAGCGGCTCCGACAATTCCCATATCAAATACGATTACCAGTACCAGATCGAGGATGATGTTTAGAAAACAACAGACGATCAGGTAATATAGTGGTCTGCGGGAATCACCGATGGAGCGCATGATGGCTGAGCCTATATTAAAGATCAAGGTACCGAAAATACCTAAAAAGTAAATCCGCAGATAAAGAATAGAATCCGCAAGTGTATCTGCAGGTGTATCGATGAGCTTCAAAAGAAATGGTGTTAAGGCCCATCCGAGTATTGTAAATACAATACTGAGGATAACGGAAAAAGCATAAGCGGTATGCAGACTCTTTTGCAGATTCCGCTCATCCTTTGCACCATAAAACTGGGAAACAATTACAGATGCACCGCTTGCAAGTCCCGTAAAACATCCGATGATCAGATTGGAAAGAACGGCAGAAGATCCCCCGACTGCGGCAAGTGCGCCCTTTCCGACAAAACGACCGACGATGACAGCATCTACGGTGTTATAAAGCTGTTGAAACAAAGTTCCAACTACAATAGGAAAGAAAAAAATCAATAATTGCTTCCAGATAACTCCTTCGGTAATCTGATTGGTTTTTGTACTTTCGTTTGACATGTTAATAACCTCCAATGAAAAAACTAAAAAAACATACCTAAACGAAGTATAACATGAAGTCGGAAGAAAAGATATCAGATGAAGAGAAGTTTCATAGAAATAAAACCAACTTTGACTAACACCGTATGAAATGGTACAATTGAAACACTACGAGAAAAAAGGAGTACAAAGAAATTATGGAAAAAACAGTTGAAGCAGTAATCTGCGGACATGAAATTACATCAGCAGAGGTAGATGCATTTATCGCAAGCCTTCCGAGAGAACAGCAGGTATACGCATCCCATCCGGATTTCCGCAAACAGTGTGTTGATCAGCTGATCGCAGTTTATGCACTTGCAAAATATGGTGAAGAAGAAAAGTTAGACGAGACAGAAAAGTTTAAAGCAATTCTGGAAAATGCAAGAAAAGATATCCTTGCACAGATGGCGATCGGCAAGATTTTTGAGGGAATCATAATTTCAGATGAAGAGATCAGAGAATATTTTGAAGCAAACAAAGCAAGATTTGCAAAAGGAGCATCTGTTCATGCAAAACATATTCTGGTTGATTCCGAAGACAAATGTAACAAACTACTTGAATCCATCGTAAGTGGTGGGAAAGCATTTGAGGATGTTGCAAAAGAATCTTCTACCTGCCCGTCAGGAGCAAACGGTGGAGACCTTGGCGAATTCGGAAAAGGACAGATGGTCAAAGAATTCGAAGATGCCGCATTTGCAGCAGAAATCGGACATGTGGTTGGACCGGTCAAGACACAGTTTGGATACCATCTGATCAAAGTGGAAGATAAGAAAGAAGCCGAAGATGCGAAGCTTGATG
This sequence comes from Coprococcus sp. AF99-45, assembly GCF_027663865.1. NCBI lineage: Bacteria > Bacillati > Bacillota > Clostridia > Lachnospirales > Lachnospiraceae > Coprococcus > Coprococcus sp. AF99-45. The sequence continues at coordinate 55,518 of NZ_JAQDGZ010000005.1, forward strand.
ATGTAAAAGAGCAGATTAAGAGTGAGATCATGCAGAAAAAGCAGCAGGAGGCTTATACCGCGAAGGTGGAAGCACTGAAGAAGAAATATATGGCATAGTATTTGCCAGGATTTCATTCGATTGATAAAAAACAGCAGGACAGATTAATTTTTATCGGATCTGCACCCATTGCGCAGGCAATCCTTCTATCTGGAATCACTTGTGCTGCCAACTCTCATTTATGAAATATTTGTGAAAACTCCCCCGCAGATTTGACGAAACACGAAAAAAGTTGTAGTATATATGACGGAATTGTTACAGAAGTGTTAAGAAACGGAGGTACGGATGCAGATTCGCAGTGCAGCAAAATGGATCGCAGTGGCAGCAGGGATACTGGTTGGCGCCGTTATCGTAGGATTTACATTAAAAGATACTACATATATAGAAGCAAAATTAGAACAGATCAAAGGAGCAAGACAGTCTGTTACAGCAGTGGAGAAAACGACAGCAAAGACGCAGAAGATAAAAAATGCGGAAATAGTGAAAGAGACACCCCTTCCGGAGAGTAGCTGTATTTCTGATTTTGCATTTACAGGACAGATGCCGGAGCTTCCTACCGGATGTGAGATCACATCTCTTACAATGACTTTGAATTATTATGGATATTCTGCAGATAAGATGGCAATGGCACTCGAATATTTACCGACAGTTGGATGGACCAACACTTATTACGGAGACAATGAAACTTTATATGGAAATGATATTTACAATTATTTTATAGGAAATCCACAGTCAGAGACGGATGGATTAAGCTGCGGAGCAGGAGCAATCGTGACGGCAGCAGATGGCTATCTTGCAGATAATGGAAATGCAATGAAAGCAGAGGACGAGACAGGATCAGAGCCGGAACAGCTGTATCGTTTTGTAAGTGAAGGAACCCCCGTGGTTGTATGGGGAACAATTGGTATGGAAGAACGTCAGATAATGGAAAGCTGGAATACGGAAGATGGAAGAGAAGCCAGCTGGGCGATGAACGATCATTGTGTTGTACTGATCGGATACAGTGCAGACAGTGTGACTGTTGCAGACCCGATCGAAGGGATTGTGAGCTATGACAGAGCACAGTTTGAATCGGCTTTTCGTTCCAGAGGTAATCAGTGTGTGATTTTGAAGAATGTACAATAGAGAAGTGGGAGGTACTTTGCAGATAAAGACAGTCTGTGAAGTATCTCTTCTTTATATATGTGATGAGTTGAGTGCAGAGTTTCGTCTGCTTAAGGAAAGAAGATCAGGATTGTAAAAATATTTGAGAAGAAGTTTGCCAAAGGATTGACAATTATTTGTTTTTTTGGTATCTTTAGACTATGGTACAAACGTTAGTCTAAAAAAGCGAAATGACAAGAAGGAGAGCTACCATGAATTTAGTAACGAATATTCAGAAGTATTCGATCCATGACGGAGATGGAATCCGTACTACTGTATTTTTTAAAGGATGTCCATTAAAGTGCGAGTGGTGTCACAACCCTGAGACACAGCGTTTTGAGAGAGAACTTCAGTGTGATAAAGAAAAGTGCGTCGGATGTGGAACCTGTGCGAAGGTCTGTCCGAACAATGCCATCACTATGGTAGATGGAAAGCCGGAGCTTGACAAAGAGAAATGTCAGCTTTGCGGAAAATGTGATAATTTCTGTCCGCAAGGCATTCGGGAGATTGTCGGGCAGGAGTATCCGGTAAAGGAACTGGTAAAAGAATTGATGAAAGACCGGATGTTTTATGAACAGTCCGGCGGTGGAGTCACACTTTCCGGCGGGGAAGTGATGGCGATGTCAACGGATTATATTTTACAGATCGCGAAAGCACTTAAAAAAGAAGAAATTTCGCTTACCATTGACACCTGCGGATATGTTTCGTATGATAAATTTGAAGCAATTTTACCGTATGTAGATACGTTTTTATATGACGTCAAAGTGATGGATCCGGAATTACATAAAAAGTATATCGGAGTTGACAATAAGCTGATTCTGGATAACCTGGTGAAGCTTTCGGATGCAGGGGCAAGGATTTACGTCCGAATCCCGACGATCAAAGAAGTGAACGGCAATGTGCAGAACATGGAAGATACCATTCATTTTCTGAAGAAACACGGCATTCATCCGGCACAGGTCAATCTGCTGCCTTACCATAACACAGGAAGCAGTAAATATCCGAAGCTGGGTATGGAATACAAGGGAACTGATTTACATGCACCGGAAAAAGAAGAGATGGAAAGTTTTGTAAAGCTTTTTCAGGATGCAGGGTATACCAACACAAAAATAGGAGGATAAAAAAATGGCAAGAGGCATGAATGAAAGAATTCAGAAGCTGAGAGAACTGAGTGTTACAACACCGGTTCACATTGATCTCGAAAGAGCAAGAATCGAGACAGATTTTTACAGAAAAAATGATGGAAAATATTCGATTCCGGTTATGAGAGCCATGGTATTAAAAGAATATTTTTCAAAGAAGACACTTTATCTGGGAGACGGTGAGCTGATCGTTGGTGAAAAAGGAAAAGATCCACAGGCGTCTCCTACATTCCCGGAACTTTGCTGCCACAGCAAAGAAGATATGGTAGTTATGAGTGAACGTGATCTCGTATCTTTCCATACAACAGAAGAAGATCGTGAGATCCAGGAGAAGGAAATCATTCCTTACTGGTCAGGACGAAGCATGAGAGAGAAGATCCTTGCAGCTATGACTCCGGAATGGAATGACTGCTATTCAGCAGGTATGTTCACAGAGTTCATGGAACAGAGAGGACCTGGACATACATGCGGTGGTGAACAGAACTTTAAAGTTGGATATCTGGAATACAAAGAAAAGATCAAAAAGACTATGGATGCGCTGGATTTCATGAATGATCCGGAAGCTACCGATAAAATGGAAGAACTCAAAGCGATGGATATTGCATGTGATGCAGTAATCATCCTTGGTGAGAGATATCACAAACTGGCTCTTGAAATGGCAGAAAAAGAAGCAGATCCTACTCGTAAGAAAGAATTAGAGCAGATCGCAGCCAACCTGGAAGTTGTACCGGCTCACAAACCGCAGACCTTCTGGCAGGCAATCCAGTTATACTGGTTTACACATCTTGCGGTTACAACAGAACTGAACCCATGGGATGCATTCAGTCCGGGACGTCTGGATCAGCATCTGATTTCTTATTATGAAGCAGATACAGAAGCAGGAATCCTTGATGACGAGAAAGCAAAAGAACTGCTTGAATGCTTATGGATCAAATTCTACAACCAGCCGGCACCGGTTAAGGTTGGTATTACCTTAAAAGAAAGTGCTACTTATGTAGACTTTGCGAATATCAATACAGGTGGAGTTACACCAGATGGTAAAGACGGTGTAAATGCAGTCAGCTACCTGATCCTTGACTGTATGGATGAGATGAAGCTTGTACAGCCGAACTCTAATGTAACCATCAGCAAGAAAACACCGGCACGTTTCCTTAAGAGAGCATGCGAAATCTCAAGAAAAGGATGGGGACAGCCAGCATTTTATAATACAGAAGCCCAGATCATGGAACTTGTCAATGCAGGTAAATCTCTGGAAGATGCCCGTCGTGGTGGATCTTCAGGTTGTGTAGAGACAGGAGCATGGGGAAGTGAAGCATATATCCTGACCGGTTATATGAATATTCCGAAGATTTTCCAGCTGACTCTTTACAACGGTTATGATGCAATGTCAGGCAAACAGCTCGGACTGAAGCTTGGTTATGCAAAAGATTTTAAGACATTTGATGAACTGTGGAATGCATTCAAGAAACAGATGAAGCATTTCATCGATATCAAGATCCGTGGAAACAACGTAATCGAGAGATTATATGCAGAAAATATGCCGGCACCGTGTCTTTCCGTTGTAACAAACGACTGCATCAGTAATGCAAAAGACTACAATGCAGGTGGAGCAAGATACAACACCAACTACATTCAGGGTGTTGGTATCGGAACTGTTACAGACTGTATCGCAGCTGTTAAATACAATGTATATGATAAGAAGAACTTCACAATGGAAGAACTGGTCGAAGCAATGGATCATAACTTTGAAGGATACGATGCAATCTATCGTATGGTACACGATAAGACACCAAAATATGGTAATGATGATGACTACGCAGATGATCTGATGCAGGATGTATTCTATCTGTATCATGACCTGATCACAGGACGTCCGACTATGAGAGGTGGAAAGTACGGAGTTGATATGCTTCCTACAACCTGCCATGTTTACTTCGGAGATGTGATCGGAGCAACAGCTAACGGACGTAAAGCACACATCCCGGTTTCAGAAGGTATTTCACCGGAGAAATCCGCAGATGTGAACGGACCGACAGCAGTTATCAAATCCTGCGCTAAGATGGATCATCTTGCTACAGCAGGAACACTTCTGAATCAGAAGTTCACACCGGACGTTGTAGCAGGAGAGAAAGGTCTTGACAATATGGCAAGTCTGATCCGCAGCTACTTTGCAATGGATGGACATCATGTACAGTTCAACGTTATCGACAGAAAGACTCTGCAGGAAGCGCAGAAGCATCCAGAAGATTACAGAGATCTGATCGTGCGTGTTGCAGGATACAGTGATTTCTTCCGTAACTTAAGCAAACCGCTTCAGGATGAGATCATCAACCGTACAGAGCAGTCATTCGAATAGAAAATAACCAGAGAAATTGAAAAAGGTTAAATAAAGGAAGAGGCAGGAGCACCGCAATGCAGAGAGTAATCTGTGTGTGGTGCTTCTGTTTTTTTTGAACAATGAAAAACATTTTCAAATTTCATTGACATATAAAAATAATGTGATAAAATGAAAACGATTTCCAAATTGAAGGGAGGAGGTCAGTATGGCAAAAGCACCATATAAAACAAAACAAATGACCGAAATACTTACCTTCCTGAAATCGGTACAGGGAAGACATGTTACCGTGAATGAAATCTGCGATTTTTTCAGGGAAAAAGGGATTTCCGTCGGAACCACGACCATTTACCGTCATCTGGAGAAGATGGTGAAAGAAGGTCTGGCCGCGAAGTATGTAATAGACGGTTCGAGCAGTGCCTGTTTTGAATATATCGGAGATCATGGGGAAGAATATGAAAACTGCTATCATTGTAAATGTGAGAAATGTGGAAAGCTGATCCATTTACAGTGCAATGAGATAGAAAGCTTAAAACAGCATATGCAGCAGCATCATGATTTTCAGATGGATCCGCATCGTACTGTGTTTTACGGAATCTGCGGTGAATGCAGTAAGAAAGAATAAATAAAATTTATTAACAGATGAAATCTGGGAAAGGAGAAGGAGATGGATACAGGAAAGAAAAAAAGTATAGCAGCGGTTATATGTATTTTTCTTATATTTGTAACCTTTGCTTCTCTTTTTTATGTTGCCAGAGAGGAAGATCATAACTGTACGGGAAAGGACTGCCCGATCTGTGCCTGCGTTCATCAGGCAAAGCAGGTCCTTCGGAATCTGGGAACAACACCTGCAGTAGGATTTTTTGTCAGTCCGGTGATCTTTATCGCAGAAACTGTTATTTTGCCGGGGTTCTGGATCATTTTGTCGATTTCGTTAGTTCATCAAAAGGTAAGATTAAATGATTGAATAAAACTTTTTATAAAGCAGAAAGGGTATGAAAAGTCATACCTTTCCTTTGGATATGATGAGCATGTATGGCTGTCTGTAAAAAATGCAGAAGTGCTGAGTAAGGCAATTGCAGACGCGCTGGAAAAAGCAGACCCGGATCATAAGAATATTTATCAGGAGAATGCATCTGCATACAGTGAAAAGCTGAAAGACCCGGATGCTAAGTACCAGGAAGTTGTTGATGGCGCGTCACAAAAAACACTGCTGTTTGGCGATCGTTTTCCATTCCGTTATCTGGTAGATGATTACGGATTAAGCTATTATGCTGCACTTGTCGGATGAAGATTATCCGGAACAGGAAACAGAAATTATCGTTCAAGGAACGTTCGAGACATATAAAGAACCAAATGATGAGACTTTGTATTGCAGGATCACAGATGCGGATATGCAGATAAAAAAATAAGAAGAGAAAAGATGGATCATGAAGGAATACGGGAAAAAGATTAGCAGATATTTGATGAAAAACAAAAAAGGAAGATTTTATTGTGTGGCAGGTGTGTTATATCTGCTGGCAATTTTGTTTGTCATGAATGATGCCTGGCTGTATCAGACACCGATCGTGAAAGTGACAAAAGTGGTGACAATTGTAGAAGGGAAAAGCAAAAGTACACGTGGAACAGAAGAAACGAAATATAAGCAGAGTCTTTATGGCAAAATCATAAACGGAGAAGACAAAGGAAAAGAAGTCCGGATTGCCAATGAATACACAACAACAGAAATGGCTGACCAAAAATACCATAAAGGTGACCGGGTGTTTTATAAGGGATCATCGATCATTGGAGTAAAGCGGGATACGATGCTGGTTGTTATGCTTGGCTTCCTTGCACTTCTGCTCCTTGGGATTGCCGGACGGCAGGGCGGTTTGACGATCATAACAGCAATGATGAATATCCTGATTTTTGTGATCGGTTTCTGGACGGCGGATGACACATCGGAAATTCTAAGTGTATGTAGCAGACTGATCCTTTTTTTTGCAGTGGTAACGCTTGTTGGATTAAATGGAATCCACAGGAAAACTTTTGCCGCATTATTGACAACACTATGTGTCCTGCTTATGATCATGGGGATATTTGATCTTGTTATGCAGCATATGGAAGAACTGGATTATTCGACGATGGAATATCTGGGCAGTATTGATAATCCGGATGAAATTTTCCATGCAGAGATCCTGTTGTCAGGACTCGGTGCCATCATGGATGTGGCGGTTGCCATATCGGTGGCTTTAAGCGAGATTGTTGAGCAGAAACCGGAAGTAAAATTTGTGGAACTTTTCCGTTCGGGCAGAGAGATCGGATATGACATTATGGGAACAATGATCAATGTGCTGTTGTTTGTGTTTGGCTGCGGTCTGATCCCTACATGTTTGATCCGGATGAACAATGAGGTGCGTTTTGTTACCATTGTAAAATTGCATATTCCATGTGAATTATGCCGTTTCTTTGTAGAAAGTATCGGAATTGTACTGGCGATCCCAGTGTCTATTTTCATAACAGCAGTTATGATGAAACTATCTGTGAAAAAGAGGGAAAAAAGATGTTGATCATATTGGGACTGATTCTAATGATAGTAATAGTGCTTGTTGGAGGGGACAGAGGCGCCATGTCTCTGATCGCTCTGGCGGGAAATATTTTGTGCCTGAGTCTTGCAATCTGGCTTTATGCCGTCGGAGCACCCGTGTTTCTGGTTACTGCCGGTGCAGGAATTTTAATTTCCTGTATCACTTTGTTTTATCAAAATGGGACGAATATTAAAACCTGGAGTGCATTTCTTGCGGTTGCAATTACAATGTGTGTGTTATTTGCATTTATTTATCTGGTCGTATGGAAAAGCGGGGCGGGAGGCTTGAATGAGATCCAGGCAGCCGGAGAAGATGTTTTCTATTATAATATGAACCTGGATATCAGTATGCCCAAGGTTGCAACAGCCGTAATTGTACTCAGCACGTTAGGAGCTGTGATCGATATGGCACTGACAGTAACAACTTCCGTATATGAGGTGAAATGTCATAAGCCGGATATCAAAATGAACAAACTGGTTCAAAGTGGAATGAAGATTGGAAAAGATGTGATCGGAACAACGGTTAATACGTTATTGTTTGCATATCTGGGAGAATCGCTGTTGTTATTTGCGTATTTGAGAATGCAGAATTATTCCATTGAGTTGTTGCTTAACTCCAAAATTCTTTTTCAGAACTGTATTTCCATGATTTTTGGAGCAATTTCCTGCACAATGATAATGCCGGTTTCAGCGGTTTTGATCGCAAAAAACTGTGAGCTTTTTGATTGGATGGAAAATAGTAAATAGCAGGTTGACAGCAGGGAAATATCTGTGATAAACTTGTTTAGGATTAAACTGTTTACGGATGAACAATTTATTCGTGAACAGTTTTCTTTTTTTTGAAGAAGCAAAAAGTGGAAGGAGGAAAGTCATTTGTGTGAAGGATGTGAAGAGCGAATCCACGTAGGACATCAGGTGCACCGGATAGACCGTTCGATTTCAAAACTGCTGGAAATGCGTGTAAAAGAAGAAGGACTGGATGAGATTGCCCTGATGCATGGCTGGATCTTACGTTATCTATATGAACATCAGGATAAGGAAATTTATCAGAAAGATATAGAAAAGTATTTTGGTATCTGCCGTTCAGCGGTAACAAATATTATCCAGACTCTGGAGAAAAAAGGGTACATCTGCCGTGCATCGGTTGCAAATGATGCGCGTCTGAAAAAAGTAATGCTGACAGAAAAAGGACGGGAAAACCATGAAAAACTGGGAGAAATTTTTCAGAAAATGGATGCGCAGTTGGAAGAAGGCATTACAGAAGAAGAATTACATGCATTTATGCATGTGATCGATAAAGTTTATTACAATATGGGAAAAATGAAAGGAGAGAATTCATGATTCGGACTTTATTAAAAGAAGTAAAAGAATATAAAGCGGCATCGATCGCAACACCGTTTTTTATGATTCTGGAAGTATTGTTTGAGACATTGATTCCATTTCTGATGGCATCTATTATCGATAAGGGTGTCAATACCGGAGATATTCACCATATTTACAAAGTTGGTGGAATTATGATTGTGGCTGCATTTTGTGGCCTGCTTGCCGGAATGGCAGGAGGACGATACGGAGCAAAGGCTTCGACCGGGTTTGCGAAGAATTTGAGAAATAAGATGTTCGATCAGATCCAGACCTATTCGTTTGCAAATATTGATCATTTCAGTACAGCAGGTCTGGTTACACGTCTGACAACAGATGTGACCAATGTGCAGAATGCGTACCAGATGATGCTGCGTATGATGATGAGAGCACCGGCAAGTATGATCTGTGCAATGGTGATGGCATTTACGATCAATGCCAGACTGGCAAGTATTTACCTTGTGGCAGTTGTGATCCTGGGAGTGATCCTCTTCTTTATCATTCGTCATGCAACGGCTTATTTCCAGCAGGCATTTCCAAAATATGATGCTTTAAATGCATCCGTTCAGGAAAATGTATCTGCGATCCGTGTAGTAAAAGCATATGTAAGAGAAGAACAGGAAACAAGTAAATTTCAGTATGCAAGTAAGAATATTTACGATATTTTTGTAAGAGCAGAGAAAAATGTTATATGGAACTCACCGATTATGATGTTCACTGTTTATACCTGCATCATCCTGATCAGCTGGTTTGGTGCAAAGATGATCGTAGTGAAATCGTTGACAACAGGAGAGTTGATGAGTCTTCTTGCATACTGTATGAACATTCTGATGAGTCTGATGATGCTGTCTATGGTATTTGTCATGATTTCCATGAGTATGGCAAGTATGCAGCGTATAGCAGAAGTACTGGATGAAACCAGCGATATCCATAATCCGGAACATCCGCTTTATGAAGTGGAAGATGGAAGTATTTCATTTAAGAATGTAGATTTTGCTTACAAAAAAGACAGTGCAGAGAAAGTCCTGAAGAATATCAATCTGGACATCCATTCCGGTGAGACGATTGGCATCATTGGAGGAACCGGAAGTGCGAAGACGAGTCTGGTGAATCTGATCAGTCGTCTGTATGACGTGACAGGCGGAGAAATCCTGGTTGGCGGAAAGAATGTCAAGGATTATGATCTGGAAGTACTGAGAAACCAGGTATCTGTTGTATTGCAGAAAAATGTACTGTTTACCGGAAGTATTCTGGATAACTTGCGCTGGGGAAACAAAGAGGCGACCGATGAAGAATGTATGGAAGCATGTCGGCTTGCATGTGCAGATGAATTCATTGAGCGTTTCCCGGATAAATATAATACCCACATTGAGCAGGGAGGAAACAACGTATCCGGTGGTCAGAAGCAGAGACTGTGTATTGCAAGAGCACTGCTTAAGAAACCGAAGATCCTGATCCTGGATGACAGTACCAGTGCGGTAGATACTGCTACAGATGCAAAGATCCGCCGTGCATTCCGTGAAGAAATCCCGGATACAACAAAGCTGATCATTGCACAGCGTGTATCCAGTGTGCAGGATGCAGACCGTATCATCGTTATGGATGAAGGGCAGGTTCATGGATTTGGTACACACGAAGAATTGCTGAAGACCGATGAAATTTACCGCGAAGTATACGAATCGCAGACTCAGGGCGGAGGAGATTTTGATGAAAACGGAGGTGAAGCATAATGCCAAGACCGATGGGAAGACCACAGAATAAAGTGAAATATCCGGGGAAACTTTTGATGCGTCTGATAAACTACATTTTCCGTGATTATAAAATTCATTGTATTGCAGTATTTATCCTTATATTTGTAGGAGTTATCGCAAATGTGCAGGGAACGATGTTTACAAGAGATCTGATCGACAAATATATTACACCGTTCCTGCTGTCTGACGGTACACCGAACTTTTCACCGCTTGCACATGCAATTGAAAGGGTTGCGGTATTTTACGGAATCGGAATCGTTGCGACTTACGCATATAACCGTATCATGATCAATGTGACACAAGGAATGATGATGAATATGCGTAATGAGCTGTTTGAACATATGGAAAAGCTGCCGATCAAATATTTTGATACCCATGCACATGGTGATATCATGTCAATTTACACGAACGATATCGATACCCTGCGGCAGATGGTCAGCCAGAGTATTCCGCAGATCATCAACAGCGGATTTACGATCATCAGTGTATTTGTCAGTATGTTGATCTTAAATATTCCACTTACGGTTGTGACGATGATCATGGTTGCAATTATGATATTTGGTACCAAGAAAGCCGCCGGACAGAGTGGGAAATATTTCCTGGAACAGCAGAAAAATCTTGGAAAAGTCAATGGTTATATTGAAGAAATGATGAATGGACAGAAGGTTGTCAAGGTCTTCTGCCATGAGGAAGAAAGTAAGGCAGAATTTAAAGAGCTGAATGAGGCACTTTTTGTAAGCGCAGACCGTGCGAATACCTATGCAAACTACCTCGGACCTTTGAATGCGCAGATCGGAAATATCAGTTATGTAGTCTGTGCGATTGTCGGAGGTGCCCTTGCGCTGAATGGTGTGGGAGGATTTACACTGGGTGCACTGGCAAGCTTTCTGACATTCAATAAAAGCTTTAGTATGCCGATCAACCAGGTCAGCCAGCAGATGAATGCTATTGTAATGGCACTTGCAGGAGCAGAGCGTATCTTTACCCTTCTGGATGAGAAAGTGGAAGTAGATGACGGGTATGTGACTCTGGTCAATGTGAAAAAAGAAAATGGAAAACTTATAGAATGTAAGGAACATACCCGATGCTGGGCATGGAAGCATACACATCAGGCAGATGGTTCGGTAGATTATATTGAGCTTAAGGGAAATGTAGTATTTGATGGTGTGGATTTCGGGTACAATAATGATAAGATCGTGCTTCATGATGTGAAATTGTATGCAGAGCCAGGACAGAAAATTGCCTTTGTAGGTTCGACAGGAGCAGGAAAAACAACCATTACAAATCTGATTAACCGGTTTTATGATATTCAGGATGGAAAAATCCGCTACGATGGAATTAATATAAACAAGATTCGGAAAGCGGATCTGCGACGTTCCCTTGGAATTGTACTGCAGGATACACATCTGTTCACAGGAACGGTAAAAGACAATATCCGTTTTGGAAAACTGGATGCAACAGATGAAGAAATCTTTGCAGCAGCAGAATTGGCAAATGCAGATGGATTTATCCGCAGACTTCCGGAAGGATATGATACGGTCATCACCGGGGATGGGGCAAACTTAAGCCAGGGACAGAGACAGCTTCTTGCAATTGCCAGAGCAGCAGTTGCAGATCCGCCGGTACTGATCCTGGATGAGGCTACAAGCTCTATTGATACGCGTACTGAACGTATTATTCAGGAAAGCATGGACAGACTGATGCATGGACGTACTACGTTTGTGATCGCACACCGTCTGTCTACGGTTCGGAATTCCGACTGTATCATGGTCCTGGAACAGGGACGCATTATCGAAAGAGGTACCCATGACCAACTGATTTCAGAAAAGGGAAAATATTATCAGTTGTACACCGGGAATGCAATTGCTGAATAAGATTCAAAAGACAGGATGTTACTGTTCACAGTACCTGTGACCAGCAACGCATCTCGCCATTTTAAATCGCCTCTGGCGATGGGCCAGATGCCGTTCAAGATAAAACGTGCATCCTCCGTGCCAATCAGCGTAGTGATTGACACGGGAGTGAACAGTAACAACAGGATTCAACAAAATTTACATAAATTAAAAAATACTATCAATTTTTTTGTGCATACGCTATACTTGTATATATAGCACTGCAAGTCCTTCCGAGCAGAGAAGTAAAATAGCAGTTCTATAAAAATGTCATGATAGGGTAGGTTTGGGAATGAAAAAACAAATCAATTGCAAAGAAGTTGTATGGGAACTATTTACACTTACCGCTGCAGTGGCAATTATCGCTGCAGCGGTTTATTTCTTTCTGGTGCCGAGCCATGCATCGGTCAGCAGTATTTCCGGTCTTGGAATTATTCTTACGAATTTTATACCTTTACCGCTTTCAGTGATCACGATGGTCCTGAATGTTGTTCTTTTGATCATCGGATTCATAACATGTGGACGGGAATTTGGTACGAAAACCGTGTATACCAGTATCTTACTGCCGGTATTTATCGGTATTTTTGAACGGATTTTCCCGAATATCGGTTCCCTGACAAAAACCCAGGAACTGGATGTCCTCTGTTATGTTCTGGTAGTCAGTGTAGGACTCAGTATTCTCTTTAATATGAATGCTTCTTCCGGCGGACTTGATATTGTGGCTAAGATCATGAATAAATATCTGCACATCGAATTGGGGAAAGCCATGTCTTTAGCCGGTATGTGTGTGGCGCTTTCGGCAGCACTTGTATATGATAAGAAGACGGTGGTTTTAAGCGTTCTTGGTACTTATTTTAATGGGATGGTGGTAGACCATTTTATCTTCGGGCAGAATCTGAAACGAAGAGTGTGTATTATTACAAAGTATGAAGAAGAACTTCGGAATTTTATTCTGCATGAGCTTCATAGTGGAGCGACCATTTATGATGCCATCGGAGCGTACAATTTAGATAAAAGACACGAGATCATTACGATCGTAGATAAAAATGAGTATCAGAAACTCATGAATTACATCAATAATCTTGATCCGAAGGCTTTCATCACAGTGTACACGGTGGCAGACATGAGATACCAGCAGAAGGTTTTGGAAAATGAAGAAAGAAGTTAGTGATCTACTCCATCAGGTTTGCAAAATAATAAATGTACAATATTCTGTTATAATAATGTACAAAGAAAGGAGGAGTTACAATGCCAATAATAAAACCAATTACAGATTTAAGAAATACAAATGAAATATCTGAAATATGTCACAAACAACAGCAACCAGTATTTATTACAAAAAATGGTTATGGAGATTTAGTAGTTATGAGTATGGAAACTTATGAAGAATTACTCAGCACAAATCAGATTGATAAGGCAATTTTTGAAGCAGAACGGGAAGTCGCAGAAGGTGCAGAATTATTAGATGCACGTGAGGCATTGAGAGAACTCAGGAGGAAACATTTGGGATAAATATACCGTAAAAATGTTTCCACAGGCATATAGAGATATTGATAAGATATACGAGCAGGCACTTCTTGTTAGTAATTATGCTGATAATGCAATTGCACTGGCAGAAAAACTTAAAAAAGCAATTTTAAGTTTGGAAGAACAGCCATATCGAGGGGCAGAAAGAAAATATGGAAAAAGTGAGTTTTAGAATCAAGAAATCTCATTGAAATATAAAGGGTACTAAAAAACGTCACAATTTGTGGCGTTTTTTTAGTGCAGGAAAAAGGAGACCAAGAGTGTCAGAAATCAGATTTTCATCAAAGGAAAGAAGCTGATATCTTATTTGAAAAAAGAAAAGAACCATTTAATATTTATGAATATTGCAAAAAGTAGTAATTTTTTCTGTTAAAAAAGTCCTGAGGGATAATTTTATATAAACGGATATTATTCTAATAAGCGCAACGGATGATCCCCATACCACAAACGGTATGATTGTAGAACAAATTTAACATGGTTTCTGATAGCATAGAAATTATGCATATCACAGTTATAGAGCATACCATTAGTCAAATCTATTGTATTTACAAGAATATGGACGTGAAGATGACTGTTATTTTCATGAATCGAAAAGATAACCTGGTATTGAGCATTACAAAATTCAAACGGAAAAAGTAGCAATTCCTCCGGAACTGTGATATACTGTGATCGTTTGGAAGATTAGTGGACTGAAATGTAAGATCCCCAGAGCATGAAGTATAAAGAGGGCAGAAACGGGGCTCGCAGATATATGGCAGAAGAGCTGTATGTCGAGAACACCGGGTATCCGTATCTGACTTCATGTTCTGGGGATTTTTTATATTCTGTACGCGGATTTTCCGAATGTATGCAAAAGAAAAACAATAAAAAGGATAGGAGAGGAAAAGATGTTTGAATTATTTGAAAATCTGACCAATTGGCTCTGGGGACTGCCGCTGCTGATCACGATTCTCGCTACAGGCGTATATCTGACAGTACGTTCCGGTTTCTTCCAGTTCCGCCATTTTGGTTACATTGTGAAAAACATGTTCAGTAAAGAACGCCGTCAGGAAGGCGGAGACGACGGAAAGAGCCTGACACCGTTCCAGGCTATTTCCATTGCGATCGGCGGTACCGTTGGAGTATCCAACATGTCCGGTGTTGCAACAGCCATTGCAACAGGAGGACCTGGTGCATTATTCTGGCTCTGGATCGCGGCGCTTCTTGCTATGGTCATCAAGATGGCAGAGGTAACACTTGCTGTGTACTACAGAGAAAAACAGCCAAACGGTGAGTACCAGGGAGGCCCGACCTACTACATGCAGAAGGGTCTTGGCGGAGAGAAAAAGCTTCCCTTCTGGAAACTTTTTGCAGTACTGTTCGGCGGCTGTATTTTTATGACATGGTTCATCACCTTACAGAATTATACAGTATCAGAGGCTGTCGGAAGTACCTTCCACCTGCCGTACATCGTGCCGTCACTTCTGTATGTGGCAGCGATCTACCTGATCATCATTGGTGGTGTAAAGAAAGTCGGTGTGATCTCTTCCTATATGACACCGATCATGTGCATGCTTTACATTGTAGGATCTCTTGCAATACTGGTAATGAATTTTGACAAGCTGCCAGAAACCTTTGGACTGATCTTCAAGGGTGCATTTACAACACAGGCAGCAGTCGGCGGATTTATGGGAGCCGGTGTTGCAACAGCTATGCGTCTTGGATTTGCCCGTTCTGTATACAGCAACGAGGCAGGCTGGGGAACCTCACCTATGATCCATGCTTCCGCAAAAACAGACCATCCTGTAAAACAGGGACTGATGGGAGCATTTGAGGTATTTGCAGACACCATCGTAGTCTGCTCCATGACAGGTCTTGTTGTTATCACCACAGGCTACTGGAATTCAGGACTTCAGGGATCAGAGCTGACACTGACAGCATTTGAGTCCGGAATGGGCTCTGTTGCGAGAGCGCTGATCGCGATCAGTATTTTCCTTTTCGGACTGACAACATCAACCGGATGGTTCACCTATTACAGCGTGATCCTGAAGCACTGGCTGAAAAACAATCAGAAGGTTCTGAAGATCGCAGAGAAGGTTTTTATCCTTGGAACGCCATTATGGGGTCTTCTGGTCACAGTGCTTACTCTTTACGGAAACGGAACACCGGCACAGCTGTGGGTAATTGCAGACTTTACAACCGTATTCCCTACATTTGTAAATGTTGCCACATTATTTATCTTAAGTGGTACCTTCTTTAAGCTGCTGAAGGATTATAAGGCGCGTTACATGGGAATCGGAAAAGTAGACAAGGATATGGCACTTTTCTACGAGGATAAAAAAGAAAAAGAGGAAAAATAAACAGTGGATACGATTTTTTTTAACGGATGTATAAGAACACTGGATAACAGTGAAAAAGTGGCAGAGGCTGTGGGAATCGAAAATGGCCGGATCGTTTTTGTGGGAACTGATAAAGAAGCGGAAGCTTTTTCCTGCAAAAAACGGATTGACCTTAAGGGAAGGCTGATGCTGCCCGGTTTTGTGGATACACATATGCATATGTTGCATTATGCATTTGTGGAAAGATCTGTGAAACTGTTTGACTGCACAAGTGTTGAGGAAATGCTTGCTGCAGCAAAAAAAAGACTGGAGGAGAGTAAAGGTCAGAAGCTGACCTGGCTCTACTGCAGAGGCTGGAATGAGGAGCATTTTGATAAGCCGCGCTATCCGCATAAGGATGAGCTGGATGCACTCTCAACGGAAATTCCCATCATTATGGTGCGTGTCTGCGGGCACGTGGCTGTGTGCAACAGCTGTGGTCTGGAGCTTCTGAAAAAAATCCCGGAGTTTCCGGAGATTGAGAAGGAGGTTGATCTTGATACCGGACTTCTGAAGGAGAATGCAGTACAGTTTTATTCTTCCGTATTGGAAGCACCATCCCAGGAAGAAGTGGAAGGCTACATCAGATACAGTGCGAAGAAACTGAATGAATGTGGATTTACAGGTGTACAGTCCGATGATCTTGCCTCCCTTCCGGGAAAAAATTGGCGTCGGATCATGGCCTCCTACAAGGCACTGGATGCCAGAGGAGAGCTGAGTATCCGCCATTATGAGCAGTGCCTTTTTGAGCGGGCGGAGGATGCGAAGGCTTTTATCGAGGAAGGATATCGTACCGGGCAGAGGGGAGATCACTTTACTGTTGGACCGATGAAGCTGATACAGGATGGTTCCCTTGGTGCAAGAACAGCGGCCATGAATGAGCCTTACGAGGATTCGCCGGAAAATACCGGGATCATCACATTCAGTCAGGATGAGCTTGACGATCTATTTGCTTTTTTTGACCGGCATCAGATGCAGGCGGCGGTACACTGTATAGGCGATCGTGCCATGGATATGGTCATTGAGGCAGTTGCGAAATCTCCTTACCGGAAGGATAACAAAAAGGGCAGACATGGTATCGTGCATTGCCAGATCACCAATCCGCGTATTTTGCAGGGTATGAAAGACCAGGATCTGCTGGCATATATCCAGCCGGTATTTATCGATCTGGATATGAACACAGTGGAACCTGCCATCGGCGCACAACGTATGGATAAGGTGTATGCATGGAAGAGTATGCTGGATATGGGAATCCATACGTCCGGCGGCTCGGATGCTCCTGTGGTAAGCTTTGATGCAATGGAGAATATTTATTTTGCAGTTACCCGTAAAAATATCAGCGGTCAGCCACAGGAAGGCTGGATCCCATCCGAAAAAATATCCGTAGACGAAGCGGTGAAGCTTTTTACAAAAAACGCAGCTTACGCTTCCTATACAGAAGACGAGAACGGAACCATCGAAGTGGGAAAAAATGCGGACTTCGTAGTTCTCGAGAAGAATATCTATGAGATCGACCCGGATGAGATCAAGGCCACGAAAGTGGATATGACAGTTCTTGGCGGTGAGATCGTTTATGAGAGAGAAGTAGAAGAATAGCGGCAGTATAAAAAGAAAAAAGTGAGAGGCAGAGTCTGAGAGGAGCAGGCTCTGCTTTTTTTGATTTCAGTAAAAATATAGAACAAGATGTATACCATAACGGTGAACAAAATTCGTCGAAGAAAGCAGTAACATTGTTACATGGAAAATATTGATTGAGAAACGAGGGTAAACTGGTTATAATAAAATCAAGAAATTTATAGTATTATCAGCAGAAAATGAGGTGATGATGTATGCCAAAGATTATGCAGGATTTAATTAAACAGTATGTGGAAGCGGTCAAGAAGATTTATGGTTCCCATGTACGCCAGATAATCCTTTATGGTTCTTATGCAAGGGGGACTTCCGCCCGGATTCTGATGTAGACATTATGATCCTGGTGGATATATCAGATCTGGAATTAAAGGCATATGCACAACAGCTCTCGTACATGACCTATGACTTTAATATGGATCATGACACGGACATAAAGCCTATTGCAAAAAGTGAAGCACATTTTAACAAGTGGATTGTGAACTATCCATTTTATTCCAATATTCATAAAGAAGGGGTAGTTTTGTATGGAGCAGCATAATCAGGAATCGGTACTAGGCGGGATCTGGTGTTATATCGTCGGGAAACAGCCCGAAATGATCTGAAATCAGCAAGAGCATTATTTTTTATTGAAGATTATAAAGGAGCTAATAACGGAGCGTACTATTCCATCTTTCATGCAATTAATGCAGTACATGCTGTCAGCGGTAAAGCATATAAAAGACATAAAGATGCTGTGGCAAACTTCAATAAGGATTATGTGAAGACGTCTGTGTTTCCAAGGGAAATGGGAAGGAAAATCGGTCAGGCAGAAGAGATTTGCCATGCCAGCGATTATGATGATTTTTATATTGCAAGTAAAGAAGAATCAGAACGGCAGATTTCAGTTGCAGATGAATTTATAATTCTGGCAGAAAAATATTGTCTGGAACAGCTTGAAGAACAAAAGGAATACTGAAATGAACGAGGATGAAAAGATAACGGCATTCAGAGAACTGGTGAAATCAATTAAAGAAAATTCAAAATATCTATCAGAAGACTTCAATCCAGATACAGAGCTGGAAAAGGGAAAAAAGAAAAATATTCAGAAATAGTTTTTGAATAAATAATATAGAAAACGTATAAAGTACAGAACAAACATTCGCTTGTTCTGTACTTTTTTTACTCTGAATGATATACTGTAAAAGCAAGAATAATAAAGATAAAAACACTTTTTTTACGTGTAGTAATAGGCAGTATTTACATATCCACAAATTTCAGAATAACAAGGAGAAACGTATGGATCATTTCAAATTACACTCCGAATACAAACCAACAGGCGATCAGCCCCAGGCAATTGAAAAACTGGTCAAAGGCTTTCAAGAAGGCAACCAGTTCGAGACTTTGCTGGGTGTCACAGGTTCCGGTAAGACCTTCACCATGGCGAACGTCATCGCCCAGTTAAACAAGCCAACTTTGGTACTTGCGCACAATAAAACACTTGCAGCACAGCTGTACGGTGAGTTTAAGGAATTCTTCCCTGAGAACGCAGTGGAATATTTTGTCTCCTAGCATGAGAAAATCACAAAACAGGTAGTATTTTGTGGTATGTGGGTGGTTGAACATCCAGATGTTGTGGAAGTGGTAGTGGTGAGAGTACAGGTAAAAAGTAGGTGTATGAAGAGGTTTTGTGACTTTTTATCGCCTGCTTTTTTGATTATAGAATTTGAAAAAATTAGTGTATAGGGGTTGAAGAGTTGGTATAATAAAAACGTAGAAGCATATTTTGAAAGGAAGATTTATTAGATTGTGTATATAATAAATTGAAAGTTAATGAAATCATATGATAGAGAGAATATTCATTTGGAGGACTTTTATGGAAAAATATTTAAAAGAGTATCAAAATATTAATGAAAAATTTTCAGGTATTATTTCAGAATCACTAACAGGAAAAAATCTTCAAATGCATGCGAAAGCATCAAGGTTTGTTGAAGATTATAAACAGTGGATAGATTTTTTAGAAGATTCTTATGAAGTGGTAATCTATAAAGAGGCTTTAGCTGAGTATCAATCGATGTTATTGTTTTGGTGTATGGGATTATATAAACATGCATTTATTTCCTTGAGGAGTTATTTTGAAGCTACAATGTTTGGAATACAACTTTCAACCAATGAATTAAATTTTCGATTATGGAAATCAGAAACATTAGATTTATATTGGTCGCAAATAATGGATGATAATGAAGGAATATTTTCAAAAAAATTTGTACAAGCATTTGAACCATTATTTGCTGATGAAGCTTATGGGATGAAAGAGATAGCTAAGAGAGTTTATAGAGAGTGTTCGGAGTTTATTCATAACAATTATGGGGCAACATCTTTGTTGCCTAAGGCAACACAATTTAATCAAGCTATTTTTGAATTATTAGCTGATAAAGTAGAAAGTATCAATCAAGTTATTATTTTTGCATTAACAATGAGGTATGTGGAGGATATAATAGAAAGGGACAAATTATCTGAATTTGAAGAGGTAATTATGGATGAAATTGGTTATTTAGGATGTGCACAAGAAATATATAATTAAGGAGCTAATAGAGAATGAATGATTTTATAATACGAACAGAAGAACTTGAAGAAGATCAACTTAAAGAATTATACGTAGAAAGTGAAGATGATAAAAAAATATTGAAAAGTTTGAAATCCCAGTCTCCAGTTTTGTTAGTTGGAAGTAGGGGAATGGGAAAATCATTTCTTTTTAAAATATCTCAAATGCAGCTGCTTGAGAATTTTGAAAAGGATAGAATCTTTCCGGTTTTTCTTACTTTTAGGAGTGCTTCTTTAGTGCAGACGGGAAATAATGTGCAATTTGAATTATGGATGTTAAATAAAATCTGTACGGTAATCATTAGAGAATTAAAAAAATACGGGTTGATATCTAGTGTTAAATGGAATTTTGGAAATGTTACTAGTGAAGAGAGTCCATATGGAAATTCTATAAAAACGTTAATAGAAAAAAATAAAGAATTTGAAAATTCTTGGAAAAATCCAGGGAAAATAATAGACACGACGGCAGTACCGACAATAGATGAATTGATGGATATTATTGAAGATTTATGTGTAGAACTGAATATAAAACGAATGGTTATATATATTGATGAAGCAGCACATGTTTTTATTCCTGAACAGCAAAGACAATTTTTTTCAATTTTTCGAGAAATACGTTCATCATATGTTAAATGTAATGCAGCGGTGTATCCAGGGGTTACTTGTTATGGAGATATTTTTGAACCAATGCATGATGCAGTAACAATTAATTTAACGAGAGATTTGAGAGAAGAGAATTATGTTACCAATATGAAGGAAATGGTTCTCAGGCAGATTAAAGATAGTGAAACTACAAAAAATTTGATAAGGAATGGAGAAAACTTTTCAGTATTGGCGTATGCAGCGAGTGGAAATCCAAGATTATTATTAAGAAGTGTTGAGAAAGCTGGAAACTTTAAAACTAATTCAGTTATGGCTGTTTTTAGAGAATTTTATAGGGAAGAAATTTGGTCAGAACAATCATTATTAGCAGAAAAATATCCTAGCAATAGTGAATTTATTGATTGGGGAAGAACTTTTATTGAAACTGTAGTATTACCGGAGATAAAGAATAAAAATGATAGAGCTTTAGAAAATAACAAAGCATCATCAGCATATTTCTGGATTCATAGAAATAGTCCACAAGTTATTAAGGAAGCGCTTAGAATATTAGAATATACAGGAATTATCAAGCTTCAAGCTACGGGAATAAAAGCGACAAATTCAGAAATTGGTAATAGGTATGAGGTTAATTTAGGCTGTTTATTTGCACTAGAAAATGCGCCTCTTAGTGTTGGAATCAACATAGTGAATAATTTATCACTTAAACGAATGAGTGAATTTGGAGCTAATAGCAAAGCATACGAAACATTAATAAAAAAAATTCCTAAATTTACAGAGCCAGATATGACAGAGTGTCTCAAATTTCAGCTTGCAAAAAGTATTGATGTATTGGAGATTTCGGAGTGGCAGAAAGGAAAGTTAAGAGAATTGAATATCAATACATTAGGGGAATTAATAGTAAGCAAAGAAAGTGATTTGATGAAAGCATATCAAATTGGCAAAGTAAGATCCCGGCAGATGAAGAATGCAGCATTTGCAGCTGTTTTTGAATATCTATTTGGTTAAAATAGAATTTTGTACATAGCCGATTGGTTCAATATGAGTCAGTCGGTTTTTTCATGTCCATTTTTATACATAGCCAGTCTCATAAAACGGATTGGCTATTAAATTTTTCGAGAAAGGAGGAAGCCATATGACTAAGTGTAAAGTAATCGCCCTTGCAAATCAGAAGGGAGGAACAGCTAAGACCACAACAACATTGAATCTAGGAATCGGTCTTGCACATCAAGGGCGAAAAGTATTATTGGTCGATGCTGATCCACAGGGAGATTTAACAACCGCATTGGGGTGGACTGATGCAGATAATCTTCCGATTACGTTGGATACACAGATGAAGAAAGTATTACAAGACGAACCATTTGTGTATAATGAAGGCATTTTACACCATAAAGAAGGAGTTGACATTATTCCAACTAACATTGAATTATCGGGCATGGAAATCTCCCTGGTAAATGCCATGAGCAGAGAGCAGACACTAAAGCTGTATCTGGCAGATTTGAAAAAAGATTATGATTATATCCTAATTGATTGTATGCCTAGCTTGGGGATGTTGACTATCAATGCATTAGCTGCTGCAGACAGTGTAATTGTTCCAGTTCAGGCTCATTATCTTCCATTAAAGGGTATGACACAGCTCATGAAAACAATCGGTAAGGTACAAAGACAGCTAAATCCTAATCTGAAGATTGATGGAGTATTGCTGACACTTGCAGATATGAGAACAAAACTTGCAAGGACAACAGAGGATAGCCTTCGAGAAAATTACGGGAAACATATTCGAATTTTTAAAACGGTTATTCCAGTGGCTATCACAGCGGCAGAAAGCAGTGCGACAGGACAGAGCATTTATGAGTACGACAAGAATGGAACTGTTGCAAAGGCGTATGCAGAATTTACGAGGGAGGTGATTCAATGTGGCGAAAAGCAGAGAAATAAACATGGATCTTCCCTCAGCCGATGATCTTTTTACAACGCAAGAAGAAAGAGACCAGAAGAATCAGGAATATGTAAAAAATATTTCTATTTATGAAATTACAGACTTCCCGAATCATCCGTTTAAGGTAAAAATGGATGATAAGATGTTGGAAACAATTGAGAGTGTCCGTGATCATGGTGTATTGGTGCCTGCACTTGTCAGGGAGAAACCAATGGGCGGGTATGAAATGATTTCTGGACATCGCAGAAAAATGGCAAGTGAACTGGCAGGAAAAGAGACAATGCCATGTATTGTAAGAAATCTTAGTGATGATCAAGCAGTCATTGTCATGGTTGACAGCAATCTTCAGCGAGAAGAAATCTTACCATCCGAAAAGGCATTTGCTTATAAAATGAAATTAGAAGCAATGAATAGACAAGGCAAGAGAACAGATTTAACTTCGACACCACTGGTGTCAAAGTTCCGGACAAATGAAATTTTGGCACAAGAAGCAGGGGAAAGTCGAGAAACAATCCGTCGCTATATCCGCCTTACGGAGCTTATCCCGGAAATCCTTGAAATGGTCGATGACAAAAAGATTTCTATGCGTCCGGCGGTGGAGCTGTCGTATTTGACGAAGGAGGAACAGGAGATATTGTACGACACCATGGAGTCGGAGGCTTGTACCCCAAGTCATGCACAGGCAATTAAAATCCGCAAATTTTCAGCAGAGGGCAGGTTAAATGAAGATGTTTTGCTGTCGATTATGGCAGAGGAAAAGCCAAATCAGGTAGAGCAGTGGAAAATCCCAAAGAACCGACTGAAGAAATATTTCCCGTCGGGAACTACACAGCAGAAAATGGAAGAAACCATTATCAAAGCACTGGAATTATACCGGAAAAGGGAAAAAAGCAGGGAACGCTAGGTATTTTGACACCAAGGGAAAAGTCTATCCTTTTGGGCATAACGAGAAATCAGTCTATTCCCGCTTTCCCCTCCCCACACCCTACCCCTTTGGTTTACCAGCAGATTACCAGCCGAAAAGACAATAAGGAGCCGGGAACATTTTCTCTTTCGGCAGGTCAGAGATTCCCACACCCTGCATGACAGCAGGGAATAAACAGCACAAAGCAACAACAGGCGTTCCAGACGGACGTCTTTTTTTGATTGAAAAGAAAGGAATTGTAGAAAATGAAGAAGATATGGAAACGAGTGTGTACAGGGATTCTTGCCCTGACCACGATTTTAACCGCATTACCGACTACATCGGTTCAGGCAGCGGAAACACAGTATTGGACGGAATCCTCAGAGAGAGTCGGATATATTGAACATGTGATGAATGATGGAACCATTCATTCTACATTCAATGAAGGTCACATGCGAGTAGAGGGCGAAACAGCCTATTGCGTAGATATTAATACCGGATTTAAAAATGGATATAAAACCAGACACGATGCAAGTGCCAGTATGAGTGCTGCACAGATCGAAGATGTGGCATTGTCATTGGAATATGTAAAGCAGTATAGGAGCAGTCACAGTAACCTGAATGCGAATCAGGGATATCTGTTGGAACAGTGTGTGGTATGGCAGAGACTGAGTGAGTATTTAGGCTGGCAGTGTGATAATGTACGAGCTGCATATTCTGAGATTTCACAGGATATTCAGAATGAAGTGTATGCAGGAGCGAGAGCATTTGTACAGGCGAACAAAGGTCGGTATAAATGTGGAGGATATATCTATACTGGAGAGGGACAGGATCTCGGACAGTTTTGGGCAGAACTGAATGTCGGAAATGCAAAAGTAAAAAAGACAACCGCAAATGAGATTGTCACAAATGGAAATGCAATGTATACTATTGCCGGAGCAACCTTTGGCATATTCTCAGACCAGAATTGCAGCAATCAGATTGGAACACTTACAACAAATGAGAATGGTGAGACAAATGAGGTTGAAGTGACTGCAGGGAATGTTTACATCAAAGAGCTTTCTGCACCGAAGGGATATAAGCTGGATACGACAGTACACAGTCTGAAGGTTGAAGCCGGAAAAACAGCCGTATTAAATGTTTCCGATGTTCCGAAAGTGACAGAGACACTGGTAGACCTGTTCAAGATTGATATGGAGACGGGAAAAGCAACCGCACAGGGGAATGCAGCACTGACAGGAGCAGAATTTACCTGGCATTATTATGACGGACTTTATACAAAAGACAATTTACCAGAGAGAGCAACACGTACCTGGGTTACAAAGACGGTAGCTGAAAAAGACAGTAATGGAACTGTTCATTATGTGACAAAACTGGCAGATGCTTACAAAGTATCAGGAGATACATTTTACACCCAGAATGAAAAAAGCGTATTGCCACTTGGAACACTGACTGTTGAAGAAACCAAAGCACCAGACGGATATTTACTGGACGGAGCTTATATGCAGGCAGGGGACAGTACAGAGCAGATCAAAGGAATGTATCTGACACAGATCACAGAGGACGGAGAACTTGCAGTTCTTTCCGGAAGCAACCAGTATTCCGTATCTGATCAGGTAATCCGAGGTGGTGTGAAGATTCAGAAACGTGATATGGAGACAAAAGACACTAAGGCACAGGGAAGTGCCACATTAAAAGATGCAGCATTTGCAATTATTTCTCTGAACGAGAATCCGGTTCTGGTAGAAGGAAAACTGTACAAGAAAAATGAGACAGTTAAGACAATTCAGACAGGAATTGACGGAGTAGCAACAACATCGGCAGATTTACTTCCGTATGGTAAATACAAACTGGAAGAAACCAAAGCACCGGAAGGTTATCTGACTGACGGGGCAAAAGCGATTGAATTTTCGATTACGGAAAATGGAAAAATCGTAGATTTAACAGACGAAAGCCATTCCATTTACAACCAGATTAAACGTGGAGATTTAGAAGGAGTAAAGATTGGAGCAGGTACACATAAGAGGCTTGCAAATGTTTCTTTTAAGATTACAAGTAAAACAACCGGAGAGAGCCATATCGTAGTGACAGATAAGAACGGTCAGTTTTCAACTGCTTCCAATTGGGCATCTCATAAGAGAAATACAAATGCCGGGAAATCCAGTGAGGACGGAATCTGGTTCGGAACTTCTGAGCCGGATGACAGTAAAGGTGCATTACTTTATGACACTTATGAGATTGAGGAGTTAGCTTGTGAATCTAACAAAGGTATGAAATTGATTCCAGCATTTGAAGTTGTTGTCAGCAGAAATAAAGTAACAATCGACCTTGGAACACTGACCGATGAGCATGAAAAAGAGATTACTATTCATACAACAGCAACGGATAAAGAAACGGGCGAAAAAATAATTGTTGCAGGAAAGAAAGTAACGATTGTAGATACGGTTACGCTGGACGGTCTAGAAGAAGGAAGAAAATATCAGTTAAAAGGCTGGCAGATGCTGAAAGAGGAAAATGCAGAACTGCTCATTGATGGAAAGCGTGTGGAGAGTGATTATACTTTTGTCGCTGACAGCGAGAAAATGAAGGTAGAGATTTCTTATACGTTTGATGCATCAGAACTTGGCGGACAGAATCTGGTTACATTTGAAGAATTATACGATCTGAAGAATCCGGAAGAACCTATAAAAGTTGCAGAGCACAAGGACATTGATGATGAAGGGCAGACAGTCCTGATTACGGAGCGAAAGATTTCGATTCATACCACAGCAACGGATAAGAACGGTAAGAAAGAGGTGGAAGCCGGAAAAAATCTGACGATTGTGGATACGGTTACTTTAGAGGGATTGGAAATTGGTACGAACTATAAGTTGTCCGGTTGGCAGATGGTTAAGGCAGAAAATGCCAAGTTGCTCATTGATGGCAAAGAGGTTACCAATGATTATGAATTTACAGCGGACAAGGAAAACATGGAAGTGCAGATTGAGTTTACCTTCAACGGCAGCACGCTTGGAGGAAAGCAGCTTGTAACCTTTGAAGAACTGTATGATATGACAAATGCGGAAGAACCGAAAAAGGTAACAGAGCATAAGGATATTGACGATGAAGGTCAGACCGTAACTATCAAAGAAGTACCGGAAACATCAACTCCAGAGACACCGGGTACTATTACAAAGACAAGTAATCCTCCAAAAACGGGCGATACTGCGAATGCAGTTTTATGGATAGCCATTCTGGTATTATCGGCAGCCGGAATCACGGGAGTTCGTATCTGGAATAAAAAGAAGCAGGTTAAGAGATTAGGAATTGAAGAAAAGAAAGAAGAGAAGGAGTAAAATAGAGGGCGGCGATAAGCTGCCCTTTGATATTGAAATGGGAAAGAATCAGAAAGCAATAAAAGTATTACAGCGTTTATTTGATGCCGGATACGGAACGGAGAAAGAGATTGTCAATATGACGATGGATGAAATGCTTGCTTTGCCAGGAGTAAATGTAGCAGACCTGTGCATTATCAGTGAGTTACAGAAAAGCATTAAGGCAAACAAAGTGATAAGCTATTTGTCAGAGAAAACAGAAGCAAGGGAAGAAACGAAAGGAGCAGATTATGGTGGAACAACCTAAATATTTGGAAATGACATTATCACAATTGAAAGCATATGTGGAATCTTCAGAGAGTAATGTTCTTCTAGTTGTAGAATTTCCAAAAGGAGATCAGAACAATGGAGAATGAATTGGAAGTTGTGAATATCCGTTTGGTAAAAGAACCATCTCTTTATAGTGAGCAGACATTGGACAGTCCACAGGCTGTTGTAGAATTAATGGCGAAGGAGTTATCCCAATATGACAGAGAGGTATTTTGCATCTTGAATATGAAAAATAATGGACAGGTAATCAATATGAATCTGGTCAGTGTTGGAACAATCAATGCATCTTTGGTAATTCCCAGGGAAGTTTTTAAGAGCAGTATTCTGGCAAATGCTTCTGCAATCATTGGACTTCATAATCATCCCAGTGGCAATGTGAAACCGTCAAAAGAGGATATGATTGTTACGAGAAAGCTGCAGAAGTGCGGACAGCTACTGGGGATAGAATTGTTGGATCATATCATTGTCGGTGGAACTAATGGAAAGATGCTCAGCTTCCGAGAAGAAAAGATGTTGAATGTGACAGGAAGGATGGATTGGGAGAGAGAATTATAGAATAAACAAGATATCTACTATTATCGATAACAGGTTCGGTGATGGTAGATATTTTTATGGAGAATTATATAGTATGGTGGTAAAATATAACTTAGAATAAGTATTGTATGATTGTGCTAGAGCGAAAGGGTTATATTATGAAAACACAGCCGTTATCCTCTCCTGAAAGACCAAAGAATACATCGAGGATATTTGATACAACAGAACCACAGTTAAGACTAAAAACTATGGGAGAAGATGAATTTGAAAGAGTTGTTGGAGAATGGGCATATTCATGTTTGAGAAAAGAAAAAAAGTATAGTAATGTTGCATTATTAGGAGGATCAGGTGACTCAGGAAGAGATTTGGTGGCATATATAGATGATAACATGCAAAAGTTTGATATATATCAATGTAAGCGATATGAAAAACCATTATCACCATCGACATATATGATTGAATTTGGAAAACTTTGCTATTATACATATATAGGAGAATATGCAGTTCCCAACAAATATTATATTGTAGCAAGTAATGGAATTGGTCAGTCATTAAGAAAATTAATAGAGCATCCAAAACAAATTAATACTGAATTAATAAATACATGGGATGAAAAATGTGGAAAAAAAAGACAGATTATAGCTGAAGGCATAAAAATGACAGACAGTTTAAGAAAATATATAGAGGAATTCGATTTTTCTATAGTTTCAGATATAGCACCAATTACACTGCTTGATGAGTTCAGTAAATCACCATGGTATAAATACCATTTTGGTGGTGGTATAAAAAAAAGACCAACATTTGAAAAGCCTTCTGAACAATTGAAAAAGTCAGAAAAAACTATGCCATATGTAAAACAGTTATTAAAAGTGTATTCAAAAGAAGCAGGACAAGTATACGAAACGCAAGAGGACTTAAAAAATAATCAAAAATTGTATAAACATTTTATGAGACAGAGAGAAGGATTTTTTTCAGCACAATCATTAAAAAGATTTGCAAGAGATGAATTACTTAATGAAGATAGCTATAACTCTTTAAAAGGTCAGGTTGAATTTGGAATAATGGATGTTTATGAAAATGAATATTCAAGCGAATTAGAGAGAGTAAAAGAAACAACTAAGCAAGCAAATTCTTTAGGTATTAGTTGCGAAGAAATAAAAGATATTACTATTTACGATAAAACGGGCATGTGTCACGAACTTGTCAATGATGAAAAAATAATTTGGAGTGATATTGATGAAAATATATAATACTAATCAAGAAATTGGTTGCAGAATATTATTGATTTTACAAATTGTGAAAGAAACTTACTCGATAGAAAGAATTGGATATTATGATTATTTTTCATTACATTTTAGTGATTTAAAAAAGACAGGGGAGAGTTTGCATCCGTCTAATCCTAATCATTCGGCAGAAATTATTATTAAAAGACATACTATTGAAAATGCAATAAATTTTTTAATCGGTAAGGGATTGATTGAGCCGCAATATAATTCTCAAGGGATAAAGTATCAAAATACAAATCTGGGAAATAAAATAGTAGATATGTTTAACAATGAATATACGAAAAAGTACCAGTATTACGTAACAGAGGTAGACAAAATATTTTCAAAAATGAATGAAGATAAAATCAGAAATTATGTAAATAAAAACATAGGAAAATGGATAGGGGAATTTGAAAAAAATGAAAAGTAGAATGCAGGGAAGGTTGAAGTTGACAAAATTAATTTTGGCCGGGGAAAATAAAAAAGATGCAATTATTAATTTCAAAGGTGGATTAAATGTTATTGCGGGAGCATCTGATACAGGAAAATCGTTTGCTTTTGAATGTATTGATTTTGCATTGGGTTCATCTTCCAATCCTAAAACAGTTCCAGAAATGAAAGGCTATCGGAGTGTTTTCCTTGAAATTGAAGATATTGGGCAGGAAGAAATATTTACATTAAGACGAAATTTTTCTGAAGATGAAAAAAACGAAATATTTATTTATTATAGCAATTATCAGGAGAAAGATGCAGCGGAGGTAGAAAAATTATCTGTAACTCATAATGCAAAAAAAAGCTTGTCTAAAAAATTATTGAATTGTTGTGATTGTACATACAAATATGTGATGAAGAATACAAAAGGAGATACGCAAGCCTTTACATTTAGATCCTTCAGTCCATTAATTATGATTAATGAATTAAGAATTACGGCAAGACATTCTCCGATTTATCATACAGATTCTAGGGGAAGTACTTTTGCAACGCCTGCAAGAACGGCTTTTAAAACAGTTATATCGGGAATTGATTATAAAAAAGAAGAGAAAAAAGAAAATACTGAAATTATAAAGGCAAAATTAAAAGGTAAGATAGAACAATTAAGCCAAATTATTGATGAAATTCGTATAGAAAACAATGAGTTGATAAAAGATGCGGAAGATATAAATACAGAGAAAAGTACAGAGATTATTGAATTAAATAAATTTATAAAGGAAAAAAGTGAAGAAATTAAGAAGTATGAATTAGATTATAAAGAAATTCAAACAGAGATTGAAATAAAAAATACAGAACTAAAGCATTTATTAAATAATAATAACAAATTTGTTTTGTTGAAGAAAAATTATTTGTCTGATCTTGAGCGATTAGAGTTTATTTATGATGCATTTGATTTGACGCAACAATTGGTAGAGGTAGAATGTCCAATATGTCATTCACCTATGAAGGTTAATGAGATGGAAAAATCAGATGATTATTATGAGGCATTAGCAACAGAAAAGATAAAAATTGAAGTTCAATTAGCAGAATTAGATGAGACAATAAAAGATTTATCTGATGAAATAATAAGCAAAAAACAGCGTATTAGTAAATTAGAAAATTATAAAGAAGAAATTACAGATAACCTAAATAATAACTTAGGACCGATAGTAGCAGAGAAAGTGAAAAAGGTTCAAGAATTGATGGATGCACAAGAAAGAATAAATTTAATAACAAGAAATGAAAAAAGAATAAACAAATATAATACAGAAATTAGTAAATGGCAAGAAAAAATAGACAGTACAGGACAAGAGAAAGGAAAGAAAATAGAAGACTTACCTGAGGCATATACAAATGAACTTTGTAAGGAAATTAAATTTTTATTACAAGGGTGTGATTTTATTGGCAAAGAGGGGAAAATAAAATACAATAATGCTACAGAGGATGTAGAAGTTGGAGAAAAAGAAAAAGCTTCTTATGGAAAAGGAGCTAGAGCAATAATTAATTCAACATTTTTAATAGGAATAATGAATTATTGCTATAAAAGGAATTTGTGTCATCCAGGCATTGTTGTTTTGGATTCGCCATTAACAACATACAAAGAGAAGGATAAAAAAGATGGGGATGATGAAACCATAACAAAAGGAACAAAAGAGAAATTTTATGAAATGTTGGCAGAACAAAAGAATGGACAAATTATAATATTCGATAATGAGGAACCAAGTAGTACTGTAAAAACAAAAATAAATTATTTGCATTTTTCAGGTGATTCAACAGTAGGAAGAAAAGGGTTAATTCCCTAAAATCTAAAAATATAATTGGATAAAATACTGTTAGAAAGATTCTTTGATTATATTGGTAAAAAGGGCTAGATATCTTTTGGAGTCAGATGCTAGAAAAAGATATTTTAATATGATATGATACAATAAAAAAGAGGTTTATAGGATATATATTTAATGAATTGAGGCATTGAATGAATAATAAACAAGCAGAAAAAAAGTTTCCCTCATATTTCAAAAATTTTGAAATTCCTGAATGGGCAAGAGAGCAGGAACTAGAGGTATTTAGAGCTTGCGCAACAGGAAAAGTTGATAGAGAATCGTTTATGAATAGTTTCGAAGAAAATGGATACAAAATAAGTAAAGATGGTGATGAACATGATCCACAAGAATATTCATTATCGACTTATATTAAATTTAGAGATGTAAAAAGATTTATGGCAATGGATAGCCGTTATGGAGTTCCATTTGTGATAGCGAAAGGTGTTACAAAACCTGCTCATGGAATATGCTTGGAAACTAAAGAATGGAAACGAAATTTAGGTATAAAATATAAAGGGTCTCATGTGGATTGGTGGTTATATACAGATGCAGAGCCGTATAGAGAATTTGAGGTGTTTGAAAATGAAAATAGAAAAGATATTTAGAAAAATACCGAATTTTCAAAAAGTTATTTTAGATACAATTCTTTTTGAAAGTAAGTATCCAGTGTTATTTACATGCAAAAATGATAAAGATATATATTTGTTTATTTGTTGTTTGGTAAATTCTGAAAAGATTAAATGGATTGGAACAAGAACAACGTATGATAATTTAATTGATTTGTTGGAAAATAAAATTACTATCAGAGATGCGTTTTTAAATGTAACAAATAACAAAATTATGATTGAATATGATGGAAAAGAAGTTGAATATGAATTAAAAAAATCTAGTGAGATTCCTGATGAGGTATTGCCAACCGTAGGTGAGTATATGGATGCAGAAGAAGGAGAATATGAAGAAGAAATTGTTGAATTCCAAAAAAGAAACAAAAATATTGAGTATGTTATTCAACCACAAATTAGTAAATTTTTAATTTTAAGATATAAAGCTGTGAGTGTCTTGAGGGTGGAAAAAGATTCAGAAATAGATTTGGATACAAAAGATGTATTTCGTTATCCAATAGGAACAATTCATAATCAAAAAGTAAACTTGGCATAGAGAGGTGGAATAATGAATAGTTTTAAATTGGTGCAACATAATGTGAAGTCAGCTTCTTTTATTGAAAATAAGGAAAAAGAAAAGAAAAAAGATATAGAAGTTGGTGTTGAAGGTGGAATTTTAATTCCAAAAGATTTGAGAAAAACAAAATATTTGATTGTTCAATTAAAGTTGAATTTAGGAAAATCAGATGAACGTTTATATTTGACTTTAGAAACGATATCTAGATTTGAAGTCGAAAAAGATAGTGATGAAATTAGCGAGGAAGAGGTGCGACTCAAATGCTTTCCGGTTGCATTGTCGGAACTTAGAAAGACGGTTAAAAAAGTAACTGAAGCGTATGGGATACCAGTTGTGGATTTACCTCCATTTGAAGAAGAAACAGAAAGCGAATAATGTTTTTTACATAGCCAGATGGTTCCAACTCAAGGAATCACCTGGCTATTTTCATGCCCGGATATTATCCCCAATAATATCAATCTAAGGCAAGAAAGGAGATGAAAATTATGCCATATATACCACCATCGGTCGTGCGGGAGGTCAAGCGGATGGATTTGCTTACGTACTTGAAAAATTATGAACCATACGAATTAGTTCACTTTTCTGGCAACACCTACACTACCAGAACACACGATAGTTTGAAAATATCAAATGGGAAATGGATGTGGTGGAGTCAGAGAACCGGTGGCAGATCAGCACTGGATTATCTGATCAAAGTAAGAGGATACAGTTTTTTAGAGGCGGTTGAATTGCTTGCAGAACGGGCAAATATTCAGCCGCCTCTTTTTGTATCTGAGAATGTTCCGATGGAGAAACAGTTACTGTTGCCAAAGAAAAATCAAGATGATCAGAAAGTGATTGCGTATCTTTCAGGCCGTGGGATTGATAAGGAAATCATTCAGTTTTGTTTAGAGTCTGGAAGAGTTTATGAAAGCGCATTTCATCACAACGCGGTGTTTGTAGGGATGGATGAGAAAGATAATCCGAAATATGCAGCCATTAGGGGAACCGGAACCAGTTTTATCGGAGAAGCAAATGGAAGTGATAAGAACTATTCTTTTTCCATTTTTACAGAGAAACCAAATGATATGATGCATCTGTTTGAGTCAGCCATTGATCTGTTATCTTATGCAACATTGCAGAAATTGGACGGGAAGGAGTGGAGAAGAGAACATTTATTGTCACTGGCAGGTGTCTATCAGCCAGCAAAAGAAATTGAAAAAAGTAAAGTTCCTGCAGCGTTGGCAAAAGCACTAAAAATGCATCCAGAGGTGAAGACAATCGTATTTCATTTGGATAATGACCGTATTGGAAGACTTGCCACAAAAGCAATTTCTACAGTACTTCCAAAGCAATATCAGGTAAAAGATGTACCACCAAAACAAGGAAAAGATTACAACGATCAACTCTGCGTCAAGCTAAATCTGGCAATTACAAAGCGAGAAAAAAACACGAAAAAGAGTATGTCTGGTCATGAAAAATATGAGAGATAGAAGGTGAAAAAAGATATGAAAATTGCAAGATATGAGCTGAAGGTTGTGTATAAGAAAGAACTGATTTTGATGATGGAAGACGATGTAGACAGCGAAGATCTGTTGAAGATTTTTCTGGAAACACAGTTGAAAGAGGAAAAAGAACAGAGTGAATTACTTGGAATTATTGCTGAAAAAGTGTCAGAAGAAAGCTGTACGGAGCAGTGTGAAAGTTGTCAAAAGTATTGTCCGGCAAGTGAAGAATGTATGGCAACTGATGAAAATGTACGATGCACAAAGTGTGAATACTTGTGTGAAACTTGCGGGATTTGTGAACTGAAAGAATAAAAAAAGCAAGTGCTTTTTCGGCAAGTAAATCTTCTGATACCCGGAACAGTGAGACGGGTGCAGAAGAATACACAATACCAGCAAGCAACGCCTTTGGATTGCCACACAGGTTTCCTGTCTGGCAGTCTGCGGCAGCTTGTCAGGGAGAATCCCTGAAACCCTCAGAAAATGAAAAAGGAGAAAGTAACAATGTTGAAGTTTATTTGTGGAGTATTAGTAGGTGGCATTATAGGAGTAGTGTTGATGTGCTTGTTGCAGATTAACAAGATTCGGTAGACAAAAAGAAAGGAGATACAAGATGCAGGTTGAAGTATCAATGAAAGACAAGAAGAAAGCAGAAAGACGGTATCAGGAATATTTAAAGAAAATGAACAAGAAGAAGGGAGAACAGAAGAAATGATTGTAAAAGAGATGATAGCAGAAAAGGTATTTGCGGAAGGTGTAGCAAAAGACATTCGGAATTTTCTCCCAGCTAAATATGAGAATGCAGAATTTCAGGTAATGCAGATGAATAAAAATAATGGAGTCCAGATGGTAGGAGTACAGGTAAGACTACAGGAAGAAAATGTGTGTCCAGTTGTTTATGTAGAGCCGTTTTTCAATGAAATACGTCTAGGTGAACCTGTTGAGAAAGTGATGAATGAAATTGCAAAATGCATGGAAGAAGCAGGCAATGCTCCGTTTGTGCACAACGGTATCAACCCAATGGATTATGATTCAGTGAAGGAACATCTGGCAGTGATGCTTGTAAACACCCAGGCAAACAAACGAATGTTACAGGAAATGCCTCATGAAAATATCGAAGATCTGTCGGCTATCTGTTATGTGGATTTCCCGGTAGAGTCTAACGATGGAAAAGCGACTATGAAGGTGAAAAATGAACATCTTAAGATGTGGAATGTGGATGCAAAAGAAATGTTCCATCAGGCCAGAGCAAATACCCAGCCTGTAAATACACCGATTCTTCAGTCAATGGACGAAATGATGTTGAGTATTTTTAATGAAGAAGGACATGCAACAAATTTATTAGATGAAAATGTTGATTTTGGATTTCGTTCACATGATATGTTGTATGCACTTACGAATGTAGAAAAGCAATATGGGGCATCTATGATCACGCAGCCAGAAGTTTTAAATAAATTGGAACAGCTTTTTCCAGAAGGATTTTATGTGTTACCGTCATCTGTGCATGAAGTTCTGATCGTTCCGGATAATGGAGAGATGGAACCGAAAATGCTTGGTGAAATGGTACGGGAAGTAAATAAAAATGAAGTGGAACGGCAGGAAGTCCTTTCAGACAGAGTTTACAGCTACGATAAAGAAAAACACCAGATTCGCCAGGAACCAGATTCTATACAGAAAGTAAAGGAGATGGAGCGTTGAGAAAACGTAATGTAGCAATCCTTTTTCGATTGAACAAAAAAGAAGCAGAGGTATTGGATAAGAAAGTAAAGAAAAGTGGACTGAACCGGGAAGCTTACCTGAGACAGTTGATTTCCGGTGTTGTTCCAAGAGACGCACCGTCACCAGATTATTATTCCATGATGCGGGAACTTCATAAGATTGGAAATAACTTAAATCAGATTGCACAGAAAGCACATGTGTTAAATGTGATAGATGTGCAGCGTTACGATCAGGAAGTGTGGAAGTTCAATGAAGCGGTCCGTAAGATTACAGAAACAGTAATACTTCCGGAGAAAAACGAATCATGGCAGTGACATCAATCTGGAGCATCAAAGGTTGGATTGGAAAAGTAATCAATTATGCGGAAAATCCAGATAAGACCAAAGAACAGACGAGCCAAGAACTGATTTCAGAAAGTGAAACCGGGCAATTACAAGGACTTAATGATGTGATTACCTATGCGGTGAATGCAGAAAAGACCAGACTGAGACAATCTAAATCAATGGAAATGGAAGTTGTCGGAGAATCGGAAGAACTGATGGAACAGTATGTATCGGGACTTAATTGTGCACCGACAACCGCCAGAGAAGAAATGATTGCAGTCAAAAAGCGTTTTGGAAAGGAGGACGGAATTGTTGCGTTTCATGGATACCAGTCTTTTGCACCGGGAGAATGTAGTCCGGCAATGGCACATGAGATTGGAAAGAAGATGGCAGAAGAATTGTGGGGCAGTCAGTATCAGGTATTGATCGCAACCCATTTGGATAAGGCGAACCATCTGCACAATCATTTTGTGGTGAACTCAGTTTCATTCCTTGACGGGAAAAGATACCACAGGACAAATCAGGATTACCGGGATATGCGAATGGTGTCGGACCGTTTATGTAAAGAATATCAGTTATCGGTTGTCGGGCAGCCGGAACAGGGAAAAGGAAAACATTATGCCGAGTGGCAGGCGGAGCAGCAAGGGAAGCCAAGTTATCATAGTATGGTAAAAGCAGATGTTGATGAAGCAATCCGAAAAGCGAGGACTGAAAAACAGTTCTTTTTTTATTTGCGGGAAAAAGGATACTCGTTTAAGTTTGGAAAAGACATCACTATTTGTCCGGAAGGGCGAGAGCGAGGTTTGAAGCTAAAGCGGAACTTTGGAGAGAATTATTCGCTGGAAGCAATCAGGGTTCGGATTCTGGAAGAAAATGAATTACCTGCCGAGAAGAAATTTCCGGTTCAGCGGCATTACCGGATTCGGATATCCGGCAACTTCAAGCAGACGAGAAAAATCGGAGGACTTCGGGGATTGTATCTGCATTACTGTTATCTTTTAGGAATCCTACCGAAGAACCGCCCGTCAATGTCTGCCAAACAAATTCATGTATTGTTCCGAGAGGATTTATTAAAACTGAATACCATTTCCAAAGAGACAAAGCTGCTCTGCCATTATCACATAGATACTGCAGAGCCGCTTTTTTCGTTGAAAGAAAGTTTGCAGAAGAAAACGGAGCAGTGTGTGGAGGAACGGAAGCATCTGCGTTATAAGATTCGGGCAGACAGACCGGAAGAAGAAATACAGGAAATGAAAGAGCAGATAAAAGTTCTGACAGAGAAAATTGGAACACTCAGAAAGGAGGCAGCACTTTGTGATGGAATTGCCGCACGTTCCAAGGTGATCGAAGAAAAATTTAAGATGATGCGGGAAGAAAAAGAGAAGAAGGAGGAACAAAGCCATGAACACATCAGGCGAAGCCGCTGATCAGGTGGTACGAATGTCG
Organism: Coprococcus sp. AF99-45; assembly: GCF_027663865.1. Lineage (NCBI taxonomy): Bacteria > Bacillati > Bacillota > Clostridia > Lachnospirales > Lachnospiraceae > Coprococcus > Coprococcus sp. AF99-45. The sequence continues at coordinate 93,169 of NZ_JAQDGZ010000005.1, forward strand.
TTGGAAGTCGGTGAAGCAGCATTGAAGATCAGTGGTACAGGTGCGAAGCATCTGGCAGTGATGCTGTATACAGTCTTAAAAGAGAAGAAAAAGACAAAAGGCAGAGTAAGACTTGAAACATTGGTTAAATCAGGTAGACCACTGACGGTATTTTCGGTGAAAGAAAGTGATCTGAAACAATTCGTGCAGGAAGCAAAGCGATATGGCGTGTTATATTGTGCAGTCCGAAATCCCAAAGGAAGCAGTGACGGACTGGTAGATGTGATTGTAAAGGAAGAAGATGCACCAAGAATCAACCGTATCGTAGATAGATTCCAGTTTGCATCTGTAACGGAAGCAGCGAAGATTAAGACGGAAATTGAGCGGACACGTGCAGAAAAAGCAAAAGCCGGAAAATCAGAGAAGCAGGAAAAGAAGCCGGAAAAAGTACAGGTTCAGCAGGAAAAACAGGGACAGGCAGAACCGGAGAAAGATTATCCGCAGAAATCCAAGGAGGATCAGCTTATGGATGAGCTTTTTGGAGAGCCGGTAAAGAAAGAGGGGAAGGAGCAAAACCCCTCTTTGGCAAAGACGACCAAATCCCGTCTGTCCGAGCCTACCTCAAAGAGGCAAGAGAAAACCGCAGAGGGTACTTCTAAGCTATTTATCTCGGAAAAACCAGAGAAACCATCGGTCAGAAAGGAACTTCGGGAAATACAGAATGCAAGGAAGAAAGAAGCGGAGCGGCGTGAGAATAGAAATGATCCGGTGAGAAATCAGGGAAATAAAGACCGGAATCAGATTCGCCACCAGCAGCCACAACAGAAACGAAAACCAAGGAAAGGGAAAGAGAGGTAAATTTTATGGATAATAGTTTTGATTCTTTATTAAATGCATCGGCTGTACCACAGGATGAAAAGGTACAGGCATTTATTGCGGAAAGCAAAAATAACAGGAATCGCTGCTATGAGTTGTCAGAGCAGGTAACCGCACAAGTGGCAACGGATGGGAAAATGCTGCAGAAGTATCTGGATGTACAGAGTACCTTTGATCGATATACTACCAATAATGCACTTCTGATTCTGGCACAAAGACCAGATGCACAGAAATTAGGTGACTATGGATACTGGAGAGATCATGGATTTTATTTAAAACGTATGGAACGACAGAATCCAGTTCTGATTTTAGAGCCAGGAAAAACATATAAGCGTGAAGATGGTACAGTTGGAAATTATTATAATGCGAAAAAGCTATATGATATTTCTCAGACTACAATGTCCGATACAACAATTCAAAAGTCAGAATATGAAGAACATGATTTAATCCGGGCGTTAGTCAGTACACCTCCGGTAAATATTGTTGCAGCAGAACCAGAACAGATGCCGGATGAAAAAGGAGCATTTTTTAAACCGGAAGAAGGTTGTATTTATGTAAGAAAAGGGATGAGTGCACAGGAAATCTTTCAGAATCTTGTGCCGGAATTGGTATTTGCCGGATATGCGGATGGGAATCCGCACTATGATAAAAATGAAGATGCATTTCATGTATCGTGTGCGTCTTATATGTTGTGTAAAAAATATGGAATAGATACCAGTCGATATGATTTTTCACATGCACCAGAGTTCTTTGAAAAAATGGAGACTCAGGAAGTGCGGGCGGAACTTTCCAGAGCCAGAGATGCAGCGAATGCAATTTCCGCAAGAATGGAAAAGGTACTGGATCAGAATCGAAATGCAACTTACCGACAGTCAGAGGCTGAAAAAAACGGGCAAGACAGTTCTGAAAATGTGAAAGATAAGAAAGAAAATCCAGAGCCTGAAAAGAAAGAACAGAAATCCAGAGGACAACATAGAAAAGAAGCACGCTAGAAAAATTCGGGAAAGGAGAATGCAAAATGAGCAGTGATACGATTACGTTAGAACTGGACAAATATGAGAGCGGTGTAGTGTTCCATTCCCTGAAGGACAAGCGGAATCAGATGCTGAAAGAGGGAAAAGATACGGAGCTTGTCGATGATGTTTTAATGAAAGTCATTGAGAAAATCGAAGTACCGCCGGAGAAGGAAAAGCGAGGACGCAGAAGCCATGAAGAACGATGATGAGCAGAGCAGTCTGATGTTGGCGGTGATTGGAATTATCCCGGTTATCTGGTTTGCGTTACTTGTCGCACCTTATCTTTCGTCTGGTCTTATGGGGATTCTGGATGGAGTCCCGGAAGCAATGAACCATCCGTTTTCCATTCGGTTATGTGGGGACAGTGTAAAAACTGTCCTTATTTTTTTGCTGTCTTACGGCATGGGAATCGGGATTTATATTTCTACCAAGAAACATTACCGACGAGGTGAAGAACATGGTTCTGCTAAATGGGGAAATGTGAAGAAAATAAATCGCAGATACAAGGAGAAGCGGTTTACAAAAAATAAGTTGCTGACCATGCATGTGCAGATCAGTTATAACATGAGGAAACATTTGCGAAATGTATTGACGGTTGTGATTGGCGGTTCTGGTTCCGGAAAGACCAGATTTTTTGCAAAGCCGAATCTGATGCAGGCGAATACTTCTTTTGTGGTTTTAGATCCAAAAGGAGAAAATCTAAGAGATACTGGGTATCTTCTGGAAGAAAAAGGATATGAGGTAAGAGTGCTTGACCTGATCAACATGGAAAAGAGCCATTGCTATAACCCGTTTGTATATTTGAAGGACGATAACGATGTGCAGAGATTGGTAACGAACCTATTCAAAGCGACTACACCCAAGGGAAGTCAGTCGAACGATCCGTTTTGGGATACTGCAGCTTCCATGCTGTTGCTGGCACTGATTTTCTATTTACGGTATGAAGCACCAGAGGAAGAACAGAATTTCCCGATGGTAATGGAAATGTTACGTGCCGGAGAAGTCAGAGAGGATGATGACCAGTACCAGTCACCACTTGATGAACTATTCGAGCGGTTGGAAATGAAGAACCCGGAACACATCGCGGTGAAGTATTACAAAGATTATCACTCTGGTAGTGCCAAGACATTAAAATCCATTCAAATCACATTAGCAGCAAGACTTGAAAAATTTAACTTATCCAGTCTGGCAGCACTGACCGCAACTGACGATTTAGACCTGCCATCACTGGGAGAGCGAAAAGTGGCTTTATTTGCGTTAATCCCGGACAACGACACCAGTTACAACTTTCTGGTGTCAATTTTGTATACCCAGTTATTTCAGCAGTTGTTCTATCTGGCAGACCATAAATACGGCGGGAGACTTCCGGTTCATGTGCATTTCCTCATGGACGAATTTGCAAATGTTTCACTGCCAGATGACTTCGATAAGATTTTGTCCGTTATGCGTTCCAGAGAAGTGTCAGTCAGTATTATTTTGCAGAATCTGGCACAGTTAAAGGCATTGTTCGAAAAGCAGTGGGAAAGCATTATGGGAAACTGTGACGAATTTTTATATTTGGGTGGCAACGAGCAGGGGACGCATAAATATGTCAGCGAACTTCTGGGAAAGGCAACGATTGACACGAACACCTATGGAAAGTCAACGGGACATTCCGGGAATTATTCCACCAATTATCAGAATACAGGGCGGGAGCTGATGACACCCGATGAAGTTCGCATGTTGGATAACCGATATGCGATTCTTTTTATTCGTGGAGAACGACCAATTTTAGACGAGAAATTTGATATTTTAAAGCACCCCAATGTGGGACTTACAACTGACGGAAACGGAAAACCATATCTGCATGGAGCAGTTGACCGGGCAGTGGCAAGTATCTCACTGGGAGACAGCTTAGAAGGTGAACTCACAGACGATGCACTGGAATCGGAAGATTACGAATTATTATCTGATGAAGATTTGGAAGAAATTATACAGAAATATGAGTAAATCCAAGAAAAATATATAGGAGGCTATCAAAAAATGAAGTTAGATATGCGAAAGAAGCAGGAGAAGAAAGAAACAATAAAAGTAACGAAAAAGCTGCCAATGACAGCAAAAATGAAACGTGCCATGGCAGTGTATATTGCAATGGTACTGATTATGACAGCAGGAGCAAGTACCGTATTTGCGGCAGACGATCCACTGACCGTAATCAATAATCTGTCCACATTTATCTTTGGACTGATTCGTGCTATCGGAATGATTTTACTGGGATTTGGAATTGTGCAGGTTGGTTTATCACTGAAATCTCACGATCCAAGTCAGCGAGCCAATGGATTCTTAACATTAGCAGGTGGTGTAATCATTACATTTGCAAAAGAAATCTTGAATTTGATTACGGGTTAAGAAGAATAGAAAAATAAAAGAAATGGGACGGTGCAGGCCCATATGGAGCCGCACCGTTCCGACTAAGACAGGAGGTGTTTAGAACGTGTCAGATAACTGGGTAGTACAGAACTTGCAAAATGCTTTGGACACCTGGAACAGTAAACTTGCGGAAATCTGGCAGATACTCACACAGTCGCCGGAGACCTTTAAGGGTGGCGGTATCTGGCAGGTGATTGTGCAGATCCATGGAGCATTGCAGGCAATCGGCTATGCTTTGTTAGTGCTTTTCTTTGTAGTCGGAGTGGTCAAGACTTGTGGCAGTTTCACAGAGGTAAAAAGACCGGAACACGCATTGAAAATTTTTATACGCTTTGCGATTGCAAAAGGCGTAGTCACGTATGGATTGGAATTGATGATGGCACTTTTTAATATTGTACAGGGAGTAACGAGTACGATTATGAAGACAGCAGGATTTGGAAGTACGGAAGATACAGTATTACCGGACGAGATTATAAAGGCAGTAGAAGATTGTGGATTTTTTGAAAGTATCCCACTATGGGCGGTGACACTGATCGGTGGACTGTTCATTACGGTATTGAGCTTCATTATGATTATGAGTGTATATGGAAGATTTTTTCGATTATATCTTTATACAGCCATTGCACCGATTCCGTTATCTTCCTTTGCAGGAGAACCAAGCCAGAATATCGGAAGAAGTTTTTTAAAGTCTTATGCAGCAGTGTGTCTGGAAGGAGCAATCGTGGTGCTTGCCTGCATTATTTTTTCACTATTTGCATCATCACCGCCAGTAGTTGATCCAGATGCAGCAGCAGTGACCATGGTGTGGAGTTATATCGGGGAATTGATTTTTAATATGCTTGTACTGGTCGGTGCGGTGAAGATGTCAGACAGGGTAGTGAGGGAAATGATGGGATTGTAAAAAGGACGCCCGAAAGCATCCTTAAAATTTATTCTACAATGTTGTTGCTATTGTTATACCGCATATTCCCCTGAGAATCAAAATGGACAGAATCTAAAGGAATCCCTCTTTGTCTGGCACGAGAAATCTGGAAGGACATATCGTCTTTCATAGCTTTGTAGTATTGATGTTCCTGCCACTTGCGTCGTAGAGCAGAAATCCAGCTAAGAACAGAAAAGGCAGTCAGCAGATAGAGGATTGCAAATGCTAGTTTCTCATGGCTTGCTGCCCATGGATTCAGAATCGTGGAAACAGCAAGGAAGTATAACAGCGGTAAGGTCAGATTTAATCTGGCAGCAATCCGAAACAGCAGAGAAATCAGGAATAGAGCAACGGTAACAACAAGTGAAATCATAACAGTGATTGGCATAGGTCAGTCCCCCTTTCATTTACTCAAAGTGTAACAGAACAGGAAAAATATAACAAATGTGCGATTTGGAGGTGTATCGTTTTGGAAGTAAAAATTAACAAGGAAATCAGGGATTACACAGAGGCAATCTTTTTCGGATTGTCCCTGAGACAGTTTATCTTTTCAGGATTAGCCTGCGGGATTGCCGTTGGGCTTTATTTTTTGCTTCACCCATACATGAGTATGGAAACAGTGAGTTGGATTTGTGTACTGGGAGCTGCCCCATGTGTAGTGTTCGGGTTTGTAAAATATCATGGAATGACAGCGGAGCAGTTTATCTGGGCATGGATAAAATCAGAAATCCTGATGCCGAAAAAACTGGTGTTCCAGTCAGAAAATCTTTATTTTGATGCGGTAGAACCAATCATTAAAAAATATGAGAAAGAAAGTCTGAAGAAGGAGGGACGCAAGAAGAATGATAAAAACGCTGAGTAATATTTTCAAGCAGGATAAAGAAAAATTTGTAATTCCAAGAAGCGTACAGCAGGTAATTCCCATCGAGACTATCTGGTCTGATGGGATATTTAAAATCGGGAGAAATAAATTTGCACGTACTTATAAATTTACGGATATCAACTATGCGGTGGCAAGCAAAGTAGATAAGGAAACCATGTTCCTGGAATATATGGATTTATTAAATTCTTTCGATTGCGGTGGAACAACAAAAATAACGATCAATAATCGCCGCTTGAATAAGGTGGATTTTGAAAAAGCAATTCTGATTCCGATGCAGGAGGACGGACTGGATTTATATCGGAAAGAGTACAACAATATGCTTTTAGATAAGGCAACCAGTTCCAACAGCATGGTGCAGGAAAAATATGTGACAGTATCCTGCTATAAGAAAACAATCGAAGAAGCCAGAACGTATTTTGCACGAGTGACAACAGAGCTGAACAGTCATTTTGCAAGATTGGGTTCCAAATGTGTAGAGATAAATGGAGAAGATAAGTTACGGATTCTGCATGATTTTTACCGTACAGGAGAAGAATCTGGTTTCCATTTTGATATTCAGGAGAATATGAGAAAAGGACACAGCTTCAAAGATTATATCTGTCCGGATACCTTTGAATTTGAAAAAGATTATTTCCGCATGGGAGATCGTTATGGAAGGGTACTTTTTCTTCGTGAGTATGCTTCTTACATCAAAGACGATATGATAGCAGAACTGACCGACATGAATCGAAATCTGATGTTGAGTATTGATGTGATTCCGGTTCCGACTGATGAAGCAGTACAGGAAGTGGAAAAACGTCTGCTTGGTGTGGAGACAAATATCACGAACTGGCAGAGACGGCAGAATGCAAACAATAACTTTTCTGCAGTGATTCCTTATGATTTGGAACAGCAGAGAAAAGAGAGTAAAGAGTTTATGGACGATCTGACCACGAGAGATCAACGCATGATGTTTGGAATACTGACTATGGTGCATACGGCAGAATCAAAGAAACAGCTTGACGCAGATACAGAAACACTTCTGACAATTGGACGGAAAAAGTTATGCCAGTTTTCGATTCTAAAATTTCAGCAGATGGACGGACTAAATACAGCACTACCCATCGGACACCGGAAGATTCCAGCAGTCCGCACACTGACTTCGGAGAGTGTAGCAGTGTTGATGCCATTCCGGGTGCAGGAGATTATGGACGCAGGAGGTATCTATTGTGGAGAAAATGCAATCTCCCATAACTTAATCATGTGTAATAAAGAAAAACTGTTGAATCCAAACTCATTCCTTTTGGGTGTGCCGGGAAGTGGAAAATCCTTTAATGCAAAAATGCAGATTGTATTTCTGGCACTGGCAACGCAGGACGATATCCTGATTTGTGATCCAGAGCGAGAGTATGCATCATTAGTTGAAGCAATGGGCGGAGAAGTGGTTCGCATTGCTGCAGGAAGCCGGGATTATATCAATGCAATGGATATGGTAGACGGTTATGGAGATGGCGGTGATCCAGTGATTGAGAAGTCACAGTTTATTTTATCTCTGTTTGAACAGTTGGATAAAAAAGGAATCAATGCAAAGGAACGTTCTATTATTGACCGATGTGTGGGAGAAGTTTATGAGGAATATCAGCATGGCGGAGCAGTGCCGACTTTGCGGGTGCTGCGTGAAAAATTTTTAGAACAGGAAGAACCGGAAGCACAGGATTTGGCACTGGTATCAGAATTATTTACCAATGGAAGTCTGGACGCATTTGCACATGAAAGTAATGTTGATGTGAATAACCGTATCATGGTATACGACATTCTGGATTTAGGAAAACAGTTAAAGACCATGGGACTTCTGGTAATCACTGATGCAATGTTGAACCGGGTAACGGAGAACTGGAAACAGGGAAAGCGAACCCATATTTTCTTAGACGAGTTTCATGTAGTATTTGAAAATGAGTATTCCGGAGCATTTTTTAACTCTGCATGGCGAAGATTTCGTAAGCGTAATGCATTTCCGACAGCAATTACCCAGAACGTGGAATATTTGTTAGATTCTGTTCTTGCAAGTACGATGATTTCCAACAGTCAGTATATCGTGATGCTTAATCAGCCAGAGCGCGATAGGGCAAAATTGGCAACACTCCTAAATATCTCCACAGAACAGATGGGATATATCACAAATGCAGATGCCGGTTGTGGTCTGGTGAAATACGGAAGTTCGCTTGTACCGTTCGTCAATAGATTTCCAACCAATACAAGGTTGTATAAACTGATGACCACAAAGCCGGGAGAGGACAGTATCAACCGGGGAAGAATGTAAAATTAAAAATATTTTGAATAATGAAAAGCAAGGCACTGGAAATCGTCACAATTTGTGGCGTTTTTTAGTGCCGGAAAAGGAGCCAAATATGTCAGAAATCAGATTTTCATCAAAGGAACACGAAAAGTTTTTTTATCAGATGTTAGCTAAATGCGGAAAGCACGACAGTTATTACAGTTCATTTTTCTATTGTGTGGGAATTTCTGAAGATACCAGAAATCATGTTGATCGCATGTTTGATTTTAAAGAGCGTTTGATTAAACCAGAAGCATTGCATGAAGGGTGGCAGACAGGCGGTTCGGCACGATTGACCAGACTGGCTTTCAACTTGTGGAATGGATATGTGGAGAAGGGAGAAGAAAGCTTGTCTACTCCATACGAGATGTTCGATTGTGGCTATGCACCATATTTTTATGAAGCAATCCGCATGAAATACCCGGAATACTGCCGGGAACTGCCACAGGTAAGTAAAAAAGAAACTAATCATGAACGCTAGATAAAGATTCAAATGGAGGAAAGCGATGGATCGTAAGATAAAAACACGCCAAGTCCATAAGGATATTAAAGTATTAGATAAGACGGTTACAGTGACAGACCATATTAAGCAGTCCTATGTCAGAACAAAAGAAAATGTCATGCAATCGACAGAAAGACCTAATGACAGAGAGAATAATCCAGTGGGGTATGCAGAAGATGCGGCCAGCGAGTATGCTGACCGCATCTTTCACGAAACAGGGCATCAGGTACGCAGACAGGCAGGAAAGATTATTGAACGGAAGAAAGAGAAAGCTTCTGTTTCTTCGACAGGCGAAGAAACAGTTTACCAGCCGAAAGAACAAATCCGACCAGTACCGCCTTCAGGCGGGGAAAAGGCACAGGAGCAGGGGAAAAAACTTGCTGTAAAAAAAATCAAGACTGTTGAGCGGGATAAAAGAACCATTAAGACCGGGAAAGCATCGGAGCAGGTTGTAAAGAATACCGGAAAGGGTACCATCAAGACATCTGGAAAATCAGTCAAGACTGCAGAACAGACGGCAAAGACCAGCATTAAGACATCGGAGCAGACTGCAAATGCTTCTGTCCGGGCAATGCATTATTCTATGAAAAAAGCAGAAAAAGCAGTGCAGACAGCAAGGCAGACTGCACAGAATACCAGGATTGCAGTGAAAAAGACAGCAAAAGCGGTAACACATGCAATAAAAGCGGTGATTGAAGCTACAAAAGTATTACTGAGTGCATTGACTGCAGGCGGTTGGATTACGGTTATGATTTTGATTATCGTCATTTTATTTGGTGGATTTCTATGCATGACAGGTGGGGATAATTCCAGTACGGTTTCTTCGGTTAGTGCAGAAGTAGAAGCATACGAACCACTAATCCGTCAGTATGCAAATCAATATGGCATTGGAGAGTATGTGGAACTAATCAAAGCCATTATGATGCAGGAATCAGGTGGGAGAGGACTTGACCCGATGCAGTGTTCAGAAGGGAGCTTTAATACAAAATACCCCAAACAGCCGAATGGAATCACTGATCCAGAGTATTCGATTTCTTGCGGAGTGCAGGAGATAAAAAGCTGTCTGGAACGTGCAGGAGTAAAAAATCCTCTGGATATGGAAAATATTAAACTGGCATTGCAAAGTTACAACTACGGAAATGGATATCTGGAATGGGCGAAAGCCAGAGGTGGATACACCCTTGCAAATGCGGCAGAATTTTCCGATATGATGGCACAGAGAATGGGGTGGAGCAGTTATGGGGACAAGCAGTATGTACCACATGTGCTTCAGTATTATGCATTTGGAAGAATCCCGACAGGCATCGGCAATCAGGCAATCGTTCAGGTGGCAGCATCGCAGGAAGGAAAAGGCGGAACAATCTACTGGAGTTGGTATGGATTTGGAAGCCGGGTAGAGTGGTGTGCCTGCTTTGTGTCATGGTGTGCAGACCAGAGTGGTTATATCCAGAGTGGAGTCATTCCGAAATTTTCTCTTTGTTCGGACGGTGTGAAATGGTTTGAAAGTAAAGGCAGGTTCCGGGACGCCAGTTATACTCCGGCGGCAGGAGATATTATTTTCTTTGACTGGGGAAACAATGGAACGATTGACCACGTTGGAATTGTAGAGAGCGTCAGTGGTGGAACCGTAAATACCATTGAAGGCAACAGTGGGGATAAAGTAGCAAGACGGAGTTATAGTATCGGAAGCAGTAACATTTATGGATATGGTGTTCCGGCATATTAGAGAAAAATGTTGTTTGGAATGATAGCGGAGATATTTATAAAAGAAAATCGCCTTTTTAAAAACGAAAAGAACCAGTGAGAGAATCGTTAAACTTCACTTACTGGTTCAATTCGTTTTAAATTTCTCGGACAACTCTGTCAGCTCTTTCGCAGTTTCTTGAGTGTGATGTAACAGGGTGTCACGCATTTCTGGCGGACAACTGGAATAAAGTATTTTCATCTGATTGGTACCTTCATCCTCCAGAGAAATATCTGGATTTATAAGCGTATCTAAAGAGATGTGCAGGACCTTTGCCAATGCTCTCAAAATCAAATAGGAAGGATTCATTTTTCCCTTTTCAATATTGGCGATTTGCTTTACAGAAACATGGCTCAGATCAGAAAGTTCCTGCTGTGTCAGCTCTTTATTCTTTCGGGCTTTCCGCATTTTCTGCCCTAAAGCAGTTAAATCATCAATCGGCATAATCGTTCACCTCAATAATATTGTATCGTTCCGGTTTATACAAAGGAATAACCTTATCATGCCGGATATAAGGACTAATTATACCGATTTATATTGAGAAATAATCTTGTTAACATTGTATTGCAATAAGTAGAGAACTATAATGTATTATGTTAGAGGATGTATAGTGCATAAAAACATCAAATATGAAATAAGTTTCAGTGATTTTTTTGTTGTCTAAATTCAGAAATTAGGAAAACCTTAATAATTTCTCAGGCAATCCATTGTGAATTTAGATGTTGTATTTGCTATACTTAATTGGATATATGAGCAAAGGAGTTGAAAATATGTCTGAAAAGATATTGATTATAGATGACGAGCAAGATATAGCGGATCTGTTGGAGGTCTACTTGAAAAACGAAAATTACGTCGTTTATAAATTTTACTGCGCAACGGATGCCATGTCGTGTATTGAAAGCGGCGACATTGATCTTGCCATTCTGGATATTATGCTCCCGGATATGAACGGCTTTTCACTTTGCCAGCTTATCCGAAAGAAATATACTTATCCAATCATAATGCTAACGGCTAAAATTGAGGAAACGGATAAAATAACGGGGCTGACATTGGGCGCGGACGATTATGTGACAAAACCTTTTCGCCCACTTGAAGTAGTTGCCAGAGTGAAAGCGCAGTTAAGACGTTACAAGAAATATTCGCCCGGTATCATCACAGAGAAAGTTCCATCGGAACTTTCCTATAACAAATTGTGCTTGAATGTTCAAACCCACGAATGTTTGTTGGATGGGGAACCTGTTTCTCTAACCCCGACAGAATTTTCTATTCTCCACGTCCTTTTGTCAAGTGCTGGAAATGTTGTAAGCATTGAGGAACTGTTTCATGCGGTTTGGAAAGATGAATACTACTCTAAAAACAGCAGCACAATTACTGTGCATATCCGGCATCTGCGCGAGAAACTGAACGATACTTCCGATACTCCGCAGTATATTAAAACGATTTGGGGTGTCGGCTACAAAATTTAAGCGAAAGGAGAACGCTATGAAGAGAAAATCAAATTGTTTGGCAACTATTTTATTCTTAATTTATCTGGCACTTCTGGTTTGGATCATACTGTTCAAACTACAGTTTTCAATCAGTGATCTGGATAAAGTAAGGAGTATAAACCTTATTCCTTTTCACTATGACAAGGAAATTGGAGCAGCATTTCACTTAACAGAGGTACTCGAAAATTTCTTGATTTTTGTTCCTATGGGCATTTATCTTCAAATGCTTCTGCCAAGAACAAAATTATATGTGAAGTTCATGCTGATTGCTGGAACAAGTTTTTTATTGGAAACTATGCAGTATATCTTAGCAGTCGGACGTTCTGATATTACTGATGTACTCACAAATACGGCAGGTGGTCTTTTGGGGCTTGCTGTATATTCGATGGCAGCCCGGTTAATCGGAAATAGAATAAAAGCAAACAGACTGTTTTCCATTCTGGCAGGCATAGTAAGTGTTGTCGTGATTGGCCTACTTGGCTGTCTTCTGTTTGCTAATCGGTAGGAGGTGTATTCTCATGTCGAAGAAAGAAATGACAACAGAAAAGCGCCTTAAAGTGCGCTTATACCTATCATTGCTGGTTTATACCGTTGTTGGATATGGTTTGACCCTTATCTTGGACTACATCTTTTCAAAATTTGACAACGGTATTTTTTCATGGCTCTACTGGCGGCTCGATCTGCTTTTTATTTTGTATCTGATGATCGGCTTTGTATGTATTTTCAATTACTATTGGAAAAAGCCGTGGGGCTATCTGGATGAAGTAATTGATGCGACCCAAACGGTCTATGAGCAGAACAATCATACCGTATCATTGTCTGACCCACTGAAAGAATTGGAGGCACAACTCAATCAAATCAAAATGTCTGTTCTGTTGAGCAAACGGGCTGCAAAGCAGGCAGAAGAAAAGAAAAATGAAATTATTATGTATCTGGCACATGATATACGCACCCCTCTCACAACGGTAATCGGCTATTTGAGCCTGCTCCATGAAGCCCCTGACATGCCTGAACAGCAAAAGGAAAAGTATGTAAAAGTTGCGTTGAATAAGGCAGAACGCCTTGAAAAGCTCATCAATGAACTTTTTGAAATTACCAAGTACAATGCACATACGGTCATTATCAAAAAAGAAAATATAGATTTACATTGTTTGATTGCGCAGGTAATAGATGAAATATACCCGACACTCTCTGCAAATGGCAACACGGCGGTATTTACTGCGGAGGACAACTTATCTGTGAACGCTGATCCCGAAAAGCTGGCGAGAGTTTTCAGTAACCTTTTACGAAATGCAGCGTCATATAGCTACCCGCAGACAGAGATTACTATATCCGCCAAACGGTTAGAGCATGATATACAGATCACTTTTGAAAATCGTGGAAAAACAATTCCACAGGAACAGCTTAACAGTATATTTGAAAAATTCAATCGCTTGGATGATGCTCGGCTTTCTAATACAGGTGGTGCGGGGCTTGGCCTTTCTATTGCGGAAGAAATTATACATTTACATGGTGGAAAGATTACTGCATCCAGTCAAAATGAAACCATAGACTTTGTGATTACATTACCCCTTTCCGCTTAGGAAAATAAGAATGTGATCTTAGGAATTACTTAGGAATTTAAGCGTGTGATTTTTGAGATTGAAAAGCCTTTGTTCGGTACAATGATATCGAACAAGGGCTTTTTATTGTTCAGCTGAAGCAAAAGAAAGGAGTGTAAGCATGGAACTGAAAATAGAGCATTTAAGCAAGCAGTTCAAAGACAAAACAGCAGTAAATGATGTCAATCTGACGTTGACTCCCGGCGTTTGGGGACTTTTGGGGGCGAATGGTGCAGGGAAAACCACGCTCATGCGCATGATTGCTGATATTATGACACCAACCAACGGAGCGGTTTACTATGACGGAAAAGACATTCGAGAGTTAGGTGAAGTCTACCGAAGCAAGTTTGGCTTTCTACCGCAGGATTTTGGGTATCACCGGGATTTTACGGTCAAAGATTATTTGGAGTATATGGCTGCGCTGAAAGATATTCCTACAAGGGCAACTACCAAAAAGATCAATTATTTGTTGGACATTCTTTCGCTCTCCGATGTGAAAAAGAAAAAAATCTCCAATCTGTCAGGCGGCATGAAGCGTCGTGTTGGTATTGCGCAGGCTATGTTGAACGACCCGGAGATACTTGTCATGGACGAACCGACAGCAGGACTTGATCCCGGAGAGCGCGTGCGTCTGCGGAATTTCATTTCCGAATTTTCGCATGATCGAATCGTGTTGATTTCCACCCATATCGTATCTGACATAGAATATATTTCTACGCGCAACGCAATTATGAAAGCCGGAGAAATTGTTGATGTCGGAACTACCGCAGAACTTGTCAAGCGGATTGAGGGCAAGGTTTGGAATTGCATAATTCCGACCTCAAAGCTGCCGGAATGTGAAATGCGGCTGCGCATTATCAATCAGCGAGGCGAAGATCACAATCAGGTTTCTATTCGTTATCTGTCCGAACATTCGGAAATTGATGGGTCTGTTACAACGGAGCCACGATTGGAAGATCTGTATCTGTGGTTGTTCCCGCAGACAGACTTGGAAAAGGAGGACAGATAATATGCGGCTCTTTAGACTTGAACTAAAACGTATTTTGAAGTCACGGCGTACCATGATTTTACTTGCAATCGCACTTTTGCTTTCCGTAGCCATGGCATACCTGCCTATTTCATTTGAGGGTATTAACCGTCCAAACGAAGATGGCACGGTTACAGAATTAGATGGCTTGGCAGCTATCAAGTACAAACAAGATTTATATAAAACATCCGCTGGTGAAGTGACCCCGGATAGGATCAAATCGGCTTTGGAAACTTATCAAAGCTGCGTTCGAGAATATGGGCCGGTCGAGGAAGATGGCTTTCCTCTGACGGTATATGTTGAAAAAATCGTCCCGTTCCGTCACTTGCTGATGGGTCTGTCCGAAGCGTTTGCTGATCCATCAACAGGCATTGGTGCTGATTTAATGGATATTGACCCGAATGACATTGACGGAGCCTATTACGAAAAGTGCGCAGAACATTTACAGGATGTCATGCGGAATGAGCAAAGAGAAAACGAAACCGCACAGCAGAAAGCTCTTGAAAAATATTCAGAACTTGATACGCCATTTTATCTTCATTCTGGAATTTCTAAAGATGCATTTGATTATATTGAGTTTTATATTTTGTTCCTTGCTATTTTGTGTGTGGCAATCGCAGCACCTACTTTCGCCGGAGAATATCAAACGGGCGGTGATAGCATCCTGCGAACCACCAAATATGGGCATAAACAATTAGCAATTACCAAAATTCTGGCGGCATTTACACTTTTCGTTGTTACTTTCCTTGTTGGGATCACGGTACACATTCTGATTTTAGATGCAGCGTTCGGGACGGATTGCTTAAAAACATCGTTTCAGATGCGATACTCTATCATTAATCTGCCAAACATCAATCTGGGGCAGTTGCAGATAATTCTCGCAGCAGCGGGCTTACTTTCTGTATTAGCAACGGTTAGCTGTACGTTGTTCCTGTCTGCAAAATGTAAAGACACATTGACAGTTTTGCTGATCTCTATTGTAGTTCTTCTCATGCCGCTTTTTGCTTATGTGGCGATGGGAGCAACATGGCTCTCTACCATACTTCCATCTGCCGGAATTGGTATGCAGAACAATTTCCTTTCTCAGCTTGCAGATTTCAATTACCTGAATATCGGTGGAATGAGTTTCTGGACACCGCATGTTATTTTGATTTCGGCAGGAATTGAATTATTTGTGTTTACATTCTTGGCGATTCATTCCTATTGCAGACATCAGGTAGCATAAAAGAAGTTCAGAATAGAACGAATAGGTTATCTGCCGCGCGACGGCAAAAGAAAAAAAGCCGTCGCAGAGCAGACACATTTTCACGCGCCTATGAAGCGGCGGCTTTGATTTCCAGAGCCGCCGTTTCTTTGCGTTTACACAAACCAATGACGACTTGCAGGGACACGGTAGCCGATTGGAGGTTATTTTGCCGTGTCTCGTTTGCGTTTTCAAACGTCGCATGATCTACTACATCAGTTAAAAAAAGGGTTGCTCCTCCTCCAGGCAAGTATAGCATTGCATCGGCACGATCGTTCCATGTAATCCAGTATAATAGTGGCTGTTCTTGGCGCGCCAGTTTTCCATCGCGGAAATCTGGCGTTTTTTGTTTCCAATTTTTAGAAAATACTCGGACAATATGTCGATGTCGTGCCCCGCCTACTGATCTGAATTTAAAAAAATTCAGATTGGAGGAAAGGACATGGAAGGCAGACAGCCAAAAAGAAGAAAAGATAAATATAACCCATATGAAATCTATGAGAAGGACGGAAAATATTATGTTTCATTCCGCAATGGTGAAAAAGAGTACAAGGATTTGGAAATAGGAAAGAATGTATATGAGGCTTTTAATACGTTTGAATTGCAGGACGTGTCGCATATGAATGTTGTGGACAGGCATCTGGAACAGTCAGAAATCTGGGATTCCAGTTTATATGAACGAGTATTTCAGAAAGAGGAAGGTGTAGAGGATACTGTTCTGAATAAACTGGAAGCAGAACGGTTACATAGTGCAATCCAGCAGTTGTCGGAAATTCAGAGAAGACGATTGATGAAGTATTATTTTGAAGATAAGAATTATGAGCAGATTGCACAGGAAGAAGGCTGCTCTTTTCAGATGGTAGCAAAGTCTGTAAAAGCAGCAATCAGAAATTTGAAAAAGATTTTGAGATAGTGGGTTGAAAAATAGCGTTTAAGTGAGGAAACAGGTGGAAAGAGAAATATTCTGATCCGCCTGTTTCTTCTTTTGTCACGAAAAGACTGGGGAGCGGGACGAACCTTGACAAATTCATATACATTCATCAGACACATTCCTGTTGTTATCGTGATGAGCGTAAGCCACATTAACAGATACGCCATAACACAGGCTGGGTAAAGACAGCGAAATCCCACCCGTATACTTCCTTTTGGTTTCAGTTTGTATTACCCGGACTGTTGAGCGAAAAATATCTGGTTATAACTGTCAGATTGCTTCTGGCAAGGCGATGACAGACAACAGGCATAATGATACTCCTGTCCGGTCATAAAGTCGTGTATACAAAATATTTCTTTGATGCCGCAACAAGTGAGGGCAGCTTCAGGAGATTCCTGGAGAGGAAAACTCCTAATCCCATATATTTATTTTAGATAAAATCCTGTGGAGCTGATTAGCAGTCAGCCGTCTGATGATTTCCCAATTACAAGTCGGGGCGTCGGGGACAAATAGGCTTGTATTTTACATATTTAGGGATAACAACAGTTAGAAAGACGAGAGGAGATAAAGCAAAGATGGAAGATAGAAACGTCAGGCGTGGGGATATTTATCACGCCGACCTTGATCCTGTATTTGGAAGTGAGCAGGGCGGTTATCGTCCGGTGCTGGTGATTCAGAATAATATAGGAAATCAATACAGTCCGACAGTGATCGTGGCAGCAATTACAAGTAAAGAAAAAATGAAACTGCCGACACACATTGCAGTCCCGGAAATGGAAGGTTTGGAAAAGGATTCTGTAGTGCTGTTGGAGCAGCTTAGAACTTTAGATAAAAGACGGTTGGAAAATTATGTGTGTACCTTAGATCGTACTGAAATGGAGAAAATCAATAAAGCAATCCGAAGAAGTACCGGGATACCGAAGATAATTGAAAAACCGTTAGTCGTGAGCCTGTGCAGAGTATGTGCAGGCAATTTTTATGAGGTGCCGGGACGTTATATCCGGCGGGTGAATCCGGAGCAGCGATATAAGGAATTATGTATGTTCTGCAATGTCCGGAATGGGTACGACTATTATATAGGAAGAAAGAACAAGTAACACGTAAAAGTCAAGTGTGCGATTTGAAAATTCGCACATTGGACGATGTAGACGAAAATGGATATCTTAGTGGTGTACCGTTTTTAGATGTTACACAGTTAAAAACTACCGGTAGTAAAGCGCAAAGATTAGGACGAGGAGGATAACGTCATGGCAATGATAGAGAATGAAATGGAAAAGAAAGTATATAAAGTAGAAGATGTTCAAAATTTGCTTGGGCTGGGACGCTCCAAGGCATATGAATTTATAGAAAATGTTTATTATGACAGAAAACCATTCCGGGTGTTGAAGATTGGCAGATCTTATCGTATCCCATGCAATTCTTTTGATAAGTGGCTGAATGGAGACGAGGAGAGAGAAAGAGTGAGAGCAGAATGAAACAGAAAGAAACGCAGCAGGAGACAATGTCAAAGGAAAAGAGAGTTGTCTTTTTTGAAGGAAAATCATGGTATCACAGAACCAAAGAGCTGCAGGACGATCTGACGACAAAATATGGGAAAAAAGGTGGATTTGAAACGCCGGAAGAAGCAGAGAAAAGTTACTGGGAATATGAAAAGAGATACCAGAAGAAGCAGAGAAATCTCCAGATTGCAAAAATGCAAAAGACAGATGTGATGCTTGGCGATTATCTGGAATACTGGTTTGAAAATATTTTCAGTCCGAGAATTGAGACAACCACGAGAATGGTTGGAGCATATACCTTATATAATCTGATTCTTCCGAGTATGGAAGCGGATATCAAATTAAAATACATTTCAGTAGAGTATTTAGATGCTCTACTGGAACGTGTCGCGAAAATCTGTCCTTCAGCGGGAAATAAAGGGCGGGAGCTTTTGAGCATCGCCATGAAAGATGCAGCAGGAGATAAGTTCATAAGCTATAATCCAATGCCTGAGACAAAGCCATATCCGAGAGCAAAACCAAAGGTAAGGGTATTAGGCAAAGAAAAATTGAAGTTTTTTCTTGAAGCTGCGAGCAAGAATCCTTGGTATCTGGAAATTTTACTGGGACTGTTTTGTGGATTACGAAAAGGAGAAATTCTTGGATTGAAATTTCAGGATTTTGATTTTGAAAAACAGACCGTCAGAATTAGCAGACAGCTTGTTGGAAACCTGAAACTGAAAGAAAAAGAATTTACGGTTACGGAATATGCTGTTATTGAACGGAATCCAAAGACTGAGAATAGTTATCGGATATTAAGAGTTCCGAAAGTAGTGATGCGGGAAGTAAAACGCAGACAGCAGTTGATTGAATTGCGAAAAACTGATCCGGGCATAGAATACAAGAATTTTGATTATGTATGTTGTCAGGAAAATGGCGAACCCCGATCATTAACGGCAATGAATCAGGCACTTACGAAAATCTGTAACAGAAATGGATTGCCAAATATCACCGTACATGGACTCAGACATATGTTTGCGACCATTTTAATTGAGCTTGGAGTTCCATTGTTTAAAATATCTGGTCTGTTAGGTCATAGTTCCGTTCATACGACTTACGAATATTATTGTGAGATTATGGACGAGCAAGATAAGATTATTGCGTTTGTAAATAATACATTTGTACCACAACAAACCGGAACGGAGGGATAGCCATGCATAAGACCTTTGACTTTAAGAAATATGTAGAATATAAGGTCTATTCGGTGACAACAATCAAAAAGGGATATGGATTTCGTGTGTTGCTGACGTTTGCAGACGAAAGTACAAAAACGCAGCAACATGCGGGATTCACGACCAAAAGAGAAGCCAATGCATTTCGTGATGAAGTCATTGGACAGCTACATACCGGAACCTATATTGTGTATGGGAAAATCCGGGTAGAGGAGTTTATGATCTTCTGGCTGGAAGATATTATGCGTCCCCGAATAACAGACGACACATATACAACTTACAAAAGTGCCATTAGGAATTATATCGTTCCACAGCTTGGAAAAATGTATATGTCTACACTGAATCAGGGGTATATCAGAAAATTATATAATACAGTTGCAGAAAAGTACGAATCAGTTGCGAAAAATGTCAGGACGATCATGAAAACATCATTGGAGTATGCATTTAACAAAAATGTATTGGCAACTAATCCTGCGAAGGGAATCAATTTACCGAAGAAAATAAAAAAGACAGAGTATCGTGTTCTGAAAATCGACGAAAAGAAAACATTGACACTTCCGCAGGTGCTACAGTTGATTGAGGCAAGTAAAGAAACACCGATTCATATGCAGATTTTATTTGCTGTATTGATGGGGCTCAGAAGAAGTGAAATCAACGGTTTGAAATACAGTGATGTCGATTACATTCACAGGACGTTGAGAGTCGAGCGTCAGTTGGGAAAGAAGCCAAACAGTAAAGCAGAAGACTGTGCACCTAAGATGTTGACAAAGCAGGAAATTAAAACAAAAACACCTGCTGGTGTGCGTGAACTTCCAATACCGGATTATGTATTTGAAGCAATTCTGGAAGAACGGAAAACTTATGAGAAGAACCGCAGACGCAGACCAAAAGAGTTCCGGGACTGGAATTATATTTGTTGTTCTACATATGGGAATCCAAGGAGTAAAGGCTTTCATCAGAAATACTATAAAGACTTGTTGAAATCCTTGGATTTGCCTGATATTCATTTTCACCAGTTGAGAAATACCTATGCAACTATTTTGCTGAAGAATAGCTTTAATTCAAAAGGTGTTTCGCATTTATTGGGACATGCCAAGGAAATCATATCAGTAGATGTCTATGGAGATACGCAGGAAATCATAGAAGACTGTCTGGATATATTGGAACCATTTATTGAAGAAGTTATTCCAAAAGAGCGGAAAGATCAGTATTATGATTATTCAGAAGTGATTGAAATAGACTTAATTCTGGAGGAATATTTCCACGCAGCATGATAAAAAATAGAATAGTAGTGAGAGAGAAAAGTACAAATAAGAATCGAACATTTGTACTTTTTTCTTGCCTTCATCTATATACTTTCAAAAAAATGTCTGATATAATAGGGACTGTTACAAGAACAAACAGTAAAAATATGACAGAACCGGAGCCTGGTATCATCAGGTATTTCCGAGTGCTGTTTTATCCGCAAATATGAATTTTGTGACTTTTATTCGTAACGAGACAAAAATGACCTCTATTCGAGACAAAAATGGGCATTTCGTTACGAATCTGATTACGAATTTTTGGCTGATAGTGATCGTACTAAAAGTCACAAATGGAGGAATTTACCATGAATGAGTTCAAATTAAAAGCCCCATACGAGCCAACCGGAGACCAGCCACAGGCGATTGCAGAGCTTGTAAAAGGGTTCAAGGAAGGCAATCAATGCCAGACTTTACTAGGGGTTACGGGTTCTGGAAAAACTTTTACGATGGCAAATGTGATTCAGCAATTACAGAAGCCGACGCTTGTCATCGCTCATAATAAAACACTTGCAGCTCAGTTATACGGAGAGTTCAAGGAGATGTTCCCCGATAACGCAGTGGAATATTTTGTCTCCTACTACGACTACTACCAGCCGGAAGCTTATGTTCCGTCATCCGACACTTACATTGCCAAGGACTCTGCCATCAACGATGAGATCGACAAGCTCCGCCACTCTGCGACAGCAGCGCTTTCTGAGCGGAATGATGTCATTATTGTGGCAAGTGTGTCCTGCATTTACGGACTGGGTTCGCCGATTGATTACAAGGAGATGGTGATTTCACTTAGACCGGGCATGATCAAAGACAGGGATGAAGTTCTGAAGAAGTTGGTTGAGATCCAGTATGACCGCAATGATATGGATTTCAAGCGTGGAACGTTCCGGGTGCGAGGAGATGTGGTTGAGATTTTCCCGGCGTATTCGGAAAAAATTGCATACAGAGTTGAATTTTTCGGTGATGAGATAGACAGAATAACAGAGATTGATACATTGACCGGTGAAGTGTTGAATGTGATCGGGCATGTGGCAATTTTCCCGGCATCTCATTATGTAGTGTCCAAGGAGAATATGGAGCGTGCCATCGGGGAGATTGAAGAAGAACTGGAGCAGCAGATTCGTTATTTTAAAGGGGAAGATAAGCTTCTGGAAGCACAGCGTATTTCTGAGAGAACGAATTTTGATATAGAAATGATGCGAGAGACAGGATTTTGTTCCGGAATTGAAAACTATTCGAGGCATCTGACCGGGCAGAAAGCAGGAGAGCCGCCATGTACATTGATTGACTATTTTCCGGATGATTTTCTGATCATGATCGACGAGTCGCATAAGACGATTCCACAGATTGGAGCCATGTATCACGGCGATCAGTCGAGAAAGACAACACTGGTAGATTATGGATTCCGTCTGCCATCGGCAAAGGATAACAGACCGCTCAGCTTTGGGGAATTTGAAAGTAAGATTGACCAGGTACTGTTTGTATCGGCGACACCGGGAGAGTACGAGGAGTCTCATGAACTGCTGCGGGCAGAGCAGGTAATCCGACCGACAGGTCTTCTGGATCCGGAAGTAGAAGTGCGTCCGATCGAAGGACAGATTGATGATCTGATCAGTGAGGTAAATAAAGAAACAGCGAAGAAGAATAAGGTACTGATCACAACGCTGACAAAGCGTATGGCGGAAGATCTGACCGATTATATGCGGGAGCTTGGCATTCGTGTGAAATATTTACATTCGGATATTGATACTCTGGAAAGGACAGAGATCATCCGGGATATGCGTTTGGATGTATTTGATGTACTGGTTGGAATTAACCTGCTTCGAGAAGGTCTGGATATTCCGGAGATCACACTGGTAGCGATTCTGGATGCGGACAAAGAAGGTTTTCTGCGTTCGGAAACTTCATTGATCCAGACCATTGGCCGTGCGGCGAGAAATGCAGAAGGGCATGTTATCATGTATGCGGATAACATGACGGATTCGATGCGGATGGCGATTGATGAGACGATGCGCCGTCGTGAGATTCAGATGAAATACAATGAAGAACATGGAATCACGCCACAGACGATCAAGAAGTCGGTGCGTGATCTGATCAGTATTTCAAAGAAGGTTGCAGCAGAAGAGATGAAGCTGGAAAAAGATCCGGAATCCATGAGTGCGGCAGAGCTGGAGAAGCTGATCAAGAAGCTGGAAAAGCAGATGAAGAAAGCGGCAGCAGAGCTGAATTTCGAGGCGGCAGCAGAGCTGCGTGATAAGCTGATCGAGCTGAAAAAGCATTTGAATGAGACGGAGTAAAGCGAAGAGATAGAAGAGGAAGAACAGATGGCTGAAGAAAAGAAAGAACTGATAAAGATCAGAGGTGCGAACGAGCACAATCTGAAGAATCTTGATGTAGATATTCCGAGGAACAAACTGGTAGTACTGACCGGTCTCAGTGGTTCCGGCAAATCATCCCTTGCATTTGATACAATTTATGCAGAGGGACAAAGACGATATATGGAATCTCTGTCTTCTTACGCAAGACAGTTCCTTGGGCAGATGGAGAAGCCGAATGTAGAAAGTATTGAAGGGCTTTCACCGGCGATTTCCATCGACCAGAAGTCTACGAACCGCAATCCGAGATCCACAGTCGGAACCGTGACGGAGATTTACGATTATTTTCGACTGCTGTATGCAAGAATCGGGATTCCGCATTGTCCGAAGTGTGGAAGAGAGATCAAGAAGCAGACGGCAGATGAGATGACCGATCAGATCATGGCACTTCCGGAAGGAACAAAGATCCAGCTGATGGCACCGGTTGTGCGGGGGAGAAAAGGAACCCATGTCAAGCTTCTGGACAGAGCAAAGAAAAGCGGTTATGTCCGTGTAAGGATTGACGGAAATATGTATGAGCTTTCCGAAGAAATCTCATTGGACAAGAATATAAAACATAATATTGAGATTGTTGTAGACCGTCTGGTTGTCAGACCGGGGATTGAAAAAAGACTTGCAGATTCCATAGAAAGTGTATTAAGTCTTGCGGAGGGGCTTCTGGTTGTGGATGTGATCGGAGGGGAACCGCTGAATTTCAGCCAGAATTTTGCCTGCCCAGACTGCGGAATCAGTATTGATGAGATCGAGCCGAGAAGCTTTTCATTTAACAATCCATTTGGTGCCTGCCCGGTATGTTTCGGACTCGGATATAAAATGGAGTTTGATGAAGACCTGATGATTCCGGACAAATCACTCAGCATCAATGAAGGAGCAATCGTGGTGACAGGATGGCAGTCTTGTACCGATAAGAGCAGTTTTACTCATGCGATTCTGGAAGCACTCTGCAAGGAATATCATTTTGACCTGGATACGCCGTTTGAACAGTATCCGAAAGAAATCCAGGATGTTTTACTTCGTGGGACTAATGGAAAAGAAGTCAAGGTCTATTATAAAGGACAACGCGGGGAAGGAATCTATGACGTTGCATTTGACGGACTGATCCGGAATGTGGAGCGAAGATACCGTGAAACGGGATCGGAGACTATGAAAGCAGAATATGAGAGTTTTATGCAGATCACACCTTGCCGAGAATGTGGCGGACAGCGACTGAAAAAGGGCGCACTTGCGGTAACGGTCGGAGATAAAAATATTTCAGAAGTAACAGCAATGTCGATTGAACGGCTTCAGCGGTTTATCAGCAGTCTGGAACTGTCAAAGACGCAGCAGATGATCGGCGGACAGATATTAAAAGAGATCAAAGCGCGCCTGCAGTTTCTTTTGGATGTGGGTCTGGAATATCTGACACTTGCCCGTGCAACAGGAACTCTTTCCGGTGGAGAAGCACAGAGAATCCGGCTTGCGACGCAGATCGGTTCCGGTCTTGTGGGTGTGGCTTATATTCTGGATGAGCCAAGTATCGGTCTGCACCAGAGAGATAATGACAAACTTCTCGCAACACTCAAGCATCTCCGTGATCTTGGAAATACACTGATCGTGGTTGAGCATGATGAAGATACCATGTTTGCGGCAGACCAGGTAATCGATATCGGACCGGGAGCCGGAGAACACGGTGGAGAACTGGTTGCCCAGGGAACGGCACAGGAGATCATGAAAGTAGAACGGTCGATCACAGGTGCATATTTAAGCGGAAAGATCAAGATCCCGGTTCCGGAAACCCGCGCAGTTCCGACCGGCTGGATCAAAGTTGTAGGTGCAGCAGAGAATAACCTGAAAAATATTGACGTGAAGTTCCCACTTGGCGTGATGACCTGTGTAACCGGCGTATCAGGTTCCGGTAAGAGTTCATTGGTGAATGAAATCCTTTACAAGAGTATGGCGAAAAAGCTAAACCGTGCCCGTGTGATTCCTGGAAAGTATAAGCGGATTGAAGGACTGGAAATGCTGGACAAAGTGATCGACATTGACCAGTCTCCAATCGGAAGGACGCCAAGATCCAATCCGGCGACATATACCGGAGTATTCGACCTGATTCGGGATCTGTTTGCGGCAACCGCGGATGCGAAGGCGAAAGGCTATAAAAAAGGAAGATTCAGCTTTAACGTCAAGGGCGGACGCTGTGAAGCGTGTAGCGGAGATGGAATCATCAAGATTGAGATGCATTTCCTTCCGGATGTATATGTGCCGTGTGAGGTATGCGGCGGAAAGCGCTACAACCGTGAGACACTGGAGGTAAAATATAAAGGAAAAAGCATTTATGATGTTCTGAATATGACGGTAGAAGAGGCGCTTCATTTCTTTGAAAATGTACCGAGTATCCGTAGAAAAATGGAGACACTTTACGATGTAGGACTTTCTTATATTCGTCTTGGCCAGCCGTCTACAACCCTTTCCGGCGGTGAAGCACAGCGGATCAAGCTTGCAACTGAACTGAGCCGGAGAAGCACTGGGAAGACAGTGTACATTCTGGATGAACCGACAACCGGACTTCATTTTGCAGATGTGCACAAGTTGACGGAAATCCTGCGCAGACTCGCGGCAGATGGCAATACGGTTATCGTGATCGAACATAATCTGGATGTGATCAAGACAGCAGATTATATTATCGATATCGGACCGGAAGGCGGTGACAAGGGGGGCACAGTTGTTGCGTGCGGTACACCGGAAGAAGTGGCAGAAAACCCGAATTCATATACAGGAAAATACATCAAAATGATGCTGGACAGAAAATGATACAGAAATCTTAAAAAATCCTGAACTTGAAAAAAAAGACTTCCTATTTATTAAAGATTTGATTATAATAAGGTGAGTATGTGAAAGGGGAATCGTGATGTCAATAGATTTAGGAATTGATTTAGGAACAGCAAGTATCCTCGTTTATGTGAAAGGAAAGGGAGTTGTACTGAAAGAACCTTCAGTCGTTGCCTTTGACAGAGATACCAATATGATAAAAGCAATCGGTGAAGAAGCAAGGCTGATGCTTGGAAGGACACCGGGGAACATTGTTGCGGTAAGACCTCTCAGACAGGGCGTTATTTCCGATTACATTGTCACAGAAAAAATGATCAAATATTTTGTTCAGAAAGCACTGGGAAAGCGTACATTTAAGAAGCCGAATATCAGTATCTGTGTGCCAAGCGGTGTTACAGAGGTTGAAAAAAAGGCAGTAGAAGAGGCTGCTTTTGCAGCCGGTGCGCGGGAAGTACATTTGATTGAGGAACCGGTTGCGGCGGCAATCGGAGCCGGAATAGATATTTCAAAACCATGCGGCAACATGATCGTGGATATCGGTGGTGGTACATCCGACATTGCGGTGATTTCCCTTGGAGGAACTGTTGTGAATACATCATTAAAAGTTGCAGGTGATGATTTTGATGAAGCAATCGTCCGTTATGTCCGGAAAAAGCACAATCTGCTGATCGGAGACAGGACAGCAGAAGACATCAAGATCAAGATCGGAACGACATATCCTCTTGTAGAAGATGAATCAATGGAAGTAAGGGGACGAAATCTGGTAACAGGATTGCCAAAGACGGTTACGGTAACGGCTTCTGAGACCGAAGAAGCACTGCATGAGACTACAAGTCAGATCGTCGAAGCGGTCATTGGGGTTCTGGAGAGAACACCGCCGGAACTTTCCGCGGATATTCTGGATCGTGGAATTGTACTGACAGGTGGAGGTGCGCTGCTTCGCGGGCTGGAAGAACTGATCGAAGAAAGGACAGGCATCAATACGATGACAGCGGAAGACCCGATGAAGGTTGTTGCAATCGGTACCGGTCAGTATGTGGAGTTTATGAACGGAAAAAAAGATTTCTAGTGATAAGCACATGAGAAGGCTGTTTCTGTAGAGAGACAGCCTTTTTAAAAAGGAAAAAAGTATGGAAACAGTAAAAGGTTACGTAGAACACATTGTATTTCGCAATGAAGACAATGGATATACCGTATTTAATTTGAATAATGATGATGGCGATCTGACCTGTGTCGGAAACTTTAACTATTTATCAGAGGGAGAGCTGGTTGAGGTGAACGGAGAATATGTGGTTCACAGTGTATATGGAACACAGCTCCGAGTGCTGAATTATGAGATCAAAGCACCGGAAGATCTGCTTTCGATTGAACGCTATCTGGGATCAGGGGCGATCAAAGGGGTTGGTGCATCTCTTGCCGGCAGGATTGTGAAAAAATTCAGGGAAGACACCTTCCGGATCATCGAAGAAGAACCAGAAAGACTTGCGGAGGTGCGTGGGATCAGCGAACGTATGGCAAGAGAGATCGCTGTACAGGTAGAAGAGAAAAAAGATATGCGGAAGGCAATGATCTATCTTCAGAAATTTGGGATTTCGACGACACTTGCAGCAAAGATTTATCAGTTTTACGGTCCGAAGACCTATCAGGTACTGGAAGGAAATCCATACCAGCTTGCAGATCAGATTCAGGGGATCGGATTTAAGATCGCTGATGAAATCGCAACGAAGATCGGCATTCATTCAGACTCGGATTTCCGTATCCGGAGTGGTATTTTTTATACCTTACAGCAGAGTGTTGCCGAAGGGCATGTCTATCTGACAAAGGACGTGTTGCTTCGTCGGGCATCTGCACTTCTGGAAGTGGAGATTAAGGATATTGAGAAATACCTGATGGATCTGTCGATGGAAAAGAAAATCGTACTCAAAGAATCTGAAGAAGGTCTGCGGGTATACGTGTCCCACTTCTATTATCTGGAACTCAATACCGCGAAAATGCTGCATGATCTGAATCTTGAATATGAAGAAGCCAATGTAGTGATCGAAAAAAAGATCCATCAGATTGAAAAAGAAGCCGAAATGCAGCTTGACGAGAAGCAGGAAAATGCGGTCATGGCGGCTGTGCGGAATGGAATTATGATTCTCACAGGAGGTCCTGGAACCGGAAAAACGACGACGATCAATGCTATGATCGAATATTTTCACAGTGAGAATATGGAAATTATGCTGGCAGCACCAACCGGGCGTGCCGCAAAAAGAATGACAGAGGCAACCGGATGGGAAGCGCAGACGATCCACCGGCTTCTGGAGGTGAACGGTAATCCGGAGGAGGATGAGAACCCGAACCGGAACGGATTTGCAAGAAATGCAGATAATCCACTGGAAACCGACGTGATCATCATCGATGAGATGTCTATGGTAGACCTGCCTCTGATGAATGCACTTCTTACCGCAATTGTACCGGGGACAAGGCTGATCCTGGTAGGGGACTGTAACCAGCTTCCATCAGTAGGCCCGGGAAGTATTTTGAAGGATCTCATCGCATCGGAATGTTTTCCGGTTGTCATGCTGACCCGGATTTTCCGACAGGCACAGGAGAGTGATATTGTGGTAAATGCACATAAGATCAACCGGGGAGAACCGGTTCTTTTGGATAATAAAAGCCGGGATTTCTTCTTCTTGAAAAGACAGGATCCGAATGTGATCATCAGTGTTCTGCTGACACTGATCCAGAAGAAGCTTCCCAAATATGTCAATGCAAAACCATATGATATCCAGGTACTCACACCGATGCGGAAAGGACTGCTGGGAGTGGAAAGGCTGAACAGTATTTTGCAGGAGTATTTGAATCCACCGGAGCCGGGAAAAGCGGAAAAAGAATATGGCGATCACAAATTCCGCGTGGGCGACAAGGTGATGCAGATCAAGAATAACTATCAGCTTGAATGGGAGATCACAACCAAGTATGGACTGACGGTGGATAAAGGGATGGGGATTTTTAATGGCGATATGGGAATTGTCACCGAGATCAATACATATACTGAAACACTGGAAGTTGAATACGATGAAAAGAGAAAAGTAAAGTATCCGTTTGAATTGCTGGAAGAACTGGAGCTTGCCTATGCGATCACCATTCACAAGTCGCAGGGAAGCGAATATCCGGCGGTTGTCATCCCTCTTCTGAGCGGACCGAGACAGCTGTTTCACAGGAATCTTCTTTACACGGCAATCACAAGAGCCAGAAAATGTGTGACAATTGTCGGAAATGACCAGACCTTCCAGGAGATGATCCGGAATACCAATGAACACAACCGGAATACCAGTCTGGCAGAACGGATCCGGGAGTTCTGCGGATAGTTACACAGAAAATGTAGAAAATCAAATCCGAAAAGTGGATGGAAAACTTAAAAAAGGTCAAAGAAACAATTCTGGAACTAATTTATCCCTCAAAATGTCCGTTTTGTGGAGAAATTGTAAGTGCAGGAAAGAAACATTCTACGGAACACAATGGAATCTGCAAGGCGTGCCGTGAAAAACTTCCTTATATTGGTGAAGTAAGATGCATGTGCTGTGGAAAGCCTTTGACAGATCCGGCTGAAGAATATTGCTATGACTGTACCAGGCAGAAGCATCTTTTTGTTGATGGCAGAAGTCTCTGGGTGCATAAAGATGCAGTGGAAAATGCAGTTTATGCAATGAAATATCAGAACCGGAGGATTTACGGACAAACGTTCGGAAAAGAAATGGCAGAGCATTTTCTTCCTTATCTATGGGAAAGAAAGATCACCTTGATCGTGCCGGTTCCGCTGCATTCCCGGCGAAAAAGAAAGCGGGGATTTAATCAGGCAGAAATTGTAGCAAAGGTATTATCAGAAAATACCGGAATTGCTATGGATGCAGGTGCTGTTAAGAGAATTAAGGCGACTAGTCCTCAGAAAGAGCTGGGCGATAAAGGGAGAAAACGAAATATCAGGGGAGCATTTGCAGTGCAGAAAAATGTAAAAGGAGAAAATATCGTTTTGATCGACGACATTTATACGACAGGAAGTACCTTAGACGAGGCGGCGAGAGTGCTTAAAAAGGCAGGAGCCGAAAATGTATACTTTTTGACGGTAAGTATTGGACAAGGAATCTGATATTTGTTATACTGAAAGTAATGCATATACGAATAAAACGTATGAGGTGACAAAATGTTAAATGAAAGCAAAGTTAAGCTGATGACAAGGATGGCGATGTACGAAAGCAAACAGGGAGAGGAAGATTTTAAGATCAGTTCTTATTATAAGAAAGATTACCGGAGCTTTCACACCATTGCTACGATCATATGGGTCACGGTCGGCTATGCTGTTGCAGTGGGAATCGGAGTTATTGCTTTTCTGGATGAACTGATGAAAAATCTGAATATGCAGTTTCTTGTGATGCTTGCGGCAGCTGTGATAATTGGATATCTGGTACTTGTTATTTTTTATGGAATCGTTGCTTCCCATTTTTACGGAACCAAACATGAAAAAGCAAGAAAGCGTGTGAAACAATTCAATCACGATCTTACAAGACTGAACAGAATGTATGAAAGGGAGAAACGATAATGAATGATCTGATAGTATGGAGAGATAAATTACAGGAATTATACGCGATGAAATCAATCTATATTGATAAAGCTGTGCAGTTTGTTCTGGCACTGGTTACATTTCTTATGATCAACCAGAATATTGGACTGATGAAAGCGGTGGCGACACCGGTTGTAGCGGTGGCACTGGCAGTGATCTGCACCTTTCTTCCACCGGTTGTAACGGCGTATGTGGCGGCAGGACTTGTAATTGTGCATCTGTTCAAACTGTCTATAGGAGTGGCAGCGGCAGCGGCACTGATCTTTG
Organism: Coprococcus sp. AF99-45; assembly: GCF_027663865.1. Lineage (NCBI taxonomy): Bacteria > Bacillati > Bacillota > Clostridia > Lachnospirales > Lachnospiraceae > Coprococcus > Coprococcus sp. AF99-45. The sequence goes on from NZ_JAQDGZ010000005.1 coordinate 124,164, forward strand.
TGGTAATGTTTATCTTTTACTGCAGATTTACTCCGAAAAAGGCACTTCTTCTGCTGGTCACACCGGTAGCATTTATGCTTCATGTTCCGTATGTGGTGCCGGTTGCCTGTGCGCTTGTACTTGGACCGATTTCAGCAGTACCGGTTGTATTTGGAACGATCATTTACTATATGATCGAATGTGTGAGAACTTCGGCAACAGCGATCACCAGTGCGGATGGAATTACCAGGCAGATTTCGCTGTTTGTGAAGACGGTATTCCAGGATAAGACTCTGTGGATCACTGTGATCGCATTTATTATCTCTATTTTTGTGGTGTATACAGTGCGCCGGCTTTCGGTAGATCATGCGTGGAAAATCGCAGCAGCATCCGGTGCGGTTGTGAATATTGTTGTAATTGTGATCGGAGATATTGTATTCGATATACATACCTCTTATAATATGCTGATCATTGGAAATATTGCAGCAGTCGTGATTGGTTTTATCATGGAATTTTTCCTGTTCTCGGTGGATTATTCCAGAACAGAACGTCTTCAGTTTGAGGATGATGAATATTACTATTATGTAAAAGCCATCCCTAAGATTTCGGTGACAGCTCCGGAGAAGACGGTCAAACATATCAATGAGCGGAAAGAAACAGGTGAGATTGCGGGAACAGAGCCGGAGAGAAGACAGAGGTCGAAGAGTGGGCAGACGGAAAAACCGGCAGTACGCAAAACAAAAACGGTTTCTAAGGTAAAACGGCCAAAGAGTCCGGCAGTTCAGCGACCGACAAGAGTTGGGGGCAATACAGATGAAATCCTTCTTGCACAGAGCCTGAAGGAAGAACTGGATATTCAGAGCATTGTGGAAAATGAACTGAATAGCGATAACAAATAGGGAAATATTATAAAAACAGGGGTATAAATAACGGATAGAAAAAGGGGGTACACTGTTGAACACAGTATTAACACAGGTTTTAAAAGAATTTGTATCAGAATCGTGGTACTTCCCGCAGATCCGGGTAGTAGATGCTGTTGAGATACTGATTATTACATTTTTATTCTATCAGATTATTCTCTGGATAAAGAATACAAAAGCCTGGATGCTGCTGAGGGGGATTCTGGTTGTTGCATTGTTTATTCTGGTGGCTGCAGTTTTTAAAATGTATACGATTTTGTGGATTGCACAGAATTCACTTCCGGTCATGGCAACCGCAGTCGTGATCATTTTCCAGCCTGAGCTCAGAAGAGCATTGGAAAAACTGGGGGAAAAACAATTTGTTCCCAATATGGTGGCACTGGATAAAAGAGGAAAAGATAATGTACGTTTCAGCCAGAAAACGATCGATGGAATCGTAGAAGCATCCTTTGCGATGGGAGCAGTGAAGACAGGAGCACTTATCGTCGTAGAGCAGGCAATCATGCTGACAGAATACGAGAGCACCGGAATTGCGCTGGACTGTATTGTATCACCGCAGGTATTGATCAATATTTTTGAACACAACACACCACTTCATGATGGTGCAATCATTGTCCGTGGAGACAGGATCGTATCAGCGACCTGCTATCTTCCATTGTCAGACAATATGGGAATCAGTAAGGAGCTGGGGACCAGACATCGTGCAGCAGTCGGAATGAGTGAGGTGAGTGATGCTCTGATCGTCACCGTATCAGAAGAGACCGGGTATGTATCTGTAGCGATGGGAGGACAGCTTGTGCGCAATGTTACACCGGAATATCTGAAAAAACGTCTGGAATCTATCAGTAAGAAGAGTGTGGAGATCGGACGTTTGAAAAAAATATGGAAAGGATGGAGATCGCATGAAAAGGGCGTTGACTAAAAACTGGGGTCTTAAGTTGTTGGCATTTGTATTCTCTGTCCTTTTATGGATAATTGTTATGAATATTGAAGATCCGGTGGACGAACGGACATTTTCCGGAATCCAGGTGACAGTGACACATCCGGAAATCGTAACAAATCCGGGCAATACATATCAGATTCTGGATGACAGCAGGACGATATCCGTAACAGTAAAGGCAAAACGTTCTATTTTAAATAAAATTAAAACTGATGATATCAGAGCAACAGCGGATATGAAGAATCTGGATGTCAGAACCAGATCCCTGATCCCGATCGATATATCGATCCCTTCTTATGCAGGAAGGTTTGAGGCGACTGCCAATCCGATCAATCTGCGAGTAAGCATTGAACTTGGAAAATCAGAGACTTTCCCGATCACTGCAACCAGTTCGGGAACACCGAGAGACGGATATCAGGTGGGTGAGCTGAAAGCAAATCCGGAGAAGATTAAGATCAGCGGACCAGAATCAGTAATCGATTCAATCGACAAGGTGGTAGCACTTGTCGATGTTTCAGGACAGTCTAAAGATGAGGAAAAAGAAGCAGAGCTGATTCTTTATGATAACAATGGAAAGATCGTAGATTCGACACAGATTGAGAATAACCTGGGAGACGAAGGACTGAAGGTAAAAATCACCATGCTTCAGACAAAGAGTATTCCGGTAGAATTTGATACTTCACTGATCGGTACTGCGAGCGGATATCATTTCAGCGGAATCAGTATCCAGCCGGAAAGCATTCAGATCGTAGGCACAGAGGAGCAGCTGGAAACGGTAGATTCTATTGAAATTCCGGCAGAAGAGCTGGCAGAAGATGGTCTGGACCAGACAATAGAGAAGACAGTAGATATCGCCAATTATCTTCCGTACTGGGCAAAGACAGACCAGGACAGCGCAGGAGGCGTACCGATCGTTATAAAGATCCAGGTAGAGAAATTCGGAACTAAGACAGTTGAATTCCCATACAATTCCATTGCGCTGCTGAATGCACCAAAGGATTACAAGGTGTCATATGCAGAACAGGGCGATCTGGAAATTGTTGTGCGTGGTTCTAAAGAGGATCTGGATGATTTTACTCTTGAAAAAGGAAGTGTGTCAATCAATCTGAACGATTGCAAGACAGCGGGAACCTATAATGTTCCGATCCAGGTTACACTTCCTGACGGAATTGAACTTGAAGATACGATCAATGTACAGATCACATTGACAAAGAGCAGTGGAGGAGAAAATGATCAGTAAAAAGGTAACGATCAAAAATCCGACGGGATTGCATTTGAGACCGGCAGGACTTTTCTGCAAGATGGCACTGGAATATGAAAGTAAGATCACTTTCCGATATCGCGAATCGGAAGGTAATGCGAAAAGTGTGCTAAGCGTGTTGGGGGCATGCATCAAGTCCGGTGATACCATTGAGATCGTGTGCGAGGGGAAAGATGAGAGCAAGGCACTTGACGCTATGGTAGAATTAGTGGAAAGTGGGATTGGAGAGTAAGAGATAAATGAAAAAAGAGGGATTTTATTCATCGGGAGAATTTGCCCGTATGGCACATGTCACCGTGCGTACCATCAGATATTATGACAGCCATGATATATTAAAACCGTCTTTTGTAAATGAATCAGGAGCTCGTTTTTATACAGATGAGGATTTCACAAGACTTCAGCAGATACTTCTGCTGAAGTTTTTGGGTTTTTCGTTGAATGATATCAAAAATATGACTATCGGAGATATGGATTATCATTTTTTGTCAGATTCGCTGGAAGTACAATTAAAACTGGTTCGTGATAAGATCGAACAATTGCAGCTGGTTGAAAAGGCAATTGAAGATACTTCCGGTGAGATCAGAGAGTATCATACGGTAAACTGGAACAAAATGCTGGAACTGATTCATCTTACAGGAATGGAAAATGCGGTAAAGAAGCAGTATCAAAATGCCACCAATATTGCTTCCCGAATCCGCCTGCACCGATTATATTCGGTAAATAAAGAGGGATGGTTCCCCTGGATCTATCGAAATCTTGAATTGAAAAATGGACTGAAGGTTTTAGAAATCGGTTGTGGAAACGGAATGCTCTGGAAAGAGAATATACAGAAAATACCAGACAGCATCAGCATAACACTTTCTGACCTGTCCGAGGGTATGTTAAGAGATGCCAGAAGAAACATCGGTCAAAAGGATAAGAGATTTGAATTTGAAATCCTAGATGCAGAAAAGATTCCCTTTATGGCAGAAACCTTTGATCTGGTGATTGCCAATCATATGCTGTTTTATTGTGAAGATCTGAGTCAGACCTGCAGGGAAGTGGCAAGAGTATTAAAGAAATTCGGAAGATTCATATGCAGTACCTATGGAAAAAAACATATGAAAGAAGTAAGTGAGCTGGCAAAAGGATTTGACAATCGGATTGTACTGTCAGCTGACAATCTGTATGAGAAATTTGGGAAAGAAAACGGAAAAGAAATCTTGAAACCATATTTTCATGAAATTTCGTGGCAGGAATATAAAGATAAGCTGGAAATTCAGGATGCAGAACCGTTGATCGCATATATCCTTTCCTGCCATGGCAATCAGAATCAATACATCTTGAGCAGATACCAGGAGTTCAGAGATTATGTAAAACAAAAAGCTGGCAAAGGATACGATGTGACAAAAGAAGCAGGCATTTTTGTCTGCAGGAAATAAACAGTGCAAAAATGTCTGCCTCTATCTTGAGAACAGGATAAATAATATTAGGATAAATCCGGTCAAGAGGCTAGACTTCTGAAATCAGGATCTCCAAAAAAGTATATGCTTTAATCTAGAGTCTTTAAGGATATCATAAAAAAATACTTGAAGGTAACGTAACGTCATCTTTTATAATAGTAATTGTAAATAATAGAACTAAATTGCTGCATACAGACAAGATCGTGTACAGAGAGGAGAATTTTAGATGAAAGGAATCATTCTTGCAGGTGGATCAGGAACAAGACTTTATCCATTAACTATGGTAACATCGAAACAGCTACTTCCGATTTATGACAAACCAATGATTTATTATCCAATGTCAGTGCTTATGAATGCGGGGATCAGAGATATTCTGATTATTTCGACACCTGCAGATACACCGAGATTTCAGGATCTGTTAGGAGATGGACACCAGTTTGGCGTAAATCTTCAGTATGCTGTACAGCCAAGTCCGGATGGACTGGCACAGGCATTTATCATAGGAGCAGACTTTATTGGTGATGAGCCGGTGGCAATGGTTTTAGGAGATAATATTTTTGCCGGACATGGCTTGAAGAAGAGATTAAAAGCCGCAGTAGAAAATGCAGAAACAGGAAAAGGGGCAACCGTTTTCGGATATTATGTAGATGATCCGGAACGTTTTGGAATTGTAGAGTTTGATAAGAATGGAAAAGCTGTCTCTATTGAAGAGAAGCCGGAACATCCAAAGAGTAATTATTGTGTAACAGGTCTTTATTTTTACGATAACCGTGTTGTTGAATACGCAAAGAACTTAAAACCAAGTGCAAGAGGAGAACTGGAAATCACAGATCTGAACCGCATTTATCTGGAAGATAACAGCTTGAATGTGGAACTTCTTGGACAGGGATTTACCTGGCTTGACACAGGAACCCATGAATCACTGGTAGATGCAACGAATTTTGTAAAGACAGTAGAGCAGCATCAGCATAGAAAAATTGCGTGTCTCGAGGAAATCGCATATCTGAACGGATGGATTTCAAAGGAAGAAGTTCTTGAAGTTTATGAAGTTTTAAAGAAAAATCAGTATGGACAGTACCTGAAAGATGTATTAGATGGAAAATATCAGGAACATTTGTATTAAGAAAGATGAGGAAATAAGAATGACGATAATTGTAACCGGAGGAGCCGGATTTATAGGAAGTAACTTTGTATTTCATATGCTGGAAAAATATCCTGACTATCGAATTGTATGCGTAGATAAGCTGACATATGCAGGAAACTTATCTACTTTGGCACCGGTCATGGATAATCCGAACTTCCGTTTCTGTAAGATTGATATCTGCGACAGAGAGGCAATCTATCAATTGTTTGAAGAAGAACATCCGGATATGGTTGTAAACTTCGCAGCAGAATCCCATGTAGACCGTTCTATTGAGAACCCGGAAGTATTCCTTGATACTAATATCAAAGGAACTGCTGTTATGATGGACGCCTGCCGTAAATATGGAATCCAGAGATATCATCAGGTAAGTACAGATGAAGTATATGGTGATCTTCCGCTGGACAGACCGGACCTTTTCTTTACAGAAGAAACACCGATCCACACAAGCTCTCCGTACAGCAGTTCCAAGGCAGGAGCAGACCTTCTGGTTCTTGCTTATCACAGAACCTATGGACTTCCTGTAACCATCAGCCGTTGCTCCAACAACTATGGCCCATATCATTTCCCGGAAAAACTGATTCCGTTGATGATCGCCAATGCATTAGCTGATAAGCCGCTTCCGGTTTATGGAGAAGGCTTAAATGTACGTGACTGGTTATATGTTGAGGATCATTGCCGTGCCATCGACCTTATTATTCATAAAGGACGTGTCGGAGAAGTGTACAATGTCGGCGGACATAATGAAATGAAGAATATCGATATCGTAAAGATCATCTGTAAAGAACTTGGAAAACCGGAAAGTCTGATCACACATGTAACCGACCGTAAAGGACATGATATGCGTTACGCCATCGATCCGACTAAGATCCACAATGAACTTGGATGGCTTCCGGAAACCAAATTTGAAGATGGAATCAAAAAGACCATTCAGTGGTACTTAGATAACAAGGAATGGTGGGAGACAATCATTTCCGGCGAATATCAGAATTACTATGAAAAAATGTATGGCAACAGATAAGAATAGTAGGAGCGATAGTCGAATGAAAGTATTTGTAACAGGTGTGGCAGGTCAGCTTGGCCATGATGTCATGAATGAATTGAAAAAAAGAGGCTATGAGGGCATCGGTTCTGATCTTGCACCGGAATATGCGGGAGTGCAGGACGGAAGTGCTGTTACCACAATGCCATATGTTCCTTTAGATATTACAGATAAAGAAGCAGTAGAAAAAGTTCTCACAGAATGCAGACCGGATGTTGTGATCCACTGTGCTGCATGGACTGCGGTAGATCTTGCAGAAGATGAGGATAAGATGGGAAAGGTTCGTGCTATCAATGCCGGAGGGACAGAAAATATTGCAAAGGTTTGCAAAAAGCTTGACTGCAAGATGGTTTACATTTCCACAGACTATGTATTTGACGGACAGGGAACAGAACCATGGCAGCCGGATTGCACTGCTTATAAGCCCCTGAATGTTTACGGACAGACAAAGCTGGAAGGTGAGCAGGCGGTCAGCAGCAATCTTGAACGCTACTTTATCGTTCGTATTGCATGGGTATTTGGAGTAAATGGAAAGAACTTTATTAAAACGATGCTGAATGTAGCGAAGACTCATGATACGCTGAAGGTTGTAAATGACCAGATCGGTACCCCGACATATACCTATGATCTGGCACGTTTGCTGGTGGATATGATCGAAACCGACAAATATGGTTATTATCATGTGACAAACGAAGGCGGCTATATCAGCTGGTATGATTTTACTAAGGAAATATTCCGACAGGCCGTAGAGATGGGAAGAACAGAATATGCCGAGGATGCTGTGAAAGTGCTTCCGGTTACAACGGAAGAATACGGAGTTTCCAAGGCAAAACGACCGTTCAACAGCAGATTAGATAAGAAGAAGCTGGTGGAAAATGGTTTTGTACCTCTCCCGACATGGCAGGATGCTTTGAAGAGATATTTGAAAGAAATTGAGTTCTAGGTAAGGAGCGGAAAAAATGGGACAGATTAAAGTAGAAAAAAATGCGGGTGGAATCGAAGGACTTTGCGTGATCGAACCAACCGTACACGGTGATGCGCGCGGATATTTTATGGAGACATACAATCAGAAAGATATGGAAGAAGCAGGACTTACAATGACCTTTGTACAGGATAATCAGTCTTCTTCTACCAAAGGAGTACTCAGAGGTCTGCATTTTCAGAAACAGTTTCCTCAGGGAAAACTGGTCCGTGTTGTAAAAGGAAGCGTTTTTGATGTCGCTGTGGACTTGAGAAGCGGATCCGAAACCTATGGGAAATGGTTTGGAGTAGAACTGACAGAAGAAAATAAAAAACAGTTCTATATTCCGGAAGGATTCGCTCACGGATTCCTGGTGTTATCTGACCTGGCAGAATTCTGCTACAAGTGTACAGATTTTTATCATCCGGGAGATGAAGGCGGACTTGCATGGAATGATCCGGAAATCGGCATCGAATGGCCGGAGCTGACGGGAGAATATCATGGTACAGCAAGCGGCGAAGGTTATGCATTGACAGATGGAACCAAACTGAATTTAAGTGAAAAAGATGTATTATGGAAAGGTTTGAAAGATACCTTCCGATTTGAATAACAGGAATACTTATCCTCGGCACGAGTTGTGCCGGGGATTTTCATTTTATGAGAAAAATCTTAAAAAAAAGGAAAAATGTTTTAATTGAACCTTGTATGTGTTATAATCAGAGGTAAATGTTAAAATTTTGCTATATACAAATGGAGGAATTATTATGAATAAAGCTACATTAGTTGTTATGGCAGCTGGGATTGGAAGCAGATTTGGCGGTGGCATTAAGCAGTTAGAGCCGGTAGGACCAAAGGGCGAGATCATTATGGACTATTCTATTTATGATGCAATACAGGCAGGTTTTGATAAAGTTGTTTTCGTTATCAGAAAAGACTTGGAGGAAGATTTCCGTAGAATTATCGGAGACCGTATCGAGAAAAAAATCAAAGTCGAGTATGCTTTCCAGGAGGTGGATGATATACCGGCAGAATATAAAGAAAAGTTTGCCGGAAGAACGAAACCTTGGGGAACCGGTCAGGCCATTTTATGCTGTAAGGATGTAGTAAAAGAACCATTCCTTGTAATAAATGCGGATGATTATTATGGAAAAGAAGCTTATGTAGAAGCTTTTCGTGAACTGACGAAGGAAGAAGAAAAGTCAGACAAGATGCAGATCAGCATGGTAGGCTTTGTTCTTAAGAATACATTGAGTGAGAATGGCGGTGTGACACGAGGAGTCTGCAAGGTGGATGAGAACCAGATGCTGACCAAGATCGTGGAAACCTCCAATATCGTGAAAACAGAAACAGGTGCCGCAGTTTTAGCTGATGGAAAGGAAGAAATCATTAATGCGGATACTCCGGTTTCTATGAATATGTGGGGACTTACACCAGAATTTTTTGGTATTTTAGAGAGTGGTTTTGCTGAATTCCTTGACAAACAAGAAGCAGGCAATCTGAAAGGAGAATATCTGCTTCCGACCATTATCGGAGATCTTCTGGAAAAAGATCAGGTTTCGGTAAAAGTGTTAAAATCCCATGACAAGTGGTTTGGGGTTACCTATAAAGAAGACAAAGACCTTGTCGTAAGAGAAGTAAAAGCTCTGATAGAAAAAGGGCTATATCCAGAGAATTAAGGAAGAGGAAAAGAATAAATGGGTGATGTATTATATATAGTAGTTCCTTGCTACAACGAAGAAGCGGTTCTTCCGGAAACGCAAAAAGAACTGGGCAATAAGCTGGAAACAATGATTACAGCTGGTGCTGTTTCCGAAAAGAGCAGAATTATTTTTGTAGACGACGGATCAAAAGACAAAACATGGGAACTCATCGAAAAATATCACAGTGAGAATCCGAGAATTGGCGGTGTCAAGCTGGCACACAACAGAGGTCATCAGTTCGCAGTTCTGGCCGGTCTTATGACAGTAAAAGATCTGTGTGATATGGCGATTACCATGGATGCGGATCTACAGGATGACATCGATGTAGTAGACAAATTTGTTGAAAAATACAAAGAAGGTTGTGAAGTTGTATATGGAGTCAGAAATTCCCGTGCAACGGATACGTTCTTCAAAAAAACGACTGCAGAAGGATTTTACAAGATCATGCAGGCGATGGGAGTAGACATCGTATTTAACCATGCAGACTATCGACTGATGAGTAAAACCGTATTAGATGCCTTATCTGAATATAAAGAAGTAAATCTGTTTCTGCGTGGAATCGTTCCACTGATCGGATACAAAAGCGATACCGTAGAATATGCAAGAAAAGAACGTTTTGCCGGAGAATCCAAATATCCGCTGAAAAAAATGCTTGCCTTTGCTATTGATGGAATTACTTCATTCAGTATTAAACCAATCCGTCTGATCACAACTCTCGGTGTAGGAGCCTTATGCGCCAGTGCGCTGATGATCATCTGGTTTATTATCGGAGCAGTCAGAGGAAACACAGTTTCGGGCTGGGCAACCATCGTTATTTCCATCTGGCTTTTTGGAGGACTCATCTTATTAGGTCTGGGCGTTGTCGGAGAGTATATTGGAAAGATTTATATGGAAGCAAAAGGAAGACCACGCTTCAGAGTAGAAAAATTCTTAGGGTAGAAGTAGAATGCGGAAATTAAAAGAATTATGGGATAAAATCGGAGTCCAGTTTATTAAATTTGGCATGGTAGGAGTAAGTAATACGGTTGTTTCACTGGCAACTTATTATTTGTTTACATTTTTTGGTGTGCATTATCTCATCGCGAATGCACTTGGATTTGTGACAGGAACGCTGAATGCATATTATTGGAACAGCAAATTCGTATTTAAAGAAGAAGCAAAAGAGAGTGGCAATAAAAAAGAATCCCTGGTAAAAACCTATATTTCTTATGGATTCAGCTTCATCCTCAGTACTCTTTTACTTTATTTACAGGTAAACATCCTGGGAATATCACAGGCTGTGGCACCGATTATCAATATTATGATCACAACGCCGATTAATTTTTTGATGAATAAATTTTGGACATTTGCTAAGAAGGGATAAATGGAATGGAATATCAAAATACAGATCACACATTTGCAGTGTGTGCATACAAGGAATCGCCGTACCTGGAAAGCTGCATCAAATCGCTTGTAAACCAGAAGGTAAAAAGTAATATTATCGTTTGTACGTCGACACCTTGTGAGTTTATCGAGAATATGGCAAAAAAATATGACATTCCCTATTATGTAAGGGAAGGAAAGAGCGATATTTGTGATGACTGGAATTTTTCTGTTGCATGTACAAAAACGAATTATGTGACAGTTGCGCATCAGGATGATGTGTATAATGAACATTATGTGGAAGAACTTTTGAAACATATTCCGGATGAAAAGATGTCGATCTTTATCGCAGATTATCTGCCTCTGAAAGGCGGAAAAGCCGGAAAACGAGATATAAACAGTAAGCTTCGGAAGTTTTTGAGACAGCCTATGAGATGTAAAAAACTTGCTGCCTCAAAATGGTGGAGAAGAAGGATTCTATCTCTGGGAAACAGCATCTGCTGTCCGGGAGTTACCTATAATAAAAGTGTGGTAGGACTTCCAATCTTTACTTCCAAGATGAAGTTCTGTATTGACTGGGATACTTTTTTGAAATGTGCAGAGATTAAAAATTCACATTTTGCTTATTGCGATACACCTATCATTTATTATCGAATTCATGATGGGGCAACAAGCAAGGAATTTATCGTCGATCACAGAAGAATCAAAGAAGATACCGATATGTTTAATAAATTCTGGCCTTCTTTTTTAACAAAGATCATTATGGTTTTTTACAAAAGGGCTTATGATACTTACAATTAGGAACAGACAGTTTAGAATGACGGAGTAAGTAAATGAAAATAAATAGAATATTTGTAGTGCTGATGGCAGTAATTTTTATAGGAAGTCAGCCAATGGCAGTTCTGGCAGAAGATGTGTCAAATGAAATAGAAGATGTATCAAACGAAACAGAAGAGCTGCTAAATGAAACGGAAGATGTAGCAAATGAAACAGAGAATGTATCAGATGAAGCAGAAACTGTTTCAGACGAAACAGCAGAGAGTGCAGGACTGAGGGATCAGAGCGGATTTGTGGAGAACAGTTTCCGATATTCCAACGGACAGCCGATCCAAAAGAGGTCAGCCAGTGCATATGCCATCAGTGATACATCGAATGCCTATAAAAAAATCAACGGCGTTTGCTATAATTCACAGGGAGAACCGGTTGAGGGGGCAATCGGAAAGGTCATCGACGTGAGTGAACACAACCAGGATATTGACTGGGAAAAAGTAAAGAACTCAGATATCGATTTTGCAATTCTCCGTGTTGGATATGGAAATGATGTTTCTTATCAAGATGATAAAAAATGGCAGTATAACGTATCTGAGTGTACAAGATTAGGAATTCCTTTCGGAGTTTATATCTATTCTTACGCTGAGAATACAACGGAAGCCGAAAGTGAAGCGGATCACGTACTGCGACTGATCAAGGGATACAATCTGGCATATCCGGTGTATTATGATCTGGAGGATAACAGCCAGGTCAGCCTTGGAAATGCCACGATCCAGAAGTTTGCTGAAACCTTTTGCAATAAGATCAGCAATGCAGGATATCAGGTGGGTGTGTATGCGAATCTGAATTGGTGGAACAATTATCTGACAGGCAGTGTCTATAACAACTGGCATCGCTGGGTGGCACAGTATAATTATCAATGTGATTATAACGGGAATTATGATATGTGGCAGTGCACCAGCAAGGCACAGGTGGATGGAATCAGTACAGATGTGGATGTCAGCTTTTACTATGGCAATCTGTTAAGTGATGCAGATGTGAATACACCGGTTGTAGAAGTAGGTGATACCGACCTTATCAGCTATTGTGCAAATATTCAAAATGATGGCTGGACAGACTGGAAGAAAAACGGGCATACCCTTGGAACAATCGGAAAGAGCCTGCGTCTGGAGGCACTGAAAATCCAGACAAACAGCGAAAATCTAGGAGTAAGTTATACCGGACTTGTGGCTGGGTATGGATGGACTGATGAAGTTCAAACCGGCGCAATGCTTGGCACAGAAGGCCAGAGCAGAGCTCTGGAGGCTATTAAACTTAATCTGACCGGAGATGATGCAGAGAATTACGATATTTATTACCGGGTACATAGCAGTAATTTTGGCTGGCTTGGCTGGGCGAAAAATGGAGAGAAAGCCGGAACAGAAGAGTATGGCTATGCGATAGAGGCAGTACAGATTGCTGTTTTGCCAAAGGGAAGCGCTGCTCCTGGAGAAACGGCAGATGCGTATCATTTTAACGAAGAGTGGAATAAACCGTCAGTTAAATATACCGCCCATGTGCAAAATGTCGGTTGGCAGCCGACTTGCTGCAATCAGGAAACAGCAGGAACGATCGGGAAAAACCAGCGTCTGGAAGCTTTGCAAATAAGTTTGTCTGGTCGTGGATTTTCAGGAGACATTCATTATAGTACCCATGTGGAAGATATTGGATGGCAATTAGAAGTTTCAAATGGAGAAATGGCAGGGACAATCGGACAGAATAAGAGGATTGAAGCAATAAAAATCTGGCTGACCGGTGAGATAGAAAAGGAATATGATGTGTATTACCGCGTCCATGTCCAGAACTTTGGCTGGCTTGACTGGGCGAAGAATGGAGAAATTGCAGGAACGGTTAACTATGGTTATCGGATGGAAGCAATAAAGATTGCTCTGGTTCGTAAAGACGGAGAAGGGCTGACACCGGTAGGAACTTCCTCAAAAACCTTTGATACCCAGGCTGTTTACAGTGCCCATGTTCAAAATATTGGCTGGCAGGATGAGGTCTATAATGGAGAGACGATCGGAACCGTTGGTCAGGGACTCCGCATGGAGGCTTTGAAACTGGATTTATATAAGCCATTGTATTCGGGAGAGGTTACCTATAGCGCCCATGTTCAGAATATTGGCTGGCAGGACTGGAAAAAAGATGGCGAGATATCCGGTACAGTCGGAGAAAAACTCCAAATGGAAGCGGTTAAGATAAAACTGACCGGTGAGATGGCGGATCATTACGATATTTATTATCGTGCACAGGTTGAAGAACTTGGCTGGCTGGATTGGGTAAAAGATGGAAAAGAAGCCGGGACTACAGGCAAGGGATACAGACTGGAATCCTTGGAGATTAAACTTGTGCCGAAGACAGAAGGATAAAAAGAAGCATAAGGAATAGAAGAGACGCTGAAGTGATTTGCCATGAACTTCAGCGTTTCTCTGCCTTGAAAGTTATAAAAATGTTGCTACTCTAAGAATGTGGGTGCTATACTAAGACTGAAACAGTGGGGGATCTGATGAATAAGTAAGGAGAATACTATGGGAAAGAAAGCAAAGCAAATGGCTGCACTTTTTATGGCAGGTGCTGTGATAACAGGAATGACAGAAATGCCGCTTCGTGTATATGCCGAAGAAGAACCTCAGAAAGTCGAAGAAAAGCTGATAGAAACAGACGAATATGGAAACGTGTATGAAATAGAACCGGAAATAGGATTAGTTGAAGAAGACAAAAGTATTCGAATGGCAAGATCTTCTTCTGCCCAAATCGTCAATTTTAATACAAAAGGTGCTGTGGTTACAGAATACACAGAAGCAGAAACCGGCGCCCAGGGATATACCTGCGGTGCGTACGGTGCGGACGCTGCTTATCTTGGAACCAGCGATGGAAAAGTGCGGTTTATGCTTTCAGGCGTGATCGGAGAAATCGATCCGGATGAAGTACAGGTCGTAGATATTTCCCAGGTTGAATCCCTTAGTTGTTATCAGGTCTCATCCGGAAGACTCTATCATAATATCGTTGGAAACGTAACGAATAATGATTACAATGCCTGCCTGGACAATGGACCGGCACCGGAGTATCTTGCAGAGGGCACTGATTATTATAGTTATGACGGACATTATTTTTACACCTACGATAATTTTGAAAATATGCTGGAAGATTATCAAAACGGTGACCGTTCACATTCTGTGAATCCGTCTGCTCCATATTATAATTATTTTCAGTATCTGCCGCTTCGCAGTCAGAGCAATTATAGTGCAGATGAATTGAATTCTATCATCAATGCAAAGACTGATTCGGACTCTAAAATGTGGGATAGCGGTGCACAGTTTGTGAAAAATCAGGATACATACGGTGTAAATGCCCTGATGATGGCAGGAACAGCAGCCCTTGAGAGCGGATGGGGAAAGAGTAGTATTGCAAAGGAAAAGAATAATCTTTTCGGTTTAAATGCTGTAGATACCTCTCCTGGAGAGAGTGCCAATAGTTACAAGGATGTCTCTACCTGTCTCAAGGATTTTGCGGAAACTTATATGTCGAAGCAATATTTAAGACCGGGATGTGGAACCTATAAAGGAGCCTATCTGGGTAATAAAGGAAGTGGAATTAACGTCCACTATGCATCCGATCCGTTTTGGGGTGAGAAGATCGCCAATTTGATGTGGAGCCTCGACAGGACAAATGGATCAAAGGATTATGGAAAATATTCCATTGGAATAAAGGATTTGATAAACAGTGAACATACCACGCTGAATGTCAGAAAAGAAAGCAATACTTCTTCTGATGTGCTGTATAAGACAGCTGCTCAGTCACAGTATGCATTTTTACTTTTGGATAATGGTGAAGCAGCGAATGGATTTTACCGGGTTCAGAGCGATGGTGTCCTTACAGAGGGAAGAAACGGAGTAGACAGCAGTACCGGTAACTATAATTTTCAGGATATGTATGGATATGCCAGTACAGATTACATTTCACTTATTCAGAAAGGAAATGGATCTTCTTCAAATGTGAAGCCGCCTGAAAATAACAAGCCGGATACAGGGGAAGAGGTAGAGCCGGTAGCAGTACCGGATGAAGTGAAGGATGCCTTATCTGTTTCGGCACACGTAACAAATCTTGGATGGTTAGATGAAACCGGAAATGGTGAAAAGGCAGGTACTGTAGGCCTTGGATACGCAATGCAGGCCATGAAAATGCAGATATCAGGAATTGATGGTCTGGGTATCGAATATCGTGCCCATGTGGCGGATGATGGCTGGCAGGATTATGTTGCAGACGGTGAACAGGCAGGAACAACCGGGCAGAGCAAAGCAATACAGGCAGTTCAGATTCGTTTGACAGGCGAAAAGAAAGACGAATATCAGATTCTATATCGTGCCCATGTGGCAAATGATGGATGGCAGAATTATGTCACAACAGATGAGATTGCAGGAACAACCGGAGAATCGAAGGATTTACAGGCAATCCAGATCGTATTGCTGAAAAAAGAAAAGGATGTAGATGTTGAGAATAAAGACCTCCTTTCTTACAGTACTTTTGTGCAGGATCTTGGCTGGACCGGTCAGGTGAAAAATGGAGAACAAAGTGGTACAGTAGGTTTGTCGAAAGCAATCCAAAGTATAAAGATTAATGCAAATCTTGCAGACCTAAATGTGGAATATTCAACTTATGTGCCAAATGCAGGATGGCAGGAATATGCTGCAGATGGAAAGGAATCGACAGCAAATGACGATCCAAAAAGAACCGAAGCTATAAAAATCAGATTAAAAGGAACGCAGGCAGAGAATTACGATATTTACTATCGTGTTTATACAAGCAATTATGGCTGGCTTGGCTGGGCAAAGAATGATGAGGAGTCAGGAACTAAAGGTTATGACTGCCAGGCAGAAGCCATTCAGATCGTTGCAGGCAAAAAAGGAATGGATGCTCCCGGAAGTACGGAAAACGCATTTGTGGAGAAGGATCCGACCGTTTCTTATGCTGCGTATGTCAATGGTGAAGGATGGATGAGTCCGGTTGAAAATGGAGAAACCAGTGGTACAACAGGAAAGTCCTTGGCTTTAGGTGGAATCAAAGTTAATTTGCCTGATAAAGGTTACGCAGGAACCATTCAATATATGTCACATATACAGGATATTGGTTGGGACAGCTGGAAAGAGGAAGGTGAAGTAAGCGGCACTGCAAATGGCCAGAAGAGGCTAGAAGCTGTAAAAATCAGACTGACAGAAGAAATGGAAGAAAGATATGATATCTATTACCGTGTCCATGCGCAGAATTTCGGCTGGATGGGATGGGCCAAGAATGGAGAGGCTGCCGGAACCGAAGGCTATGGTTACCGTGTAGAAGCCATTCAGATTAAAATTGTAAAAAAAGGTGCACAGGCTCCGGGAACAACGGAACAGTGCTTCAGTAAAAAATGGACCTCCATCGTCTATTCTGCTCATGTACAGGATATTGGCTGGCAGAATAATGTAAAAGACGGGGCTCTTGCCGGAACTACCGGGGAAAGTAAACGAGTAGAAGCAATCAAAATATCCCTGTCAGGTCAAAAAGCAGAGGGAAGTGTGGAATATAGTGCCCATGTACAGGATATCGGCTGGCAAAAGTCTGTAAAAGACGGAGCCCTTGCCGGAACCACCGGAAAAGGAAAACGAGTAGAAGCGATCAAGATTAATCTTACCGGAACGCTTTCTGAATCATGTGATGTGTATTACCGTGTCCACGCACAGGATTATGGCTGGCTCGGATGGACAAAAAATGGTAATCCTGCAGGTACAGAAGGACTTTCAAAAAGAATAGAAGCAATCGAGATCAAAGTTGTTACAAAGGGAGATACTGCTCCGGAAATGGGCAAAGAAGCATTTGTCAAAAAATAAAAATACAGGCATCAATGGAAAGGTAGGAATATGAAAAAGTTTTTGAGAGATAAGAGCAGTCATATTATATTCATATGTGTTCTGCTTATACAGATCATTTTTATGATTTTTTATTGTGATATGAAAAAAGGATATTTTGTGGATGAGTTATGGTCCTATGGACTTTCTAACAGTTATTACCACGCACAGATCTGGGAAGATGGAGCATTAGATAATCCGGAAATCAGTCCGGATATGTTTAAGGAATATATGACAGTCAATGAGGGAGAAGCCTTCAAATTTGGATCTGTTATCTATAATCAGACCCATGATTCCCATCCACCTCTTTTTTATATGGTTTTGCATGCAATCAGTTCATGCTTTCCGGGACAATTCAGTAAATGGTTTGGTCTCATTCCTAACTTGTTGTATTATGCAGTAACAATTATATTTTTGTATAAAATAGGAAAATTAATCAAAAAAGATAAATATTTTGCTTTCTTTCCGGTTTTGTTTTTTGGATTTAGTATTGCAGCGGTAAATATGGTGACATATATTCGAATGTATATGTTATTAACCATGTGGTGTACCATTTTCGCATATGAACATTTGGAAATGATGGCATCAAGAAAAATCAAAATGAAAAATTTGATCAGTATTTTGCTTGCTACTTTTGGCGGTGTATTTACACATTACTATTTTGTGATTTTTGCATTTCCTATGGTGATCTTTCAGATGATCTGGATGATCATGCGAAAAGACTTTAAAATGACCGGAAAATATGTAGTGAGCGGAGGCGTTGGCGGAGTTTGTGCTGTTGCGTTATACCCTGCAATTCTTAAGAATCTGACAGGTACAGGAGTGAGCCATAGCCAGAAAACACTTCAGAATATGCATAATTTTTCAGATTGGACGTCACGAATCAGAAAATTCTGGGTTATAGTCAGTGAAGAGATGTTCGGCGGTGTCTTCATGCTGCTCCTGATTGTCTGCTGCCTTGGAATTCTTGCATATCTTATCACACAGGTTTTGTGGGAAATGAAGCTGCAATATCATGCAGATCACTATGAAATTGCAGTGAATAATAAAGAACACACAAAAACTGTTTATGTAAAAGTAAAAAGAGAAACATATTTGATCTGTGATATAATACTTACTTGTGCTTTTGTATTTGTTATTTCAGCAAAAATCTCGCCATGGCAGGTGAACAGGTATATCATGAATTTGTTTCCTTTTCTGTCTCTGCTGTTTTGCTACCTGCTTTATTTTATCTATAAGTTATGGATAAAAAATAAAGCAAAGATTCAGATTGCAATGGTTATTTCAATGATGCTGATAGGAGGCTTGACGTATTATGTAAATGATCCTTGTTATTTATATCCGGAAGGAGAAAATAATATTGCAATCAGTAAAGAATATGCAGATACAACATGCTTGTATGTTTATACAACGTCTTATATAATGATTAACGAAGGGTTAGAATTACAGAATTACCAACGTTTATATCAAATGTATTACAAAGATCTGGATATAAAAGTACCGGACGTTTCAATAGAAAATTCCAAATTAGTTGTATATTTGGATCGAATACTTGATAAAAAATATGATGATCTCGGTGAAAAGGTAACCATGGATCCTGAAAAATGCTTAGAAAAGATACAGAAATTAACCGGACTTAAAAATTCAAAGGAATTGTATCAGGATGAAAAGGCATATGTATATGAGTTATATAACTAAGCGGAGATTGGTTAGAGAACGGTAATATTTTGTGACAGTATTATGTTGTACAAATGGAGGTCGCTTATGAAAAAAACATGGGGATTGCAAAATTCCAGAAGTCGGATGATCGCACTGTTTATTGTAGATATCTTAAGTGTGATCCTGGATTCTTATCTGGCAATTATTTTGCGTTTTAAATTGGATAATATCTGGGTACCGGCAGAGTATATGTACAGTGTCGAGAGCTATATGGTCATCAATGTTATCACAACAGTAGTCATTTTTTTAGTACTTAATCTGTATAACAGGGTATGGTCTTATGCCAGCATAAATGAGATGCTTGCCATTCTTGGTGCAACAATGCTGTCAACGGTCTTTCAGGCTTTCGGTTTCAGTTTGTTGTATCTGCAGGTTCCGAGAAGTTATTATTTCTTCTATTTTATTTTGTTAAGTATCACAACGATCATCACTCGATTTTCTTATCGCATTTTGCATACCATGGAAAATGGATTGAAGAAATCAACCAGGCATAGCCGTAACACCATTGTGATCGGTGCCGGCGAAGCCGGAAATATGATCATCAAAGAATTAAAAAGCAGTAAATACCTGAATCAGAAGGTTGTCTGCGTGATTGATGATAATCCTTCCAAAAAAGGAAAATACATTCATGGAATCCGCATTGTCGGAGGAAGAGATAAGATTCAGGAAGCAGCAAAGAAGTATGATGCAGAAGAAATTATCCTTGCAATTCCTTCGGCAGGAACAAAAAATACCAGAGATATCTTAAGAATCTGTAATCTTACAGATTGTAAACTTAAGATATTACCGGGAATGTATCAGCTGATCAATGACGATGTAGGAGTGTCAAACCTGCGGGAAGTATCCATCGAAGATCTTCTCGGAAGAGATACTATTGAAATTGATATGGAAAGCGTTGGGCAGTATGTGAGAAATAAAAGAGTATTGGTTACGGGAGGCGGCGGCTCCATCGGAAGTGAATTATGCCGTCAGATCGCTTCCCACAATCCAAAGCTTCTTATCATTTTTGATATCTATGAGAACAATGCCTATGACATTCAGCAGGAGCTGGTTCGTAAGTATCCAAATCTGAAGTTGGAAGTACTGATAGGTTCTGTTCGAAATACAAGTCGAATTGAAAGCGTCATGGAGCATTATCGACCGGATGTTGTTTTTCATGCGGCAGCCCATAAACACGTGCCACTTATGGAAGACAGCCCGAATGAAGCCATTAAAAACAATGTGTTTGGTACTTATAAGACAGCAAGAGCTGCGGACAAGTACGGGGTAAAGAAATTTGTACTGATCTCTACGGATAAAGCAGTAAACCCTACCAATATCATGGGTGCATCGAAACGTATGTGTGAAATGATCGTACAGACCTTCAGCAAATATTCCAGAACAGAATACGTGATCGTACGATTCGGGAATGTGTTAGGAAGTAATGGAAGCGTTATTCCGCTGTTTAAAAAACAGATGGAGGCAGGAGGTCCTGTGACAGTTACGCATCCGGATATTATCCGTTATTTTATGACGATACCGGAAGCAGTTTCACTGGTACTTCAGGCGGGAGCTTATGCCCATGGCGGAGAAATCTTTGTGCTGGATATGGGAGAGCCTGTGAAGATTGCTGATCTGGCAAAGAATCTGATCCGACTTTCCGGATATACACTTGGTGTGAATATGGAGATCAAGTATACCGGTCTTAGACCGGGGGAAAAGCTGTATGAGGAATTGCTGACAAAAGAAGAGGGACTACAGAAAACAGCGAACAACCTGATTTTTATCGGCAAACCTCTTGAGTTCGATGAAGTACATTTCCTCAGCCAGCTGCGAGAGCTGGAAAAGGCAGCAATGGAAGAAAGTCCGGATATTAAAGAAAAAGTTGCAGATATGATTTCTACTTATCATATCAGACCGGAAGATAAAAAAAGAGACAGTGAGGCTTTTCAGAAACTGGTCAGTTTAGGGAGGATCAGTCATGAAGGACCCATTGTAGATGAAAAACACAGTGGTATATAAAGTGGGCAGATTTGACAAAGATGCGAGTATTTGATATAATCTTTCCATCTAAAGAAAAGTGTAGTATAATATTCTAGTAATCAGAATAAAAGTTGGTGATTCAGATAGAACTAAATATCTGTAAAACCAACTTTTTTTGAGAAAAATAGTATTAAATCAGGTTAGGAGAACAATGGACGAGAAAATATTAACAGTAACTGTCCCAAGTTACAATGTGCAGGCATATCTGGAAGACTGTCTGGAATCCTTTGTGAATTCTGAAGTCATGGATGATATTGAAGTTTTGATCGTGAATGATGGTTCCAGCGATGATACTGCAACAATTGCGGAAAGATATGTTTCAAAGTATGAAAATACGTTCCGGTTGATCAATAAAGAAAACGGCGGACATGGTTCCACCATCAACACGGGAGCTCGTGAGGCAAGAGGAAAATATTTTAAAGTTGTTGATGGAGATGACTGGGTAGACACCAGAAGCTTCATCCGACTGGTGAAACTTTTAAAAGAAATTGATGCTGATATCGTTGCATCGAATTATACCTGGATCAACCATACGACACGGCTGCCGGAAAAGAGGCAGGAATATCCGTTTGAAAAAATCGAGTATAACAAGCTCTACCAGTTTGAGGAGATTGTTGGTAAGACCATCATAGATATGCATGCCACGACTGTGAAGACGGAGCTTTTCAGGAAAGCAAATGAACAGATTGATGAACACACTTTTTATGTAGATGTAGAGTTTATTGCATTTCCGATTCCTTACGTGAAGACAGTATATTTTATGGAAGACCCTGTTTACCAATATCGTCTGGGACTTCCGGGACAAAGTATGTCCATTGAAAAGATGCAGAAGAATCTGAAGAATCATCTGCGGGTTCTTATGCGGCTCAATCAGTACTGCAAAAAAGTCGAGAAGACGGCTCCAAAGGCAAATCTGGAGTATATCAGGGAATTGACAGCAACAATCCTTACCAGTCAGATGAAAATTTATATCAGCTTTCCTCTGAAGAATGGTATGCGAAAAGAAGCAATGAAATTAGATGCATATTTTTATCATAAGAACAGAGAAGTGTATGACAGAGTAAAGAATCCGGCAGTGTTGTTTTTACGGAAAACAAGATATGCTGCATTCCCGTTAGCTGTACTTGCATTTAAAGGCCGAAGAGATTCATATTAAATTGGAGAAGAATAATGAGCGTAACAAGAGATAGGATAAATACATTTTTTAGATATAAAGATTTATTAAGAGAACTGGTAGTCAGAGACGTGAAATTAAAATACAGAAGAAGTTTTCTGGGATATGTGTGGAGTATTTTGAATCCGCTGCTGATCATGCTTGTAATGACACTGGTATTTTCCCAAATGTTCCAGCGCGGAATCGAAAACTTTCCGGTTTACCTGCTGACAGGTCAGGCATTATTTGATTTTATGAATAATGCAACCCATATGTCTATGTATTCTGTGTTGGATAATGGAGCTTTGATCAAGAAAATATATGTACCTAAATATATTTTTACCTTATCAAAAGTAACAAGTTCCCTGATCGACCTTATTTTTTCAATGGGAGCATTGATTCTGGTCATGCTGATCACCAGAGCACCGTTTTCACCATATATCCTGCTTTTTCCATTGGTAGTGATTCCGCTGTATATCTTTGTATGCGGATTGGGCTTTTTCCTTTCTGCTGCGAATGTTTTCTTTCGAGATATTCAGTATATCTACAATGCCATCACAGTAGCATGGATGTATGTAACTCCAATGTTTTACCCGATCGAGCTGCTTCCGGACTGGCTCAGAAAGCTGGTAGAATACTGTAATCCAATGTTTTATTATATCCAGTTCTTCAGAGATCTTGTTTTATACAGACATTTTACAACTCCAAGAATCTTTATTGGTTGCTGGGTAATGGCTTTTATCATGCTGTCAATTGGACTTGGTGTATTTAAGAAAACACAGGATAACTTCATTTTATATATCTAGGAGAAGGGCGAATGAACGAAGAATATATTGTTGATGTTGATAACCTGACGATTCGGTTCAACATGGCATCTGAAAAGGTAGATAACCTGAAAGAATATGTGATCAAACTGATCAAACACGAATTGATGTTCCAGGAATTTCTTGCGTTAAAAGATGTCAATTTAAAAGTAAAAAGAGGAGAGGCGTGGGGACTGATCGGAACAAACGGATCCGGAAAGTCAACGCTTTTAAAAGCCTGCTGTGGAATTTTAAAACCATACAAAGGTTCAGTTACTACAAAAGGGACCATTGCACCGTTGATTGAATTGGGTGCCGGGTTTGATATGAATATGACGGCTAGAGAAAATGTGTTTTTGAATGGAACTGTACTTGGACATTCAAGAAAATTTATGGAAGAGCATTTTGATGAAATTATTGAATTCGCAGAATTGCAGGATTTCTTGGATGTTCCGATTAAGAATTTTTCCTCTGGTATGCAGGCAAGACTTGGATTTGCAATAGCTACCATGGTGAGACCGGATATTCTCGTGGTTGATGAAATATTATCCGTTGGTGATTACCAGTTCCAGCAGAAATGTTATGAGAGAATGGGGCAGATGTTGAGTGGAGGAACAACTCTGTTATATGTTTCTCATGATATAAATTCTGTCAGACAGTTATGTGATCATGCTATTTGGATTGACAAAGGAAATGTTCGAATGAGTGGTCTGGTAGAAGAAGTAACAACTGAATATATGCATATGAATCAGTAAGTGGTGAAAAGCATGATATTACAAAAAATTGTATGGAATCAACAGTCTGTTGAGGAACCAGAATTATACTATAAATTAAAAAACGGAATTAAGTCAGAGAGTGGAATATTGCTTAATGCAGGTGGTGAAGCAGATTTCTTGACATATATGAATATTTTTTCTGCTGAAAAATGGAGAAAGTATACAGGTATTCAATCGGTTTGTGTGTCTGTTAATTTTAAAGGAAAAATAAAGGTTGTCATATATGCCTTATCCTGCAAGAATAAAAAAGTATGTTCGAAGATAATTATGCAATTTCCAATGGAAAGCAAAGGCGAAGATTCCGTGAATACTCCAATATTTGCTTTACCGGAGAGTGGAGTAGTAGGTGTATCCATAATCGCTGAGGAGGATACAGCCCTCTATGCAGCAAGTTATATGACTGATGAAGAGAGGGAAAAGAAGGAAGTTAAGATAGGAATAGGCATTTGTACTTTCAAACGTGAGAAGTATGTTGAGCGAAATATGAAAGTATTAAAAGAAAATCTGCTTAACAATGAGAATGCCTTATCTTATGGACATTTGTCGGTATGCATATCCGATAATGGCGGTACATTAGTAAGAGAAAAAATCGAGGATGAACATATTCGCATTGTTAAGAATAAAAACCTTGGTGGAGTGGGTGGATTTACCAGAACGATGTTCGAACATATGCGAGATGATAGTATTACACATGTTTTATTGATGGATGACGATGCTGTGATTTCTCCTGAAGCGATAGAACGAACTTATACATTATTGACCCTGCTTAAAGAGAAATACAGAATGGCAGTAATCGGAGGCTCATTATTAAGAGAAGATTTGCCAACTCTGCAGTATGAATGTGGTGCCTGCTGGAATGATGGTGATATTGTTGCGAATAACCATAATTTTGACATGACACAATTAAAAAATGTCGTGATAAATGAACAGATTCAAAAAGCAGAGTATACAGGCTGGTGGTATTCGTGTATTCCGGTTCCGTTTATTAAGGAAATGCATTATCCTTTGCCGTTTTTTATCCATAGAGATGATATAGAATATGGATTGAGGGCAAATGGGCAGTTTATTTTCTTAAATGGAATAACGATCTGGCATGAAGCTTTTGAAAATAAATTACCTGGTTTCCTGGAGTATTATGATGTCAGAAATCTGGCAATTACGAATGCAATCCATAATCCGCAGTTTGCTGCAAAGGATTTCAAAAAGATGCTTTTTGTGCAGGTCAGCAGTAATATCGGAAAATACAGATATAAATATGTGGATCTGAATTTGAAAGGTGCGGTTGATTTTTTAAGAGGTTTTAAGTGGTTTTATAATGCGGATACCTTAGGTGTGCATGATGGATTAAAAAAATATAATTATCAGTCTATGCCGGCAGAAGAATTTATAGGACATAATGGAATCAAGCCGGAAGATCTGGATCCATGTGGTAGACCGGAGGCTGAACCACCGTGTAAATTAAAGCGAATATTGATCATGTTGTCAATGAATGGTCATTTTCTGCCTGCATATAAAAACAGAGCGACAAAAGTAGCCAGACCAAATCCGAATATTTATGACTTGTTCCGCTGCAATGAGGTTGTGTATGCTGATGCAGCAGGAAATGCAATTTGTGTGAAGCGGAGCAGGATAGAACTACTAAAAGCATATATAAAAATGTTGAAAGTATTTCGATTAATAGATTTGCATTATGACAAGGTTTGTGAAGAATATAGAAAAAATCATTCGAAACTTGAAAGCAAGGATTTTTGGAGCAGTTATTTAGAGTTAAAAGAAGTACAAAATAAGGAGATGTAAACAATGGAGTTAAAATTGCAAAGTATTCTATTTCCAGATAAAGAAGAATATACAGATAATGCCGATCTTTTTTATAAGGGTGGATTAGGAATCCGTGATGCTGAAGAAAAATGTTTTGTATTTTCAAAATATAGTACATGTGATTTTGGGGCATATTTAAATGCCTTTTCTATGAAAAAATGGAAAAAACACACAAAAATCGGCAAAACGATGTTGAAGCTTGAAATTAAAGGTGACTTTGAGCTGGTTCTGTCCGGATATCATAGAATTGAGAATTCAGCAAAAAGAAATGTTTTGTTAAAGAAAGAATACCATTGCGATCAAAAAGCAGAAATTATTGTTGAGATTCCATCAAATAAGGACACATTGATTGCATTTGAACTCCGCATGTATTCAGAGTGCTGTGTATATGGTGGTGGTTATTATGCTGAGGTAAATGAAAGTGATTTCAATGAAGTGAGACTTTCAATCGCAACGACAACATTTAAAAAAGAAGACTTTATTCGTAAAAATGTTAAAATGATCAAGGATGAAATTTTAACTCAGGATGATATCATTGGAAAAAATGTTTATCTTCACATCGTTGATAATGATGAGGGTCGAGTATTGTCGGCGGAAGAATTTGAAGGTCCGCATATTTATTATCACAGAAATAAAAATGTAGGCGGTTCAGGTGGATTTACACGAGGAATGATCGAATCTATTCGCCAGAAACCAAAGGCGACTCATGTATTATTGATGGATGATGATGTTGTTGTTTTATCAGAAAGTATAAAAAGAACATATTTATTATTGTTACTGGCAAAAGAAAAATATAAAGATTATATTATCAGTGGTGCCATGCTTTGTTATGAAGAGATGGATGTTTTCCATGAAGATGTGGGATTTTTAGGAGCAGATGGAGGACAGAATTCTTCAAAAGGTCATGGAAAAATTGTAGAGATGGCTGAAATGCTTCAAAAAGAGGAAGCAAAAACGAAAAAGGCTGATTCCTATGCTGGCTGGTGGTATTGTTGTGTACCGGTAACAATGATCGAGAAAAACGGATTTGCATTACCATTGTTTATCCGTGTTGATGATACGGAATTCAGTTTCCGTAATAATGCTAAATTTATTACCATGAACGGTATTTGCGTATGGCATATGGGCTTTACTTTAAAGTTCAATTATTTCATGGAATATTATCAAGTATTCCGTAACTTTTTGATTGAAGAGGCATGTAATCCGTCCAGAAACAGAAGAGAACGTATCTGGAAACGTTTTAATGGTATGTTTTTAACGGAAATACTGCGCTTTAATTATGATGCTGCAGAAATCATTGTTGATGCAATCAGAGATTATTTAAAAGGACCTGCTTTTATTGAAACGGAAAAATGTCAGGAACGATTAAAAACAATGTCCGCAAAAAATGCAAATATGGCAGATCTTGCAGAATTTGATGAATATGGGGTGGATATTGATTCTATTTATCAAACAGATCACAGAAGTCTGAAGGATACCATTCTTTATCGTCTGACTTTTAATGGACAGCTTTTCTGGCCAAAAAAATGGTTACGGAAAGGGCCGGCGGCGGTTGCTCATGACTGGTTCTATAATCCACAGAGACAATGCCTTGTAGATAGTGTCATTGCAATTAATCCAAATGCATATACTGCAGAAATCAGATATCTGGATAAGAAGAAATTCAGACAGGTCATGAAATACTATCTTGAAACAGTGAAGCGTTATAAAAAAATTCACAAAGAAGTAGATAAAGCTTATTATAACAGAAGAAAATATTTGACATCTTATAAGTTCTGGAAAGAGTATTTAGAATTAGAAAAGTATCAATAAAGATCTAAAATTTATGAAGAAAGAAGTTTTTTTATGAAAAACATGCATATCGCTTTCTCTCCTCCGGATATCACGGAAGAGGAAATAGCAGAGGTTGTAGATACGTTAAGAAGTGGCTGGATCACAACAGGACCAAAGACGAAGCTTTTTGAAAAGAAACTGTCAGAATATATGGAAACAAACAGGGTGGTCTGTCTGAATTCAGCAACAGCCTGCCTGGAGATGACACTGCGTCTTCTGGGAATTGGACCGGGAGATGAAGTAATTACAACTGCCTATACTTATACTGCATCAGCCAGTGTAGTAGAGCATGTAGGTGCAAAACTGATTCTGGTGGATGTGGCAAAAGATTCTTACGAGATGGATTATGAGAAGCTGGCAGATGCAATCACAGAGAAGACGAAAGCGGTTATCCCGGTAGATCTTGCCGGAATTATGTGTGACTATGATAAGATATTTGAAATTGTAGAAGCAAAGAAATCACTTTTCCATCCGGCAAATGAACTTCAGGAGAAGTTTGGCAGAGTGATTGTGGTGGCAGATGCTGCACATGCATTTGGCGCAGAGCGAAAAGGAAAGAAATGTGGACAGGCTGCAGATTTCACAAGTTTTTCCTTCCATGCAGTAAAGAATCTTACCACAGCGGAAGGAGGAGCAGTCACATGGCGTCCGATCGAAGGTGTGGATGATGATGAGATTTATAAAAAATATATGCTTTTTTCACTGCATGGTCAATCCAAAGATGCGCTAGCAAAGACGCAGCTTGGCGCATGGGAGTATGATGTTGTGGCACCTTATTTCAAATGCAATATGACCGATATCATGGCTTCTATTGGATTGGTACAGTTAAAGCGCTATGATGCATTATTAGCACGGCGTCGGGAAATCATAGGAATGTATGATAAAGCACTGGAAAGTCTTCCTGTGAATGTACTGAATCATTTTGATACAGATCATAAGTCCAGCGGACATTTGTATCTGATCCGTGTTCAGGAAAAAACACGGGAAGAATGTAATGAGATCATTACGAAGATGGCAGAGCATGGCGTAGCAACGAATGTGCATTACAAACCGTTACCGTTGTTATCTGCATACAAAAATATGGGATTTGATATCAAAAATTATCCAAATGCTTATGCTTTATTTGAAAATGCAATTACATTACCGCTTCATACGAAACTTACCGATGAAGAGGTAAAATACGTGACGGATGTATTGAAGGAATGCATCGGATAGGAATGCTGTATGAGAAAATGGGACGAACTTCCGAAGTTTATGAGAACAGACGAAGTAAAACAATACTATGATATTCTGATCAGACACGAAAAAGAATTAAGATTAAAGAGATATTTTGACATTCTGCTTTCGATGATTTTACTTGTCATTTTATCACCGATCATGTTAGTCATCAGTATTGCAATCAAGCTGGATTCACCGGGACCGGTGATTTACAAGCAGGTGCGTGTGACACAGTATGGAAAGAAATTTCACATTCTAAAGTTCCGTACTATGGTGCAGAATGCGGACAAGATGGGAACACAGGTTACGATCAGTCAGGATTCCAGACTGACACGGGTTGGAAAAGTGATCCGTGGCTGCAGGATTGATGAATTTCCGCAGCTTATCAATGTTCTTCGTGGAGAGATGAGTTTTGTTGGAACCAGACCGGAAGTTGTGAAGTATGTAAAAGGCTATACTAAAGAAATGTATGCGACTCTTTTGTTACCGGCAGGAATCACTTCCAGAGCCAGCGTATGCTACAAAGATGAGGGTGAAATGCTGGAGCATGTAGAAGATGTGGATTATGCTTATATTCATGAAGTGCTTCCGGAGAAGATGAGTTATAATCTGGAAGATCTGCGCAAATACAGTCTGTGGAGAGATTTTATGACCATGTTTATGACAGTATTTGCAGTATTACGATAAGAACTACAGTATAGGAGAAATGTATGTTAGTATCAGTTTGCACGATTGCGCGCAATGAAGAAGAGTATCTTCCGCACTTGCTGGAGGATATCACAAAACAGGATTACCCGGCAGAGCAGATCGAAGTTGTGATGGTGGACAGCAGTTCAACAGATGGAACCAGACGGATTATGGAACGTTTTGCCGAAGAAAATCCGCAGTATCATAACTGCTTTGTTACGGAAAATCCGGGGAACAATCAGGCATCCGGATGGAATCAGGCAATCCGTAGTTCAACCGGAGATATTATTATCCGTCTGGACGCACATGGACGCATTCCAGAGGATTTTGTTTCCAAGAATGTGGAATGCATGGAAAGCGGAGAATATGTCACCGGGGGGCCAAGACCGAATCTTCCGGAGAAGGACACACCTTGGCAGAGACTTCTACTGAGCGCGGAAAGTTCGATGTTTGGAAGTGGAATCGCAGGTTTCCGGAGAGAGAATGAAAAGAAATATGTAAAGTCCATGTTCCATGCAGCGTATCGGAGAGAAGTATTTGAAAAGGTTGGACTTTTCAATGAAAATCTGGGAAGAACGGAAGATAATGAGATGCATTACCGGATCCGGCAGGCAGGATACCGCTTATGCTACGATCCGCAGATTCATTCCTGGCAATATGTGAGAAGTTCGATTCCGGGAATGATGAAGCAGAAATACGGCAATGGAGACTGGGTAGCAAGAACTCTTGGCGTATGTCCTGGATGTCTCAGCATTTATCATTTTGTGCCGTTTGCTTTTGTGATTGCGATTCTTGTGACATCCATTTTGGTAGCACTAAAGAAGCCATTTCTGGCGATTGCCATGTGGATCACTTATTGGTGTGGTGCAATCGGAATGGCAATTCTGTCTGTAAAAAATGAGGCGAAGCATATATGTCAGCTTTTGCTTCCGGGAATCTTCTTTTTACTTCATTTAAGTTATGGAGTGGGAAGTGTCGTCGGAATGGGAAAGATGATAAAAGATAAAATTACAAAGAAATAAAAGAGAGGATTTAGTATTATGAAGTATGATTATTTAGTAGTAGGATCAGGATTATATGGGGCAGTATTTGCTCACGAAGCAAAGAAAAAAGGAAAAACCTGTCTGGTAATTGACAAGCGTCCGCATATCGGTGGAAATATTTATTGTGAAAATATTGAAGGAATCAATGTTCACAAATATGGTGCACATATTTTCCACACATCCAACAAACAGGTTTGGGATTACATCAATCAGTTCGCAGAGTTCAATAATTACATTAACTCACCGGTAGCAATTTACAAGGATGAGCTTTACAATCTGCCATTCAACATGAATACATTCAGCAAAATGTGGAATATCAAGACACCACAGGAAGCAAAAGATATGATCGCAAAACAGGTTGCAGAGACTGGAATCACAGAGCCGAAGAACCTGGAAGAACAGGGATTATCTCTTGTAGGAAAAGATGTATTTGAGAAATTGGTAAAAGGTTATACCGAAAAACAGTGGGGACGTGCCTGCAAAGACCTTCCGGCATTCATCATCAAACGTTTACCGGTAAGATTTACATTTGACAATAACTACTTCAATGACAGATATCAGGGAATCCCGATCGGCGGATATACAAAGATCATTGAAAAGATGCTGGACGGAATCGAAGTAAAGACAGATACCGACTACTTTGAGTTCATCAAAGAAAATCCGGATATCGCAGAGAAGACACTGTTTACCGGAATGATCGACGAATACTTCGGATACAAGCTCGGAGCACTGGAATATCGTTCGGTAAGATTTGAAACAGAAGTGCTTGAAACAGACAACTATCAGGGAAATGCAGTCGTAAACTATACCGAAAGAGAAGTTCCTTATACACGTATCATCGAACACAAGCATTT
This sequence comes from Coprococcus sp. AF99-45, assembly GCF_027663865.1. NCBI lineage: Bacteria > Bacillati > Bacillota > Clostridia > Lachnospirales > Lachnospiraceae > Coprococcus > Coprococcus sp. AF99-45. The sequence goes on from NZ_JAQDGZ010000005.1 coordinate 155,530, forward strand.
TGAATTTGGAAAGCAGGAAAAAACTGTTATCTCCAAAGAGTATTCTTCCGAATGGAAAGTAGGAATGGAACCATATTATCCGGTAAATAACGAACAGAACAATAAGCTGTTTGAAGAATACAGAAAGCTTGCAGAGCAGGAAAAGAATGTGATCTTTGGTGGACGTCTTGGAAATTATAAGTATTATGATATGGATAAGGTAATTGAGGCGGCACTGGAGATGGTGGCTGAGGAATTATAAAAGGTTTGGATAAATCAGGATATGTTGCAAAGCATATCCTGATTTAAACTGTCTGTAAAGAGAGGAAATAAAATGAATTGGATAAAGTAAATTAACAATAAGGTAGAGGGAAAATGGATAAATTCATCTTATGAATTCAAATGTAATTTATCAGAAATATTTTTTCTTGGAATTTTTGCCGTATGGCTGGTTTTGACTTACAGCTGGACAACGATGGCACATATTCCGTGGCCACCTTTTTTTATTTCTGTGTTCAGATAGGGATTGGACTGGTAGTATTGTTCCGGTATATGGTGATGAGACCAGTGGATATGAAGAAAATATTATTTGTATTTCTGATTATTGGATCATTTGTAATTGCAAGGAGATATTCTGGAGCTGATGCATTGCTTGAAACGAGATTATTGATTGCTGGTGCAAATGATATTGATTATAGAAAAATTTTAAAGGTATATTTGATTGTAGAAATTCCGATGATAATCTGTACGATGATTGTAGGATATACAGGAGTTATCACGAATTTGGTTTACCATAGGGGAGATCAGGTGCGGATGTCATTTGGGTTTATTTATCCTACAGATTTTGCGGCGGGTATTGTTTTTATGATAACAGTATGGATTGTACTCCGACAGGCAAGATGCACATGGATAGAAATTGGAATGATGATAATCAGTGTGGTTCTGTTTGAAAAATATTGTGATGTACGGAATAGTGAAATTGTAATGATGATTTTGATTATATGTGTTGTTTATTTGAAAATTAGAAACAAATTAGGTGCAAAGAAAGGAAAGGGATATATACCATCACTATTACTAAAAATTTTATGTCTGGTGGCACCATATGGTTTAGCTGGATTTATGATCTTAGTATCAAGATTTTATCGACCAGATATAGAATGGATGGCAAAATTAAATACTCTTTTTTCAACGAGACTTTCTTTAGGAAAAGAAGTTTTTGACAGGTATGATGTTCAGATATGGGGACAGGACATTCCAATGCGTGGAAATGGAGGATCAACAGAAGTGGTAGCAGACTATTTCTTTATTGATAGTTCTTATGTGAATATTTTGATGAGGTTAGGACTGGTGGTATTTATACTGGTTATGCTGATTATTTCAATTATAATGATCAAAAACTTAAATCTTCCATATATGTTAATGGCTATGGCAATTGTCTGCATTCATTCAGTAATGGAGCATCATATGTTTGAAGCGTATTATGATGTGTTTTTGATGCTTCCGTTTGCGAATTTTGATGTGAAGGATATCGGAAAAAGACAGAGAAAATGTGGAAATTGAGTGGGGATAAATGTTATGAAAACAAAAAGTACCAGACTGCAATATATAGATATAGCTAAAGGGATAGCAATGATCTGTATTATATTAGGCCATTTAGGAAATGCCAGTATTAATCGAATTGTGTTTACATTTCATGTTCCTATTTTTTTCTTTATTACAGGATATTTTACGAATAAGAAGCGCGATTTGAATGGTTTTATAAAAAATAAGGCAAGAACATTGCTTGTTCCATATATAATAAGCAGCATAGTCATAATCATTATTGGAACGTTAAAGGGCGTATGGTGGAATAATGCTTTTGATGAATTTCAAAACTGGTGTTATGCAGCTTTATATGGAGCAGGTGATACATATACAGAGCCATTCTGGATACCGGGAATTGGTGCAATATGGTTTTTGTGGGCAACTTTCTGGGGAAGTATTTTCTTGAGAATATCGTTCAAGTTTGATAAATATATTAGATTGTTATTTATAGTGGGTTTGTTTGCAGTAGGATATTTTTCAAGAAGAATATTTTGGTTTCCTTTTAGCATACAGGCAGGAGCATGTGCTACAATGTTCATTTATATGGGATATCTCTGGAGGGGCGCAAAGACTAAAATTAGTGAGTTGCCAAAGGAAGTGAAAATCTTTTCAGTTCTTTTTGCACTACTTACTTGGATTTCATTTATAAAAAATTTCCAATCGTTCTGGTTAGTGCATTGTGATATTGGACGAGGGATAATAGATATTTTTGGCTGTATATGTGCATGTGTGATTGTTATTTTAATCTCCAAAATTATTGAGTGTAGGACGAAATATATTGGTGGAAGTTTGGCATATCTTGGAAGATATAGTTTGTTGATATTGTGTGTGCATATTGTAGAACTTGATCTTCTTCCGTGGTGGCAGATAACAGAAAAATATGTTGTGAATGGAATGTCAGCAAATATTCAGTTGATTTTGATTATTGCTGGTAAAGTGCTTTTAGATTTAGGGGGTGCATTTGTTTTATCAAAGATTACTTTGGTTAGAAAAATTTTTGGCTTTAAAAACTAAGTGTAAGTTATTAAGCAATGACAGAATGAAACATTTTTTAGAATTTGTATTGCTTGTGAATATTGCAATTTTTTTATATTTATGCTTTACTACATTATGTATGTTTGTAAATACTAAGTAAAGGAAATGAAAGGAAAATGAAAAAACCAAAGATAATTAAAAAAATCGGCTATGGATTTTATTGTATTCTAATGATCATAATATCTGTTCTTGGATTTATTCTCTATAATCTGGGAAACTGGGTATTAGACACGTGGGGGCTGTTGTCTATCGATGAAATTATTTTTCATCTGAAAGTACCGCTTGATGGGACAAACTCAGATGTAGTACTGGATGGGATCAATGCATGCGTACCGTTGGCAGTATTAGTATTATTTTTATCTATTTTCCTGATTATAGGATTAAGGAATAAGCATAGAAAATGTATGATTGCGTTATTTCTTGTAGCTGTGATTGCATGTGGAAGTGCAGGAAGGGCGGCTTATGAAGTATATGATGAATTGGATGTAAAAGAATATCTGGTAAGTCAGAAGAAAGAATCGCATTTTATTGAACAGAATTATGTGGATCCACGTACAACGAAGATTACATTTCCGGAACAAAAAAGAAATCTGATTTATATTTATCTGGAGTCAATGGAATCCACTTATGCGTCAAAAGAAGATGGCGGTGGAATGGATTTCAACTGTATTCCGGAATTGACGACTCTTGCAGAAGAAAATACTAATTTTTCTCAAAGCGATAAGTTGGGAGGAGGATATCCTGCGTATGGATGCACATGGACGATGGGAGGAATTTTCGCTCAGACATCTGGAATTCCAATAAAAAATACAGAAGATATTAGAAATGTGAATGAGGATATTAATGATACATTAGCGGAGCAGACATCCTTTTCTTCAAGAGCAAAAAATTTAGAAGATATTTTATCAGAAGAAGGATATAATCAATATTTTATGATTGGATCAGATGCTACTTTTGGAGGAAGGAGAACATACTTTGAGAGTCATGGTAAAACAGAAATATTTGATTATACTACGGCTGTAGAAGAAGGAAAAATCCCAGAAGGTTATTGGGTATGGTGGGGGTATGAAGATCAAAAGTTATTTGAAAATGCAAAAGAAAAGTTAAGCGAAATAGGAACAAAGGACGAGCCATTTAATTTTACAATGTTGACAGTAGATACTCATTTTGAAGATGGATATGTATGTGAGCAGTGTCAAAATGAATTTGGAGATAATCAATATGCAAATGTAATGGCATGTTCAAGTAGACAGGTTGATGCATTTGTTAAGTGGATTCAGGAGCAGCCATTTTATGAGAATACAACAATTATAATAAGCGGGGATCATTTAACAATGGATTCTGATTTTTGTAATGATGTGAGTGACGATTATGAGAGAAGTGTATATAATGCATTTATAAATTTACCAGAGAATCTTGATACTTCTTTTGAAAAAACACATAATCGAGAATTTTCTACAATGGATATGTTTCCAACGACACTTGCAGCATTGGGAGCAGAGATTACAGGAGAGAAACTTGGTCTTGGTGTGAATTTATTTTCAGGTGTGGAGACTCTTACAGAACAATGCGGAAGAGAAAAATTAGATAAGGAACTGAAAAAGAAATCTACATTCTACGATATGCTGATTAACGATGTAGATATTAACATTTTGAAAAAGAAAAGAGCTGAAGAGGCTGAAAACCAGCAGGAGGAAAATACCGATAATCAGGACCAGCCAATGAATCAGCCAGATGCAGGTGTAGATACAAGTGGTATTGAAACGCCGGATGCATGGCAGGGGTATACGCAGGATAATTATCAGTATAATTATAATGACGGATCGAATGATTACTGGTATGACGGAGGAAATTCCTGGGACAATTCATGGAATGGAGGGTACGATGATAATACTTATGTAGAACCAACTCCAACGCCGGAACCGACTCCAGCTCCAACGCCGGAACCGACTCCAGTTCCAACGCCGGAACCGGATCCAGCGCCAGATCCGACACCAACACCAGATCCGGCACCGGATTCAACACCAACCCCGGATCCCGGTGGAGGCGCAGAAAGCAATGCAGGCGGAACAACAGAAAATGTAAATTAGAGAAGAACTCCGGTTTATGCCGGGGTTTTTCTTCGGATAAATAAAGCAGAACGGAGTTGTCAGTAAATTGATACAATGAGAATTTCTACAAACAAGTAGACATTTCCCCATAAAAAGTGTAAGATAGAGTCTAAGAGTATTTATACTTACAATTAATATGGTTAGAAAGAGGAAAGTACATGAAGATGAAGTTTACGAAAAAAATAGCGACAATTCTTTTGTCTGTATGTCTGATCGTACCATGTTTTTCTGTGATGGCGCTAGCTGCAAATGGTGTGATATTCTTTTCTGATCTTGAGACAAGTGTCGGGGATGAATTTACGATCACAGGTACAGCAGTTGTCAGTGGAGATGTAATCGGAGACGCGACGATTCATATGACTTACGATCCTTCTTATATGCGATTTGAAGAGGGAGACGGAGTGAATGCAGACACGGATGGTAATCTGACATTTAAAGGTTCAGGTGACGGAAGTAGTGACCGGATTGAGTTTACAATGAAATTCCAGGCTCTCCAGGAAGGAAGTACAAGACTTGAACAGGGAGATGCGACGGTTACAGACAGCGCTGGATCAAGTGTGGCATGTGAAGAAGGATATGCGGATGTTACGATCGGAGCAGGAGATCCGAGCAAGATCAAGGATGTTGCGAGTGGAACAAGTGTTACGATTGATGGTCAGGAGTATACCTTATCCGGTGATTTCTCAGACAGCATGATTCCAGCTGGATTTACAGCAGGAGAGATTACTTATAATGATTCGACGTATAAAGGTGCTGTGCAGGAAAAGACAGGACTTCAGATGGCTTACCTGGTAGACGGTGATGGAAAAGGCGATTTCTGGATGTATGATTTATCTGACAGCAGCTTCTCACCGGCAGAACAGGTTGTGATTTCAGATACTTATTCTATCGTAATTTTTGATGCAGGCAGTAAAGTGTCTATGCCATCAAAGTATTCAAAAGGAAATCTGGAGATCAACGGCAAGACTTTTGAAATCTGGGATGAACCGGACCGCGATGGTTTCTATGTATTATATGCAGTAAATAATGACGGTGAAGAATCCCTCTATTTATATGACTCTGTAGAGCATACTTATCAGAGAATGGAGACTCCGAAGTCTGCGACTACACCGGATAAGAAGAGTGCAAGCAAGTTTGACGCAATTTTAGAAAAGATTTCCGATCATCTGATCTGGTTTGTAGCAGCGGCAGCAGTTATCGTTATTCTTCTGGTAATCTTCCTTCTTGTTTCCGTTGTGAAGTTACATAACCGCAACAGAGAGTTGGATGATCTGTATGATGAATATGAACTGGACGATGAGCCGCAACGTAATCCGGTAAAACCGATCCAGCCTGTTAAGGCAGAAAAGAAATCACAGTTCAAAAAGAGACAGGATGATGATTTCGAAGATGATTATGACGACTTCGATGATGATTTCGACGATGATGATTATTATGATGATGACTTCGACGATGATTATGATGACGAAGGAATAAGTGATGATACTCGCAACGTTGATGAGTTTGATGACTATTTTGATGATGACGACTTTGATTCGTTCGATGATTATAATATCAAGAAAGAAAAGCGTAAAAAAGGTGATACTTTCGAAATGGATTTTATTGATCTGGATTAAAGAGAAAGGCGGGGATGACGATTGTTATTCCCGCTTATTCTTTACAAAAAGTCCCATGTTTGCTACAATGTAACGAAAAGAGTAAAATTTATTTTCGTAAAAAAGACTGGAGGATATAGATAAATGTGTGGAATCGTAGGATATGTTGGATCGCAGCAGGCGGCTCCGATCTTACTGGATGGACTGTCAAAGCTGGAGTATCGTGGATATGATTCAGCAGGACTTGCTGTTCGTAATGGAACAGAAGAGACAGAAGTTATCAAGGCGAAAGGCCGTTTGAAAGTACTGTTTGAGAAGACCAATGGTGGTGCAGCCGTTCCGGGAACCTGTGGAATCGGTCACACCAGATGGGCAACACACGGGGAACCGTCAGAGAACAATGCGCATCCGCATATGAGTGACGATGGCAATGTAGTTGCTGTACACAACGGTATTATTGAAAACTATCAGGAGTTAAAGAACAAGCTGCTCCGCAAAGGATATACATTCTACTCTGAGACGGATACAGAGGTTGCTGTTAAGCTGATCGATTATTATTATAAAAAGTATGAAGGAACACCGGTAGATGCGATCAACCATTCCCTGGTCCGCATTCGTGGATCTTATGCGCTTGCTGTGATGTTCAAGGATTATCCGGAAGAAATTTATGTGGCAAGAAAAGACAGTCCGATGATTCTTGGCGTAGGAGATGGAGAGAGTTTTATTGCATCAGATGTGCCGGCTATTTTGAAATATACAAGAAATGTATACTATATTGGCAACCTGGAGATGGCAAAGGTCAGCAAAGAGGAAATTACCTTCTACAATCTGGACGGAGAAGAGATCCAGAAAAAAATGAAAACTGTTGACTGGGATGCGGAAGCAGCTGAAAAAGCCGGTTATGAGCATTTTATGATGAAAGAGATCCATGAGCAGCCAAGAGCGGTTAAGGATACTCTGAATTCTGTATTAAAAGACGGAAAGATTGATCTGACTGATATCGGATTAGCGGAAGAGGATATCCGGAGAACAAGCCAGATTTACATTGTAGCATGTGGTTCTGCTTACCATGTAGGTATGGTGGCACAGTATGTGATCGAGGATCTGGTGAAGATTCCTGTTCGTGTGGAGCTGGCTTCTGAATTCCGTTACCGTAAGCCAATTCTGGATCCAAATGGTCTGGTGATCATTATCAGCCAGTCAGGAGAGACTGCAGACAGTCTTGCAGCGCTCCGTGAGACAAAAGCGCAGGGAATCCGTACACTTGGAATTGTCAATGTAGTCGGATCTTCTATTGCAAGAGAAGCTGATAAGGTATTCTATACTCTTGCAGGACCGGAGATCTCTGTGGCAACAACGAAAGCGTACAGTACACAGCTGATGGCTTCTTACATCCTTGCAATTCAGTTTGCCAAAGTAAAAAATACAATCACTGAAGAGCAGTATGAAAATTATATTGCCGAATTACAGGCAATCCCGGAGAAGATCGAAAAGATTATTGAAGATAAAGAAAGAATCCAGTGGTTTGCAGCAAAGCAGGCAAACGCAAAGGACGCATTCTTTGTCGGACGTGGAATTGATTATGCAATCTGTATGGAAGGCAGCCTGAAGATGAAAGAGATCAGTTATGTTCATTCAGAGGCATATGCAGCGGGAGAACTCAAGCACGGAACCATTTCTCTGATAGAGGATGGAACGCTTGTGATCGGTGTGCTGACACAGCCGGAATTATATGAAAAGACGATCAGCAACATGGTAGAGTGCAAGAGCCGTGGTGCATATCTGATGGGACTTACAACTTATGGCAATTACAGCATTGAGGATACTGCTGATTTTGTGGTTTACATTCCGAAGACAGATGAGCATTTTGAGGCATCGCTTGCAGTGATTCCGCTGCAGCTGATGGGATATTATGTATCCGTTGCAAAGGGACTGGATGTAGATAAGCCGCGTAATCTGGCGAAATCTGTAACGGTTGAATAAAGTGATGCAGGAAGTTCCAGCGGATTTTTCTGTTGAATAAACGAGATGAACGACATAAAAATGTGCCGTTCATCTTTTTTTTCATATTTTATCACACTTTCATCACAATTATGGACTAAACTCTTAACTATAGAAAAGGAAAAGAAAGGAGTCTTGAATGATGGACAATCAGTACAATTATTACAGACCAGATTCAGATGAAAATAGAGGAGCAGACAATCAGCAGGGATTCGGAGCAGGACCGCAGCAGAATCCGAAAGCTCCAAAACCGAAAAAAGGTTACATGAAAAAAGTAGCACTTGTTGTAGGAGCCGCCGTATTATTTGGGGCAGTCGGCGGTGTGACGATGCAGGGAACCAGTTATCTGACTGGTAAGCTGCTTGGAAAGAATACAAAGAGTACCGTAGGCACAACAAAGACTGTATCGAACGCAAAGCTTACGACATCTACCAGTACAGTAACTTCTGATGTATCAGATATTGTTGAGAATACACTTCCGTCAATCGTTTCTATTACCAATATGAGCGTACAGGAAGTACAGAATTTCTTCGGAGGAATCAGCCAGCAGGAGAGTGAAAGCGCCGGATCGGGTATCATCATCAGCCAGAATGATTCAGAACTCCTGGTTGTTACCAATAACCATGTTGTAGAAGGAAGCGATACACTTACTGTTACATTTAATGATGGTAACAGCGTGGAAGCGCAGATTAAAGGAACAGACTCCGCAAGGGATCTTGCAGTCGTAGCCGTTCCGCTTGATAAGATTTCAGATGATACAATGAATGCGATCAAGGTTGCAACACTTGGAGATTCAGATTCACTGAAAGTCGGAGAACCTGCAATTGCAATTGGTAATGCACTTGGCTATGGACAGTCTGTTACAACTGGTATCGTCAGTGCAACCGGACGAACAATTGATGGATTTGACGGAGAATACATCCAGACAGATGCAGCAATCAACCCTGGTAACAGTGGTGGAGCTCTTCTGAATGCAAATGGTGAGGTAATCGGTATCAACTCTGCAAAGATCAACAGCTCGGCAGTAGAGGGTATGGGATTTGCGATTCCGATCTCAGATGCAAGTGATGTTATCCAGAATCTGATGAATAAAGAGACAAGAAGCAAGGTTTCAGATGAAGAAAGAGGATATCTTGGAATCAAGGGATACGATGTATCTGAAGAAGGTGCACAGATGTACAATATGCCGACCGGTGTTTATGTCAAAGAAGTTATGAGTGGTGGCGGAGCTGAGAAAGCCGGTCTTACAAAAGGATCGATCATTACTGGTTTTGAGGGAAGTTCCATCAGTGGTATGAGCTCTCTTCAGGAACAGCTTCAGTATTATAAAGCCGGAGAAGAGGTAACGCTTACCGTACAGATCCCGGATAAGAATGGTGAATATACAGAGAAAGATATCAAGGTTACACTTGGTAAAAATTCATAAAATGATGTGAACACGCCGTTTTATGGGAGTATGAGGTGTTCGAGGATTGCGGGAATTGCATAGCAATGGAGCAATCCGGTTACATTATAAAATACTAAAGAAAGATGCCGTCAGATCAGAAATGGTCTGGCGGCATTATTGATGTTACGACCTGTTTGAAACGGAAATGGGCATCAGATTATACCGGATGCAAAAGTCAGAACCCTTTTTAAAAAATTACCATACAATAATATTGCAGATATAAGAAAGGGGAGCCAAAACAATGCAAAATTGCAGAAATAATAATCCATATATGAGACGTGCAAATTGTGGATGTGGCAATAATAACAATAGCTGTAATAGTAATTCATGTATGGCGAACAATGATGGAAGAAATCTATCGATGTCAGCACCTGTTTACCGAGAACGATCTGGATGTAGCGATCGGGACGATGCGTTGGATGGAATGCCGATTGCAATGGCTTATGTGCCATGGCAGAGTTGGAGACACATTTACGAAGCCGGAAAAGGATTCCACAGAGGAACCATATTCGAAGAGCTTGATCTTCCGTTTAAGGGGAAAGGAGGATGTAACGCATGAATGAAATGCCAAATTCCAAACCTTGTAGAAAAGATCTCCTGATGCAGATTGGTCATGCGAGCTTTGCGGTAGATGATGTGAAGCTTTATCTGGACACTCATCCTCGTGATCAGGAAGCGCTGGACTTTTTTTATGAATATAATAAAAAAAGGAACCAGTTGTTGAAAGAATATGCAAAATATTATGGACCGCTCACAGTAGATACCGCTGTTCCTTCCTGCTCAGACAGATGGAACTGGATCAATGAGCCATGGCCGTGGCAGGAAGGAGGATGCTAGTATGTGGAATTATGAAAAAAGACTGCAGTATCCGGTGAAAATCACACAGACCAATCCGAAAATTGCACAGATTATTATTACGCAGTTCGGTGGACCGGATGGAGAATTAGCTGCGTCCATGCGTTATTTATCACAGAGGTACACCATGCCGTACAAAGAAGTGACAGGAATTTTAACCGATATTGGCACAGAGGAACTTGCCCACATGGAAATGATATGTGCCATTGTTTACCAGCTTACCAAGGATTTATCTCCGGAGGAAATTAAGGCTTCTGGTTTTGATAAATATTATGTGGACCACACACTTGCACTTTGGCCGCAGGCAGCCAGTGGAACACCGTGGACAGCAACTTATTTTCAGTCCAAGGGTGACCCAATTACAGATTTACATGAAGATATGGCTGCGGAACAGAAAGCCAGGACGACGTATGATAACATTTTAAGGCTTGTAAAAGACCCGGAAGTATGTGATCCGATTCGTTTTTTGAGAAAGCGGGAAATTGTACATTACCAAAGATTTGGAGAAAGTTTAAGGATCGTTCAGGATAATCTGAACAGTAAGAACTTTTATGCAATCAATCCGGAGTTTGATACGGATTCAAATAGTAGTTGTGGCAATTAAAACAGCGCGTATGAAAAAACGTCCCCAATTATGAAAATCCGGTTTGATAAAAAAGGTGCGACCTCATAGGCTGCACCTTTTTTAAATGTCAGCCTACTAACGTTATTCTGTATATACCATGCTGATATGCGATAATGCATAAGTTCTACCAGTATCTAATAATTAACGAGAGGAATGATCCTGGATATAATCAGCCAGCATCGAAATAAATTCGGATGCGGTCGGTTTGTCAAATACAGGATAACCAAGCAGCGGGCTTAAAATTTTATTGGAATTCTGATTCCAATAACTGTTGATCATTGTACGGATGGCGGCTTCAACACACATGTTGGAAACGCCATACTGCTCACCGACAACGCGGTAAAGATTAGAGGTTACATTCTTCAGGTAAAATTCCTGATCTTTGAGAACGAGGGCGACTGCTGAAGCAAGATAGTTATAACCAGAGTACGTGGAACGAAGACCAGCTTTTCTTAATACATGCCTGACATCATACATAAGAACCTCCTTCCAATATTCATACCGACTATCTAACTATAGAATAAAGGAATTCTATAGATATGTAAATAATTTTGTCCATAACGATATATTTCGTGAGATTTCGATATATTGTGTGAAGTGGATAATGGAAAAATCTGCTTTTTTTTGCTATAATCCTTAATTGGATAGAACAGACAGAATCAATTTCAGGAGTGAAATTTATGAAGATACAATATCAGAAAATAGAAAACGGACTTGAAATTCTCAGGATCTGGCAGGATTCAGGAATCATAAAAGTACCGGAGCAGATAGAGGGAATCCCTGTCATCCGCATTGCTCCATATACATTTTCGCTGCATAAAGATGAAGAAGAGAAAAATGCATCTGTTTATCAGACAGAGACAGATGAAGAGAATGATCGTTTTTCGCAACCGGAAGAACTCTGCTGTGGTGGAATGGTAAGGGAAATCCATCTTCCGTCTACCGTACAGTCAATTGGAAATTATGCGTTTTATGGATGTATGAATCTGAAACTTTTCCATGGGACAGATGCAATCGTGCGGATGGGGAGCGGGGTATTTACCGGATGCCGTCTGGAGAAGGTGGAGATTGATTTTATGGATGGAAATAAGTCCTGTCTTAAGGAAATTCTGACGGAGATCCGGTATCAGATCATTGCAACACTGCGTTATCAGGGAACGGAGACGAAGATCCTGTTTCCGGAATATTACGCAGATGCGGTGGAAAATACGACCGGTTGTTTGCACTTTCTGAAGCAAGAGATTCGGAAGAGGCAATTTTCAGTGTGGCTCTGACGCGTCTGCGATATCCGTGGAAGCTGGAAGATGCGGCAAAGCTGCGCTATGAAAGTTATGTAAAGGCGCATATGGAAGGAATTGGAGAAAGCTGTATCCATGCGGTGAAAGAAAGACGCGAAATCGCCGCCGGAGATCCGCAGGAGGTTCTGCTTTTTTGCTGCAGAGAGCATTATTTTGATGAACAAGCGTTGGGAAAAACGATTACTTATGCGGCAGATGCAGGACAGACCGAGATTTCAGCTATTTTGATGGACGAGCGTTACCGTAGTTTTCCAAAAAAGAAGAAAAAGTTTGTATTGTAAAAGAAGGTGGAAAGATTGGAAGAAATGTCATTAGAACAGGGTCTGGAAGAAATCGGACATAAAATACTGGTTCTGACGAGGAACGAACTGTATATGAAGATGAGATTTATGGATGTGGCGCTTTCGGCGTTTTATTATGTACAGGATTTTTCGGTAGACCTTCTTGCTACAGACGGAGAGACAATGTATTTTAACGGGCAGATGCTGGGAGGTGAGTACAGGCAGAACCGGATCGAGGTAAACCGAGCCTATCTACATCTGGTTCTGCACTGCATTTTCCGACATGTATTTCGCAGAAATGGACGGGAAGAGCTTGTATGGAACCTGGCGGCGGATATTGCGGTAGAATCTGTGATTGACGACTGGAACCTCCAGAATATACGAAAAAGCCAGTCCTGGATCAGACAGAGAACCTACCGGGATCTGAAAGAGGAAATCAAGGTATTTACAGCGGAAAAAATTTATGGAGTACTGGTAAGATGGAAGCTTTCGGACAGAGAGATGGAGCGCATGGTCCGGGAATTTACCGTGGATGATCACAAGTACTGGGCAAAAGATGAAGATGATGAAAAACAAAGCGAAATGAACCAGAGGTGGCAGGATATCAGCGAGAAAATGCAGACCGATATGGAAACTTTTTCGAAAGAAGCAGCATCAAATACCGGGCATTTTCTGGATCAGGTCCGGGTTGAGAACCGACAGCGATATGACTACCGCAGCTTTTTGCATAAATTTGCTGTGCTGAAGGAAGAGGTTACCGTGGATGATGACAGCTTTGATTATGTATTTTACAGTTATGGACTGCGCCTTTATGGAAATATGCCTCTGATCGAGCCACAGGAATGGAAAGAAGTGAAAAAAGTGGAGGATTTTGCAATCGTGATCGATACTTCCATGTCCTGTTCAGGAGATCTGGTAAAAAAATTTCTGGAGGAGACCTATGGCATTTTAAGTGAAGCAGGGAGCTTTTTTCAGAGAGTCAATATCCACATTATACAATGTGATGACCAGGTGCAGTCGGACAGGAAGATTACCTGTAAAGAAGAATTACAGGAATATATGGAAAAGCTGGATCTTGCCGGGGAAGGTGGAACGGATTTCAGACCGGCGTTTGCCTATATTGATGATCTGATCGCGACGCACCGGTTCACTGAACTGAAGGGTGTGATCTATTTTACCGATGGACAGGGGATTTATCCGCAGAAAATGCCTCTGTACCAGACCGCGTTTGTATTTATGGACGACGGGGCAGAAGAACAGGAAGTTCCGCCGTGGGCGATGAAACTGGTTCTGGATGAAGAAGATTTGAGAGGAGTGAGAAATAGATGAATATTAAACGTGCAAAACAGGAAATCAAGGATGCGGTGCAGGCATACCTGATGAAGGATGAATATGGAGAATATCAGATTCCGGCAATCCATCAGAGACCGATCCTTCTGATGGGACCTCCGGGAATTGGAAAAACACAGATCATGGAGCAGATTTCAAGGGAATGTGAGATCGGACTGGTTGCGTATACGATCACGCACCATACCAGACAGAGTGCGATCGGGCTTCCGTTTATTCAGACAAAGATCTACGGTGGAAAAGAGTATTCGGTAACCGAGTATACGATGAGTGAGATCATTGCTGCTGTATATGAAAAGATAGAGCAGAGCGGCATGAAAGAGGGAATCCTGTTTATTGATGAGATCAACTGTGTTTCAGAGACGTTGGCGCCGACTATGCTGCAGTTTTTACAGTGCAAGATGTTTGGTAATCAGAGTGTGCCGGAGGGATGGATCATTGTGGCGGCAGGGAATCCGCCGGAATATAATAAGTCGGTGCGGGAATTTGATGTGGTGACACTGGACCGGATCAAGCGGATCGATGTGGAAGCTGATTTTGATGTCTGGAAGGAATATGCGTATCAGGTTGGAATCCATTCTGCAGTGCTTTCTTATCTGGAACTTCGAAAAGAGAATTTCTATCGTATGGAAAATACAGTAGATGGAAAAATGTTTGTCACAGCCAGAGGATGGGAAGACCTGTCAAGGTTGCTCCAGGTTTATGAAAAGCTTGGTAAAGAGGTGGATCGTGAGGTTGTGCATCAGTACCTCCAGCACTGGAAGACAGCGAAGGATTTTGCAAATTATCTGGAGCTTTACCGAAAGTATCAGAAGGAGTATGGACTGGAGCGGATCCTTGCAGGATATTATGAAAAAGATACCTTAGAACGTTTGAAATTTGCGTCGTTTGATGAGCGGCTGAGTGTGGTAAATCTCCTGGTCGGAAAGATGGCAGATCTTTTTAAAGAAGAATATGAGATGGAAAAATTTGTGGAGGGACTGTTTGCTCAGCTGTGTGCTTATAAAGAGGAATTGCAAAAGGAAGGTGCAGTTCCGGGAGAGGTCCTTGCTGCGAAAATTCAGTCTCTTAGGCGGGAAGTTGAACAGAAGAAGGCCGCCGGACAGCTTACAAAGGCGGAAATGCACCGTATGGAGCGTATTTTATGCAAATTGGAAGAATACCAGAAAGCTCCGGAATTTGAGTCTGTAAAGGCCACATTTGACAGCGAAGAAGAGCAGAGAGAGCAAATGGCAGATAAGACACTGGAAACGCTGAATCACTGCTTTGAATTCCTGGAATCTGCTTTCGGCGAGAGCCAGGAAATGGCAGTATTTGTCACGGAACTCAACAGTAATGTGTACAGCATTGCGTTCCTGCGGGAAAATGACTGTGCGATGTATTACAAATACAACAAAGGTTTACTTTTGGATGAACGCCGTGAAGAAATCCTGGAACAGATGGATGCCGTGGAAAATGTAGTGGAAAGAGGACTGGTTGAAGATTAAAGAGCAAGAACTGACAGAATAAGAACGACTGTGCCTGTGGTATCATATAATGATAGAAAGCAGAAGAAATGGGAATGAAATTCATGCCAGATCTGCAATTTTGTAAGGAACTTCCCGAAATAAAACCAGGGGAGTATCGCCTGAAATATGATCTCACTTTGCGCGCGTCTCCCGGTCTTGGAACTGCGTTGTGCCGGGGAAACTATCACTGGGAGAGCTGCCTGAAAGCGGAAAGTAAGGTGTATATCTGCCAAATCAGATATTTGAGCAGATCTGTATGGGGATTGATAGAGAATACAGGGTGGATATGCCTTTATATGAATCATAAATGGCTGATAACTACTATAGCATAATTATAAAAATGACATTTTATGCCTGACGAGCCTGTTGGAGTGAAACTTACATTTCATGTAGACCCTCGCCAAAAGCGGAACCTTTTAAGCGTTGGCTTGTTCAGAAAAAGGACGCTGATAATTTCATATCAACGTCCTTTAAATCTGTCAGTATTGGGATATACAATTATTTGTTGTTTACCTCAAGATTCTTCATCGCACGAACCTTCAGCGGAAGTCCGAACAGAGTGATGAATCCGCTTGCATCATGATGATCGTACATATCACCGGTTGTGAAGCTTGCCAGAGATTCATTGTAAAGTGAGTATGGAGAAGTAGTTCCGGCTTTAATGATATTTCCTTTGTAAAGTCTGAATTTAACTTCACCTGTAACATATTTCTGGGTAGATTTTACGAAAGCACGAAGAGCTTCACAAAGTGGTGTGAACCATTTTCCTTCGTATACAACCTGAGCGAGTTTGTTGCCAAGATCTTTCTTAACTTCCATGGTAGCACGGTCGATAACCAGTTCTTCAAGTTGTTTGTGAGCTTCCATCAGGATTGTTCCGCCAGGAGTTTCATAAACACCACGGGATTTCATACCAACAACACGGTTTTCAACGATATCAACGATACCGATACCATGTTTGCCGCCAAGTTCGTTGAGTTTGCGGATGATATCAGAAACCTTCATGGCTTCGCCGTTGATTGTCTTCGGAACACCTTCTTCAAATGTCATAGTTACATATTCATCTTCATCCGGTGCATTTTCCGGTGTATTTCCAAGAACAAGAAGATCAGCATAATTTGGTTCGCAGGATGGATCTTCAAGTTCCAGTCCTTCGTGGCTGATGTGCCATAAGTTACGGTCACGGCTGTAGCTGTGGCTTGCGTCAAACGGAAGATCGATTCCGTGAGCTTTACAGTAAGCGATCTCATCGTCACGTGACTGAAGTGTCCACAGATCTGTCATTCTCCAAGGAGCGATGATCTTAAGATCCGGGGCAAGAGCCATGATAGAAAGCTCGAAACGGATCTGGTCATTTCCTTTTCCGGTAGCACCGTGGCAGATAGCAGTAGCACCTTCTTTTCTTGCTACTTCAACAAGTCTCTTGGAGATTGCTGGACGAGCCATAGAAGTTCCGAGAAGGTATGCATTTTCGTAAACAGCATTTGCCTGTACACATGGCATAATATAGTTGTCACAGAAATCATCAGTGATATCTTCGATGTATAATTTAGAAGCACCTGCGAGTTTTGCTCTTTCATCAAGACCATCCAGCTCTTCGCCCTGTCCGCAGTCGATACAGCAGCAGATTACTTCATAATCAAATGTCTCCTTTAACCAAGGGATCAGTGTGGTAGTATCAAGACCACCAGAATATGCAAGAACTACTTTTTCTTTCATTGTATATAAACCTCCTAAAAATTTTCTTTTGTATTCAATTCACAACCCACTATACACCATTTTTTATATTTATGCAATAATAAAATGAAAAAACTTTTAAAAATGTTATTTTATGCAAATAAAAGTAAAAATATACATAAAATATGCATAATTATGTATAAAAAAGGAAAGAGAGTAATAAGAAAAAAGAAGGATAGAAGAAGATTAAACAGAAAATATAAAGATAAATCAGAAAAATACTTGACATTTGCACAAAAATCCGTAAAATATAACAAAAAGTAACAAGGTAACACGCTAAAGGAAGAAAGGAACCGGCGAGATGAGTGATATGCATAAAATGAATAAGAATAACATAATTGATTTCGTTCTGACATTGCCGGCAGAAGGCAGTGTATTTTTCATTCCTACATTCCCGCATCGACCGTGTCCTTCAAGGGCACAGAACAGAAAATTCAATATTGCAGATCAGGGAATGCGTGTATCCAATATATACAGCTCAAAATGTTCATTTCGGATGGAATGAAAAAGTGATAGGTTTTGTTCAGTCATTGAAGTATTATGATTCGATAGTGAAAAAAGAAGCAGAAAAAGGTATCGCCGCATACTCTTTTTCTGCTTCTTTTATTTATACCTACTAAGAATATGAATTGAAAAGAGGAAAAACGAAATGGAATTAAGAGCCACTCTAAAGGAAAAGAAATAATCGTAGTATCTTCCGGTGTAGTCGGTATCGGGAAAAATGTCCTTGGAATCAGCGAGAAGCCGGCTGGTTCTGTCAAACAGGCATATATAATAGAAGAAAACCAAAAGGATATTATGCTTGCAAGAAAAAATAAGATGACAGAGCCACTGATCGACCGGCTTCTTCTAAATGAAAACAGAATCCGGAAAATTGCAGAGGAGGCGTTTCCGGTGATTTGTGACCGGCTTTCGGCAAAAGGGGTAGAGATCCGGGGAGACGAAGCAGCAAGGCAGATTGATGAGCGGATCGCTTGGGCATAGGAAAGCGACTGGGGGCAGGAAGCCCTTACCGCGAAAAAGTATGTGATCTTTGGAAATGGACAAATTCGCGGATAAGAAGATTGACAGGAAAAAATCTCCATTTTATAATTTGAATGGTACAAAAGTTAAGGAATTTTGTTTTTATTTTTAAGATGTTGGGGTCCAAAGATATTTTGACCCCTTTGATACCAGATTGCTACGTGCTTTGCACTCTCGCAATCCTCAAAAACATGGGTATCAGGACGGATGAAAAAGGGGAAGAATGAAAAATGCTGTATGTAAGCTACTATGATTCGCCGATCGGGAAAATTACGCTTGGAGCACGGGAGAATGTACTTGTCGGTGCATGGTTTGAAGGACAGAAATACTATATGGACAAGATTATAGAAGATTTTGAGGAGAAGAAAGACTTGCCGGTACTGGATCAGGCAGAGTACTGGCTGGATCGGTATTTTGCAGGGCAGGATCCGGATCCGGAAGAACTTCCTCTTGCACCTGCAGGAAGTGATTTCCGAAAAGAAGTATGGAAGATTGTCGCAAAAATCCCATATGGATGTACCATTACTTATGGAAAGATCGCAAAGATCCTTGCAGTAAAACGGGGCGCGAAAAGTATCTCGCCGCAGGCAGTCGGAGGTGCGGTCGGACATAATCCGATCTCTGTGATTATTCCCTGTCACCGGGTCATCGGAAGCGACGGAAGCCTGACCGGATATGCCGGTGGACTTGAAAAGAAAGAATGGCTGCTTGCACATGAAGAAGCGCATATCAGATAAGTGATCATTAAAAATGGTGGCTCGTAGTGAGTCACCATTTTTGATGATTTGGAGAAATCCGTAAGAGTCCGATCCTGTATTCTATTTTCCGGATTTTTCATATAACCATCGGTAAGCAATGATGCAGATGATCACAGACAATAAGGAGCCGGTAGCGGTTGCGAGTCCCATCGGAAACAGTGTATGCGGGAAAATTTTTGAAGTCAGATAAACACCCGGAATACGCACGCACAAAATAGCGATCAGGTTATGTAAAAATGAAATTCCAGATTTTCCGCATGCACAGAAGTATCCGCTGAAACTGAAATGAACGCCGGCAAAAATACAATCCCAGATATATCCGCGAATGTACTGTGCGCCGAGAAGAATAACGGCTGCGTCTGCAGTGAAAAGTCCGACAACCGGAGCTGCGATAAACTGGATCAATATAGAGACGACCAGGCCAAATCCAATGGCGATCATCATGGCATAGCGAAGTGTCTGCTTTGCACGGTCATACTTTCCGGCACCGATATTCTGAGCTGCGAGTGCAGAAACAGTCGAAAGCATGGAAGACGGAATCAGGAACAGAAAGCTGATGATTTTTTCCACAATGCCGACAGCAGCGGCTGTGTTCAGTCCGCGCCGGTTGGCAATGATCGTAATAATAATGAAAGCAATCTGAATAAATCCGTCCTGAAGCGCTACCGGAATCCCAATATTCAGAATTTTGCCAAGCGTTTTTTTCTGTGGGCGGAAACAGTCTCCGGAAAGAGAAAGTCCGGTTTGCTTACGTTTAATGGCAATCAGTGCAAACAGAACACTGCACGCTTGGGAAAGTGTTGTGCCAAGCGCAGCACCGGAAGCTCCCAGATGGAAAAATCCGATAAACAGATAATCCAGTATAATATTCACCGCACATGCAACTGCGATGAAATACATTGGACTTTTAGAATCCCCCAGTCCGCGGAAAATCGAACTGATCACATTATACGCCGTAATAAAAGGAATCCCGAGAAAACAGATCGTCAGATAAGCTGCCGTTCCTGACACAGCCTCCGCAGGTGTAGACATCACGGCAACAGTCGGCTTCACAAAAAACAGAAGCAAAACCGCCAGCACCAGAGAAATCCCCATAAACAAAATCACCGTATTTCCCACAAATACAGAAGCCCTTTTCTTATCGCCCGCTCCAATAGACTGCCCGATTGAAACCGTAGCCCCCATCGCAAGCCCCACGATCATCACCGTCAACATATGCATCACCTGGCTCCCAATCGAAACAGCTGTTGTACTGGCAACCCCATCAAACTGCCCAACAATAAAAAGATCCGCCATCCCATAAAGCGTCTGCAAAAAATAAGATAAAAAATAAGGTAGCGAAAAATAAATCACATTCCGAAAAACACTCCCCGAAGTAAGATCCCGTTCCATAAAATAACAACTCCTTTACAATCACTTCCTTAATAGTAATTGAATTTTCCCACAATAGTCAATAAAAAGAATACAGACCTAATGCATCTTATAATAATAAAAATGCATAATAATGCATAAAAATAAATATAAATGCATAAAAATAAGAAATTATACATAAAAATGTACAGAAACATGCATAAAAATCAAAAAACCACTTGCTTTTCCAAATAAAACCATGTATACTAAACCAATCGGAAAATGTTCCCATTCGTCAGTGCACAGTTCCTGCGCGAAATATCTTTGCTAAGCAACCCCTCGAAAACGCCGGCACTTGGCAAGGCGAGCGTAAGCAAAGCCGAGCCTAGTACCGCTGCGTTTGAGACGCGCCGAAGAAATATCCACTGGATATTTCTTTAGGCAGGCATGGCAAGCGCAAGCGCGGTTGCGTGCAAACATATTTCGCGCAGGAGCGTCCCCGCATCAATCAAAAAAACATTCCTCCAATTCCCGCGAACCCCTTTACAATAGGGATTAATGGGTTTATAGTATTTATGATTATGCCTATCTATACACAAATACGGCATTTACGAAAGGATGGTTTACATGATTAAAGCAGGAATCATCGGTTCTACCGGTTACGCCGGAGGAGAACTGGTTCGCATTTTAACAGGACATAAAGACGTAGAAATTAAATGGTTTGGCTCAAGAAGCTATATCGATAAGAAATATGCAGATGTATACCGCAATATGTTTCAGATCGTAGATGCGGTATGTTTAGATGATAATATGGAACAACTTGCAGATCAGGTAGATGTGATTTTCACAGCAACTCCACAGGGACTGTGCGCATCATTAGTTAATGAAGAAATTTTATCAAAGGTTAAGATCATCGACCTGAGCGCAGATTTCCGTATCAAAGATGTCAAAACTTACGAAAAATGGTACGGTATTGAGCACAAGAGCCCGCAGTTTATCGAAGAAGCAGTTTACGGACTGTGTGAAGTGAACAGAGAAGATATCAAAGGCGCAAGACTGATCGCCAATCCTGGATGCTATACAACATGCTCCATCCTGACTGCTTATCCGCTGGCAAAAGAAGGACTGATCGATATGGATACGCTGATCATTGATGCCAAGTCCGGAACATCCGGAGCAGGAAGAGGGGCAAAGGTTCCGAACCTGTACTGTGAAGTCAATGAGAATATGAAAGCATACGGTGTGGCAACACACAGACACACACCGGAGATCGAGGAACAGCTTGGATATGCGAGCGGCAAAGAGGTTGTGATCAACTTTACACCGCATCTGGTTCCGATGAACAGAGGAATCCTGGCAACAGAGTACGCGAAGCTTACAAAGGATGTTACCTGGGAAGAAGTAAAAGCAGTTTACGATAAATATTATGCAAATGAAAAATTTGTCCGCGTTCTGGAGAAAGATGTTTACCCGGAAACAAAATGGGTAGAAGGAAGCAATTATGTCGATATCGGATTTAAGATCGATCCGAGAACAAACCGTATCATTATGATGGGTGCGATCGACAACCTGGTAAAAGGTGCAGCAGGACAGGCTGTACAGAACATGAACCTGATCTTTGGACTTCCGGAAAGTGAAGGTCTTGATCTGGTTCCGATGTTCCCGTAGAACACGGCAGAAAAAGAAAAGGAATGGAAAATATATGACAACAATTATTCGTGCGATGACAGTAGAAGATTATGACCAGCTTCATGCACTTTGGATGCGGATCAAAGGATTTGGAATCCGGAGCATAGATGATTCAAAAGAAGGCGTGGAACGATTCCTGAAAAGGAATCCGACAACCAGTGTGATCGCCGAAATAGACGGAAAAGTAGTAGGAGGAATCCTCTGCGGACACGACGGAAGAACCGGATGTTTTTATCATGTATGTGTAGATCCGGCGTACCGCTGTCATGGGATCGGAAAGAGCATGGTTGCCTATGCAATGTCAGCTCTGAAAGAGGAACATATCAACAAGATCACACTGATCGCATTTACCAAGAATGATATCGGCAATACGTTCTGGAATACGATCGGATGGACCAAGAGACCGGATGTCAACTACTATGAGTTTGTTTTAAATGAGGAAAATATTACAGCATTTATCGAAGAGGGCTAAAGGAGGCTATATACGATGAAGATTATCGAAGGCGGTGTGACCGCAGCAAAAGGATTTGAGGCAGCATCAACAGCAGCAAAGATCAAATATCAGGACAGAACCGACATGGCAATGATCTACAGCCAGGTTCCATGTGAATGTGCAGGAACATTTACTACAAACGTTGTAAAGGCAGCGTGCGTAAAATGGGATCAGCAGGTTGTAAAGAGTGGTGCGAAAGCACAGGCTGTGATCGTCAATTCCGGAATTGCCAATGCATGTACCGGTGCGGAAGGATTTGGCTACTGCAAGGACACAGCAGATGTGGCAGCAGAAGCTCTTGGAATTAATGCAGACGGTGTATTGATTGGATCGACCGGTGTCATCGGAAAGCAGCTTCCAATTGATCGCATCGTGGCAGGGGTAAAGGCTCTTGCTGAAAAGAAAAATGATACACTGGCAAACGGAACTGAGGCAGCAAAAGCAATCATGACGACTGATACCTGTGAAAAACAGATCGCAGTAGAGATCGAGGTTGCCGGAAAGACCGTTACCATCGGTGGTATGGCAAAAGGATCTGGTATGATCCATCCGAATATGTGCACCATGCTCAGCTTTATCACAACAGATGCAGCAATCACAAAAGAGGCACTTCAGAAAGCCCTCAGTGATGATGTCAATGATACATACAATATGATTTCCGTAGACGGAGATACTTCTACAAATGATTCTGTAGTTCTTCTTGCAAACGGAATGGCTGAAAATGAAGTGATCACGGTAGACAGTGAAAGCTATAAGACCTTTGCGGAAGCATTGCATGAGATCAACGAATACCTTGCAAAGAAGATCGCAGGGGACGGAGAAGGAGCAACTGCTTTATTTGAAGTAACTGTAGTTGGCGCAGATACAAAAGAGACTGCAAAGACACTTGCAAAATCAATCGTATGCTCAAATCTTACCAAGACAGCAATTGCAGGACATGATGCAAACTGGGGAAGAATCCTCTGTGCAATGGGATATTCCGGAGCACAGTTTGACCCGGAAAAGGTGGATCTGTTCTTCGAGAGCAAGGCAGGAAAGATCCAGATCATCGAAAATGGTACAGCGGTAGATTACAGTGAAGAAAAAGCAACGGAGATCCTCTCACAGGAAGAAGTAAAAGCAGTTGCTGATGTGAAGATGGGAAGCGAAAGTGCAACCGCATGGGGATGTGACCTGACTCACGGATATATTGACATCAATGCAGATTACAGAAGCTAGGAGGTAAGCAAAATGGATCAGGATATGCAGCAGTATCTGGACAAAGCAGAAGTTCTGATTGAGGCGCTTACTTATATTCAGCGTTTCAACCGTAAGATCATCGTTGTAAAATACGGTGGAAGTGCAATGCTGGACGAAGAACTCCAGAAAAATGTCATCAAGGATGTTACATTCTTGAAATTGGTTGGATTCAAACCGATCATCGTTCACGGCGGTGGAAAAGAGATCAGTAAATGGGTAAGTAAAGCTGGAATGGAGCCGAAATTCATCGACGGACTTCGTGTGACGGACGCAGAGACCATGGAAATTGCAGAGATGGTACTGAACAAGGTTAATAAAAATCTGGTTCGTATGGTCGAAGAACTTGGTGTCCGTGCTATCGGTGTCAGTGGAAAAGACGGCGGACTTTTAAGAGTTGATAAAAAGCTTTCCATGACAGGACAGGACGTTGGATTTGTAGGAGATATCAAGAAGGTCAATGCAGAGGTTCTTCTGGATCTTCTGGATAAAGATTTTCTCCCGATCGTATGCCCGGTTGGAATCGATGATGATTACAACACTTATAATATCAATGCGGATGATGCAGCTTATTCGATCGCAAAAGCGGTTCATGCTGAGAAGCTTGCGTTCCTCTCTGATATTGAAGGGGTATACAGAGACTACGAGGATAAATCTTCTCTGATCACAGCTCTTACTGTAGATCAGGCGAATGAACTGATCGAAAGCGGAGCAATTTCCGGAGGAATGATCCCGAAACTGCAGAACTGTGTAGGAGCGATTGAAAACGGAGTGTCCAGAGTCCATATTCTGGATGGAAGAATTCCGCACTGCCTGCTTCTTGAGATTTTCACGAAGAAAGGTATCGGAACTGCAATTTTAAGAAACGGTGAAGAAGATTAAGGGGAAGGCAAAGAAAGAAGGTAATTCTTATGACAAATCAGTATATGCAGGAAGAGGACGACGCGATTTTAAAAACTTATAACCGTTATCCGGTTGTATTGGACCATGGAGACGGCGCATATCTCTATGATCCGGAAGGAAAGAAATATCTGGATTTCTCAGCAGGATATGCGGTATCTTCTCTGGGATATAACAACAAGGAATTTAATGATGCATTAAAGGCTCAGATTGACAAGATGATCCATACATCAAACCTGTATTATAATACAACCTGCGGTAAAGCAGGAGAAGATCTGAAAAAGATCACCGGTATGTACAAGGTATTCTTCACAAACAGTGGTGGAGAAGCAATCGAAGGTGCGATCAAAACTGCAAGAAAATATGCGTACACAAAAAAAACCGGACGTTATGAATTTATTGCAATGGAGAATTCATTCCACGGCAGAAGTATGGGTGCAGTAGCACTTACCGGACACAAAGAATACAGAGAGCCATTTGAACCGGTTATGCCTGGTGTACATTTTGCAATCTACAATGATCTTGACAGTGTAAAAGCACTGGTAAATGATAAGACCTGCGCAATCATTCTGGAAACAATCCAGGGCGAAGGCGGAATCAACGCAGCGACAAAAGAATTTATGCAGGGAATTCGTAAGATCTGTGATGAGAACGGAATCCTGATGATCTGCGATGAAGTACAGTGTGGTATGGGACGAAGTGGTGCATGGTTTGCATGGCAGCAGATGGGAATCACACCGGATATCATGACAATGGCGAAAGCAATCGGAAGCGGTGTTCCGGTCGGCGCATTTGCGATGACAAAAGAAGTTGCAGATAATTCGCTGGTACCGGGGGATCACGGAACTACATATGGTGGAAACCCACTTTGCTGTGCAGCGGTCAGCAAGACTATTGAGATCTTTGAAAAAGAGCATATGCTCGATCATGTCAATGAAATCGCACCATATCTGACACAGAAACTGCAGGAAATCGTGGATACCTGCGATGCAGCCGTTAAAGTAAAGGGAAGAGGATTGATCCAGGGACTTCAGGTCACCAAGCCGCTGGGTGAAGTGACAGCCAAAGCGTTGGAAGAAGGACTTCTGATCATCGGAGCTGGAACAGATGTGATCCGAATGATCCCACCGCTTGTTATCGGTAAAGAACAGGTAGATGAGATGGCAGAGATCCTGAAAAAAGCACTTGCATAAAGTCGGTGCCTGATAAAAATAAGAGAATAAAAGAGCCGGTCATCGGATATACTTTCAGAAGAAAAGGAGGTATGAAAGATGACCGGATTTTTTATTGCCCTGCTGTCGGGAGCGCTGATGAGTGTGCAGGGGGTATTTAACACACAGGTAACAAAGACGACAGGAATGTGGGTGAGCAATGCCTGGGTGCAGCTTAGTGCATTTGCCATCTGCCTGGTAATGTGGCTGATCATGGGAAGGGACAGTATTGCCACGATAGGAGAGGTGCAGCCTAAATATATGCTGCTTGGCGGTGTGATCGGAGCAGGGATCACCTGGACCGTGATCAAAAGTATGGCGCAGCTCGGGCCTGCAAAGGCGGCACTTCTGATCGTTATGTCTCAGCTTAGTGTGGCGTATCTGATTGAACTGGTGGGATTATTTGGTGTGGAAAAAGAGCCATTTTCCTGGAGAAAAGTGATCGGTATGGGGATCGCTCTGATCGGCACGACAATTTTTCAGTGGAAATAGGTTGTCTTTTGGAAAAAAATTCGTTACAATAATCATGTCTTGGAAGTACGAGGGGACATGCTCTGCGGAAAAGGAGTATGTATGCGGAAAAGAAGACGGATTTTATATCAAATATGTGGAATTTTCCTTGGAATCAGCTGTATGCTGTCAGCATGCCATGAAAAAGAAGAGACCTTTACCAGTGTGGCTGTTGCAGAAGCGGATGCCGGGGATAAGAAAAACGAGGCAGAATCAAAGGCTGCCGAAGAAAAGCCGGATAAGGCAAAAGCAGATCCGGGTGGTGAAGAAAAAGAAGGTTCGATCTGGGTGTATGTATGTGGCGAGGTGGCATCACCCGGTGTATATGAACTGCAGGAAGGAGACCGCATCACGCATGCCATAGAAGCAGCGGGAGGTCTGACGGAGGCAGCAGGACAGGTTTATCTGAATCAGGCAGCACATCTGACAGATGGACAAAGGATTTATGTGCCATCCAGAGAAGAAGAACAGACTTTGAAAGAAGAAGGTTCACCATCGGATATGGCAGATGCCGGGATGGGAAAAGACACAGGAATAATAAACCTGAACACCGCGACAAAGGCTGAACTTTTAAGCTTAAGCGGGATTGGCGAGTCCCGCGCGGAAGCAATTATTGCTTATAGAGAGACAAACGGTGGATTCAGGAAGATAGAGGATCTGAAGAAAGTGGACGGGATCAAGGAAGGAATCTTTCAGAAGATCCGGGAGCAGATAACGGTAGAGTAGAGGAGTGCGCAAGATGGGCAGAAAAGTATTGGTAGTAGATGATGAAAAGCTGATCGTGAAAGGACTGAGATTCAGTCTGGAACAGGATGATATGGAAGTTGACTGCGCATACGACGGTGAGGAAGCACTTGAGATGGTAAAAAGAAAAGAGTATGATATGATTCTTCTGGATGTCATGCTTCCAAAATACGATGGATTTGAAGTATGCAGACAGATCCGTGATTTTTCAGATGTACCGGTCATCATGCTCACTGCGAAGGGCGAGGATATGGACAAGATCCTCGGGTTGGAATATGGCGCAGATGATTACATCACAAAGCCGTTCAACATTCTTGAGGTTAAGGCCAGAATGAAGGCAATCATGCGCAGGGTCGCTAAAAAAGACGGGATGAGCGCGAGCGGTAAAGTTGTGGTAAAGGGAGATCTGAAGATCGACTGTGAAAGCCGGAGAGTTTTTTCCGGGGACAGGGAACTGAATCTTACCGCAAAAGAATTTGATCTTCTGGAGCTTCTTGCAATGAATCCGAACAAGGTTTACAGCAGGGAAAGTCTTTTGAATATTGTCTGGGGATATGAGTATCCGGGAGATGCAAGAACGGTAGATGTACATATCAGACGACTGCGCGAGAAGATTGAAGTAAATCCAAGTGATCCGAAATACGTTTACACAAAGTGGGGAGTTGGCTATTATTTCAGGGGTTAAATTTTTTGTACCAAAATTCATAAAAAGTCTGCAAGTGCGGGTAACGGTGATCCTGAGCGTATTTGTCATATTATCCAGTGTGATCCTGATGAATGCGATTCTGCAAAGCTATGATCAGAGAACCGTATCCGTGCGCACAGCAGAGATTCAAAACCAGTGTACGATTCTGAGTAATCAGCTGGTCAATTCTGATTATCTGAAAACGGGAGTTTCTGATGTGATCGATACAGAACTATCACAGTTATCCAATATTTACAATGGAAGAGTGCTTGTTATTGATGATGAATTCCGGATTGTGGAAGATACCTATGATCTGGAGGAGGGAAAGACGATCATTTCCGAGGATGTAGTCAAATGCTTCCGCGGCGAGAAGCCGGCAAGTTATGACAGAAAGAGCCGGTACATTGAAGTGGCAGTCCCGGTCAAAAAAGGGGAAGAGCCGGTAAAAGGAATGATTCTGGTTAGTGTTTCTACAGACAGTCTGCGTGACAATGTAGAGGCATTGCAGACAAAGGCAAGAATTGCAACGGTTGCAATCAGTATTATCGGGATCTTTTTATCAGCAGTCATCGGTATGCTGCTTGTAAGGCCGCTGAAAAGGATGTCTCAATCGATCGAGGAGATGGCAGGAGGCTATGGAGATAATTATCTCCATGAAAATGCTTACGATGAAACGGAACGGATTTCCAATGCATTTAATAAGCTGTGGGACCGCTATAAAGTACTGGATGCATCGAGAGAAGAGTTCGTGGCAAATGTATCCCATGAGTTGAAGACACCGTTGACCTCTATGAAGGTGCTGGCGGATTCACTGCTGATGCAGCCGGATGCACCGACGGAGCTTTACCGGGAATTTATGGGTGATTTGTCCGAAGAAATCGAGCGGGAGAATAAGATCATCAATGACCTTCTGGATCTTGTAAAACTGGATAAGAAGGGTGCAAACTTAAATATTAAGAGTCAGGATGTTAATGAACTGGTAGAACGGATTCTCAAAAGATTACAGCCACTTGCGGCAAAAAGTAATATTGAACTGGTATTTGAGAGTTTTCGTCCGGTGACAGCGGAGATTGATGAGGTAAAGATTGCACTTGTGATCACGAATCTGGTGGAAAATGCGATCAAGTACAATAAAGAGAACGGATGGGTACACGTGTCGTTAAATGCGGATCATAAGTATTTTTATCTGAAGGTTGCGGATTCTGGAATCGGGATTCCGAAAGAAGATACGGATCATATATTCGAGCGATTTTTCCGTGTGGACAAATCCCATTCTCGTGAGATCGGCGGAACCGGTCTTGGGCTTTCGATTGCAAGAAATGCGGTTGTCATGCACCGCGGTGCGATCAAGGTCTACAGTGAACCGGGAGAGGGAACGACATTTACAGTCCGGATCCCGCTTACTTATATCAAGAGGGAAGGATGAGAAGAATGAAAAAAATTTACCAGATCATAAGCATTCTTCTTGCGGTGTGTCTTCTTACAGGCATTGTGGGATGCAGTAAAAAGGAACAGAAAGCAGATGCAAAATACACGATTTACCAGATTAACCAGAGCGGAACGGCGTTGGTTCCGAAGGACTACGATGGAACAGGAAAGTCGGTGGACGAAGAAGTAAAAGGAATGCTGTCTGCGCTGCAGAAGTGTGATGACGAGGTGAAGGCACAGGCGGCATTGCCGAAAAAGGTAAAACTGGAGAGATACACTCTGGAGGATGAAAAGCTGATCCTGTACTATAATGCGGCTTACGGAAAGATGGATACGGTAAGAGAGGTTCTGTGCAGGGCAGCGCTTGTCCGTTCACTGACGCAGATCGATGGAGTGGATCTGGTGATGATCTGTGTAGATGGAACGCCACTTACGGATAAAAAAGGGAATACTTATGGATACCAGCAGGCAGAAGATTTTGTACAGAACACAGGCTCTTCTATTAACTCTTTCCAGGAGATGAAGCTTACGCTGTATTATGCAGGTTCATCTGGAGAAAAGCTGCAAAAGGAAGAGGATACGGTGCGGTATAACAGCAATGAGTCGAAGGAACGGGTTGTAGTGGAACAGCTGATGCGAGGACCATCCAATAACAGACTGCTTGCTACCATACCAAAAGGAACAAAGCTGCTGGGTGTGTCGATCAAAGATCATATCTGCTATCTGAATTTTGATGAAGGACTTCGGAACATTGCTCCGGGAGTCAGTCCGGAGACGGTGATCTATTCCATCGTAAATTCAGTGATCGATGGTGGAAATGTCTCTGAAGTACAGATTTCAATCAACGGAGACAGCAGTATTGTATATCAGGAGAGTATAAAGCTGGATGAACCTCTGAGCAGAAACCAGGAAATGATAAAGGAGGATTGATCGGTTGATCAAGCGAAGACTTGGTTTTGCCGGAATACTTCTGGCAGGACTGATTCTGGTACTGTATCTGACAGGGGGAGGAAAGATTTTTGGAAGACTCGGTGTGTCAAGGTGTGAGAAGCTCTGGAAAGAGTCGGAAGAAGTGATGGTGGAAGGAGAGGTTTATCAGAAAACCAGAAAAGAAGAAAAACTGATCCTGTATCTGAAAAAAATACAGATCAGAGAAATGGGGAATGGAAAAGCAGTCGCTGACGAGAGGCTGCTTGTCTATCTGGATGAAAAGGGAAATGGTCCGGAAATCGGACAGCGGATCCTGGTTAAAGGCAATGTGGGATTTTTTGATCCGGCGGCCAATCCGGGCAATTTTGACCAGAAAAATTATTATAAGCAGCAGAATATCCAGGCAGTCTTATGGAAAGGGAAGGTTCTGGAAAAACAGGTGAAAAAGACTTTCTTCCGGGAAAAGCTGTGGCAGTTTAGGAACCGGACCGCAGATGAGATCTGCAGAGAGATGGGAAAGCATCGAGGGGGTATTTTGTGTGCGGTTCTTCTGGGAGATTCTTTTTATACAGAAGAGAAAGTGAAAGAACTTTACCGGGTGGCAGGGATCGGGCATCTGCTTGCCATATCCGGTCTGCATATTTCTTTTTTTGGCAACGGACTTTACCGGGGGCTTAGGAAAACCGGATTTTCTATTTTACAGGCCGGTGTAGTGGGAAGTCTGCTTCTTGGGAGCTATGTGGTGATGACCGGAATGAGTGTTTCGGCACTGCGGGCGTTTACCATGTTTCTGATCCGGATGGGAGCAGAGCTGACAGGAAGGGAATACGATGGATTGACGGCACTTGGGATTGCGGAAATTGGTCTGCTTCTGACAAATCCGTTGCGGCTTTTTACGGCAGGGTTCCAGCTTTCTTTTGCTGCGGTTCTCGGTATCTATCTGATTGGTTCGGAAAATAAAAAAGGCAGATTTTCAGACAGTGTCCGGATGGCGGTGAGGCTCTGGTTTTTTCTGCTGCCAGTTACATTGTGGCACTATTATGAAACCTGCCTGTATGCGCCAGCCTGGAATCTTCTGGTAATTCCGATGGCATCCGTGCTTCTGCTTTGCGGGAGTGCAGGGATGGCAGTCATGCTGATTCCGTGTGGGGCAGGAGATATAATGCAGAGTGCACTTTGGAAAATAACAGAGTGGATTTTGCTTTTTTATGAAAAAGGGAGCGGTCTGCTCCTGGAACTTCCGGGGGCAAGGTGGATTCCGGGAAGACCACGGCTCTGGCAGATTGCCTGTTATTATGGGGTTCTTCTATTTTATTTGTGGAGAAAAAGGAAGGAAAAGAAAGAGGGCAGACAAACCGGGAAACAGGTGGTAAGACAGCTCGCGACAGCTGGGATCCTGCTCATCCTGCTCGGGATCCCAAAGTGGAAACGAGGGCAGATGGAGCTGACTATGCTGGATGTGGGACAGGGCGACTGTTTTTTCTTTCGGGACGGAAACGGAAAAAATTACCTGATCGACGGCGGAAGCAGTTCGGTAGATGCAGCAGGAAGATACCGGTTGGAACCATTTTTAAAATTCCGGGGCGTGAAGAGGCTGGATTATGTGTGGGTGACGCATGGGGATGTGGATCACTTAAATGCAGTGGAAGAACTTCTGGAACGGAGAAAGTATGGAGTAGAAATCCAGTATCTGATTTTTCCGGAACAGAAATATTGGGATGAAAGGCTTATTAAATTATGTAATCTGGCAGAAGAGGCAGGAACGAAGGTACGGGTAATGGAGATGGATACTATTTTTCTGTCTGGAAAATTGAAGATGCGTTGTCTCTGGCCTGGAGAAGGTGAGCCATCTGAAAATGGAAATGAAAATTCTCTGGTACTTCACCTGCAATATGGAAAAATTACCATGCTTTTTACCGGAGATCTGGAAAATACCGGAGAAGAGCTGTTGGCAGAGAGAATAAAGAATCTCCGGAAAAAAGGAGAACTTCCGGCGTGTTATGATCTGCTGAAAGTCGGACACCACGGATCAAGAAATGCGACCGGCGAAGAGCTTCTGGAAGTGATCCGACCACGGGCAGCATTCTGTTCATCCGGAAAAGAAAACCGTTATGGACATCCGCATGCGGAAACACTGGAAAGACTTGCAAAATGGGGCGTAAGCCTATATAATACGAAAGACAGAGGTGCTGTCAGTATGTATACAGATGGAAGGGAATATGGTATCCAAAGTCCATGAAAAGTTTGAATGAAGATTTAAAGACAGGACAGTTTAAGCAGATTTATCTTCTGTACGGCGAAGAAGCTTATCTGAAAAAATTATATAAAAACCGTTTCGTCAAAGCGATGGTTCCGGAAGGTGACACGATGAATTATCGTTATTTTGAGGGAAAGAACACGAACCCGAAGGAGATTATCGACCTTGCCGAGACCTTACCTTTTTTTGCAGAGCGCAGGCTGATCGTTCTGGAAAATACCGGTTTTCTGAAAAATGCGACACCGGAGCTGGCAGAATATCTGAAGAACATGCCGGAGACCACTTATATGATCTTTGTGGAATCAGAGCTGGATAAGAGAGGAAAGCTCTACAAAGTGATCAAGGAGAAAGGTCATATTGTAGAACTGAAGCGGCAGGATGAAAAGACACTGATCCGCTGGATCCTTGGGATGGCGAAAAAGGAGAAGCTTCAGATGTCGGAGGCAGCAGTGCGCTATCTGCTTGCAAAGACTGGTAATGACATGGAGAATCTCGGGCAGGAGCTGGAAAAATTATTCTGTTACTGCATGAACCACACGGAGATTACGGCAGCAGATATTGATGAAATCTGTACTACGCAGATCGGAAACCATATTTTTGATATGGTAGATGCGGTTGCAGCAAAAGAGCAGAAAAAAGCGCTGGATTACTATTATGATCTTCTGACACTGAAGGAACCGCCGATGCGGATCCTCTACCTGCTGACCAGACAGTTCCGTATCCTGATGGAGGTAAAAGAGATGGATCGTACTGGGGTTCCGCCAAAAGAGATTGCCGCCAAGGTGGGAATCATGCCATTCCTGGTAGGAAAGTACCGGGCACAGGCGAAGGCATTTACCAGGAAAGAGCTGCGTGGGATCGTAGAAGCCGGTGTACAGACGGAAGAAGATGTAAAAACCGGAAAGATGGGAGATATCCTCTCGGTGGAACTCTTTCTGGTGCAGTACAGTAGTAAACGGGAAAAGTAATCAGATATAGATAAGAAGAAAAAGGAGAGACTGAAAATATGCATATGGATCAGAAAAAGATTCGGAATTTTTGTATTATTGCACATATTGACCATGGAAAATCCACACTGGCGGACCGTATTATCGAACAGACAGGTCTTCTGACCAGCAGAGAGATGCAGGCCCAGGTGCTGGATAACATGGATCTGGAAAGAGAACGTGGTATCACAATCAAATCACAGGCAGTCCGCACGGTTTATAAGGCAAAGGATGGGGAGGAATATATCTTTAATCTGATCGATACTCCGGGACACGTAGACTTTAACTATGAAGTGTCACGGAGTCTTGCAGCCTGTGATGGAGCGATCCTGGTCGTTGATGCGGCACAGGGCGTAGAAGCGCAGACACTGGCAAATGTATATCTGGCACTGGACCATGATCTGGATGTCATGCCGGTTATCAACAAGATCGATCTTCCAAGCGCAGAGCCGCAGCGTGTGATCGAAGAGATTGAAGATGTGATCGGAATTGAAGCGCAGGATGCACCACTGATCTCGGCAAAGACAGGGCTTAATGTAGATCAGGTTCTGGAACAGATCGTGACAAAGATCCCTTCTCCGACAGGAGATCCGGATGCACCGCTTCAGGCACTGATTTTCGATTCCCTCTATGATCCGTATAAAGGCGTTATCGTATTCTGCCGTATCAAAGAAGGATGTATCACGAAAGGAATGCCGATTCATATGATGGCGACAGGTGCAACTGCTGATGTTGTGGAGGTTGGATATTTTGGTGCCGGACAGTTTATCCCTTGTGATGAGCTTTCAGCAGGAATGGTTGGATATTTTACAGCCAGCCTGAAAAATGTAAAGGACACCCGTGTGGGTGATACCGTAACAGGTGCGGAAAATCCATGTTCTGAGCCTCTTCCGGGATATAAAAAGGTCAACCCGATGGTGTACTGCGGAATGTATCCGGCAGACAGCTCCAAATACCCGGATCTGAGAGATGCACTGGAAAAACTGCAACTCAACGATGCGGCACTTCAGTTTGAACCGGAGACCTCTCTTGCGCTGGGATTTGGTTTCCGCTGTGGTTTCCTTGGACTTTTGCATCTGGAGATCATTCAGGAGAGACTGGAAAGAGAATACAATCTGGATCTGGTGACAACTGCGCCGGGTGTTATCTACAAGGTGCACAAGACCAACGGAGAAGTGATCGACCTGACCAATCCGTCTAATCTTCCGGATCCGTCAGAAATTGATTTTATGGAAGAGCCGATGGTAAAAGCAGAGATTATGGTGACATCCGAATTTATCGGTGCGATCATGGATCTGTGTCAGGAAAGACGTGGCGAATATCAGGGAATGGAATACATCGAAGAGACCAGAGCGGTATTGAAATACCACTTGCCTCTGAATGAGATCATCTATGATTTCTTTGATGCGCTCAAATCCAGATCCCGCGGTTATGCGTCTTTTGATTATGAAATGCTCGGCTATGTCAAATCTGATCTGGTCAAGCTGGACATCCTGATCAACAAAGAAGAAGTGGATGCTCTTTCCTTTATTGTATTTGCGGGAAGTGCTTATGAGAGAGGAAGAAAGATGTGTGAGAAGCTCAAAGAAGAGATTCCGAGACAGCTTTTTGAAATTCCGATCCAGGCAGCTGTCGGAAGCAAGATCATTGCCCGTGAGACAGTAAGAGCCATGCGTAAGGACGTACTTGCCAAGTGCTACGGCGGTGATATCAGCCGTAAGAAGAAGCTTCTGGAAAAGCAGAAGGAAGGAAAGAAGCGTATGCGCCAGGTTGGAAATGTAGAAATTCCACAGAAGGCATTTATGAGTGTATTAAAACTGGACGACAAATAGACAGACAAAAGATAATCGGGCAGGCTGACTCCTACTCGATTCGTATACTTTGTACACTATCTCG
Source organism: Coprococcus sp. AF99-45 (assembly GCF_027663865.1). Taxonomy (NCBI): domain Bacteria; kingdom Bacillati; phylum Bacillota; class Clostridia; order Lachnospirales; family Lachnospiraceae; genus Coprococcus; species Coprococcus sp. AF99-45. Next base: position 191,029 of record NZ_JAQDGZ010000005.1, read on the forward strand.
CTTAACAGCTCGATGATGTACATTCGCCAAGTACAGATTCTTGTGCAAGCACAAATCTGTACTTGGCTCATCGTATACACAAAAAGGCAGGAGCGATTTCCGAGGAAAGGTTCCTGCCTTTTGCACAGAAAAGGAGAAAAGCAGATGCAGCCTTTAGAACTATATATTCATATTCCGTTTTGTGTGAAAAAGTGTGCATATTGTGATTTCCTTTCCGGTCCGGCCGGAGAAAAGGAAAAAGAGGAATATGTGAAAATGCTGGTCGACGAGATCAGAAACTGTCCGGATACAGTGCAGAATTACAGGGTGATTTCCGTTTTTTTCGGAGGCGGAACCCCATCTCTTCTTACCGGTGAGCAGATTGGGCGGCTGATGGATACGGTCAGGGAAATATTTACGTTGGATGAGGACGCAGAGATCACTATGGAAATGAATCCGGGAACGGTAACGGAAGAAAAACTGCGAAAGTACAGACAGGCAGGGGTGAACCGTCTGAGTATCGGTCTGCAGTCGGTCAATGATGAGGAACTTCGTCTGCTTGGAAGAATCCATACTTATGAAGAATTTCGGGAAGCATATCATCTGGCGAGAGCCAATGGCTTTTCAAATATCAATGTAGACCTGATCTCGGCAATTCCGGGGCAGACGGTGGAAAGCTGGAGGCGTACACTGGAGCGGGTAATGGCACTTTCCCCGGAGCATATTTCTGCATATAGTCTGATCTTGGAAGAGGGAACAACTTTCTATAAAAAATATGTAGAAGACGAGGCAAAAGAAGGACCAAAGCTTCCGGATGAGGATGCGGAGCGTCAGATGTACTGGGATACGGAAACGCTGATGGAGAAGAACGGATATCACCGTTACGAGATTTCCAATTATGCTAAGGAGGGATATGCCTGCCGGCACAACCTGGGATATTGGGAGAGAATTCCGTATCTGGGATTTGGAATTGGTGCGGCATCTCTGGTTCCCGGGGATCTGATTGGAAAATGCAGGAAGCTGGAAGGAAAAATGAGTCGCTACACGAACCCGGATCAGCTAAGGGAGTATGCACATTCCTACAGGAACAAATTTCAGGCAGAGCTTCTGACAGAAACTGAGGAGATGGAGGAATTTATGTTTCTTGGACTGCGGAAAATGAACGGAATCTCAAAAAAAGAATTTTCAGAGTATTTTGGGAAGAGTCTGGAGGATATTTACGGTGAACCGATCTGCAAACTGGAAAGCTTAAAGCTTCTTGAGCAAGATGATGACAGAGTATGGCTTACAAAACGGGGGATCGATGTCAGCAACAGTGTGTTTGTAGAGTTTCTGCTGGAAGAGTAAAATTTGGAAAATCAGAAAAATATAAAGTATACTTGACAAATAGGTTTTATAGGCATATAATGACATCATCGAGTTAAACCTATCAAAACAGTAGGAAAGAAAGGAGAACTTACGATGTCAAAAATTTATAATGGTGCTTTAGAGCTTGTTGGAAATACTCCTCTTGTAGAGGTGAAAAATATTGAAGAAGAATTAGGATTAGAGGCAAGAATCCTTGTGAAACTGGAATATTTTAACCCGGCCGGAAGTGTAAAAGACAGAATTGCCAAAGCAATGATCGAGGATGCTGAGGAAAAAGGATTATTAAAAGAAGGTTCTGTTATCATTGAGCCTACTTCGGGAAATACGGGAATCGGCCTTGCATCGATTGCAGCAGTCAAAGGATACCGTATCATTCTTACTATGCCGGAGACAATGAGTGTAGAAAGAAGAAACATCCTGAAAGCATACGGAGCAGAGATTGTTCTGACAGAAGGCGCAAAGGGAATGAAGGGTGCGATTGAAAAAGCAGAGGAACTTGCAAAAGAGATCCCGGGCAGCTATATTCCTGGACAGTTTGTTAATCCGGCTAATCCGGAAGTACACAGAAAGACAACCGGACCAGAGATCTGGAAGGATACAGACGGAGAAGTAGATCTGTTTATCGCAGGTGTTGGTACAGGTGGAACACTGACCGGTGTCGGCGAATATCTGAAATCCCAGAATCCGGATGTGAAGATCGTTGCATTGGAGCCTGCAAGCTCACCGGTACTTTCTACAGGAAAAGGTGGTCCTCACAAGATTCAGGGAATCGGAGCAGGATTTGTACCGGACGTACTCAACACAACTGTATATGATGAAATATTTACTGTAGAAAATGATGACGCTTTTGCAACAGGAAAGCTGCTTGCAAAGAAAGAAGGAATCCTGGTAGGAATTTCTTCGGGAGCCGCACTTTATGGAGCGATCGAACTTGCAAAACGTCCGGAAAACAAAGGAAAGACGATTGTGGCACTGCTTCCGGATACCGGAGACAGATATTACTCCACACCGCTCTTCACGGAGTAGAATATGAATTTTTCAAAGAAAAGCAGATACGGACTTCGGGCACTGATCGACCTGTCCGTATACTCGAAAGAATCCCATGTTGCACTTGCAGCAATTGCAGAGCGTAACAGTATTTCACCGCAGTATCTGGAACAGGTATTTGCGGCACTCAGAAAAGCCGGAATCATTAAAAGCGTGAAAGGACCGCAGGGGGGATACCTGTTGGCGAAGCCTGCCACAAAGATTTCGGTTGCGGAAATATTACGTGCGCTGGAAGGTGATTATCTCATCGAAGAAGAGGATGTAGAAGGCGCCGAGAACGGAAGAGCTGCGGCTCAGGCTGTACAGAGTGAAGTTATCGAACGTCTGAACAGAGGACTACAGGATATCCTTGAGAATCTGTTTCTCTCTGACCTCGAACAAAAATATCAGGAATACAGTGAATACAGTCAGGATATGTACTATATATAATAGAAGAAATGCACACCATCAGACCGGGAGGCTGAGGTGTGTATTTTTTGGTTTGACGGTCGGGTGGGGAGTTTGGGAGGAAGGGAACAGGCGGTTCAGGCAGAAAAGAAGGGATTCCGATTCAATCGGCAAACCATTCCGATGAGCCTCCGAAAACAATCATTGTGTCAGCCATGGCTTCCACAATGATTTGAGTCTCATCTACATTGCCTCAAATGAATTGGAATCCCTTCTTTTCTGCCTGGTCGCCCCGCTCCCTTCCTCCAAAACTCCCCACCCTCTTCCTGGAAGACAGAAAACATACAGACGGGACGCCCCAGTCTGATGATGTGCGGAAAAAACCGGTTGCTCCAGCCAGTTGTTGTTTAAGTGGAAGTGTGGAGCTCCCAGAAAGTAGAAAATGCATCATCTCAAAACAGCCTAATCCCAGGAAGTAGAAAATACATCATCTTCAAACAGTCCGATCCCAATATTTGCGGACGAAAATGGCGCAGCCATTAAGTCCCGCCCCACGCAATACAGTATTGTTAAAAAAGCAAGTAAATCCTTTATAGTATGTCCTGTAAGCGCCCAAATCAAGTCGATTATTATAGGCTTGAGTGAGGTTCCACCCGGATATGCTGTCGGGTTCCAATTCAATCGGCAAACCCTTCCGATGAGCCTCTGAAAGCGGACATTATGTCAGCAAAAGTTTCCATAATGTTCTGAGCCTCATCTCCATTCCCTCAAATGAATTGGAATCCGACAGCATATCCGGGTGGAACCGGACTAAAAATAAAAAAATCATAAACCCTGTTGACAAAGTGAATAGTAAGTGGTACATTTATAAGCGTAGAAAATGTTAGCACTCAGACATAACGAGTGCTAATAACAAAAAGGAGGTAGCATATGGAAGCCATACAGGAACTTAATGAGCGGAAGACGAAGATCTTACATGCAATCATTAAGAACTATCTTGAGACCGGAGAGCCTGTGGGATCCAGAACGATTTCCAAGTATACGGATCTGAATTTAAGTTCGGCAACGATCCGGAATGAGATGGCAGATCTCGAAGAGCTTGGTTATATCATGCAGCCTCACACATCAGCAGGAAGGATTCCGTCGGATAAAGGTTACAGATGGTATGTGGATATGCTGATGAGCCAGAAAGAACAGGAGATTACCGAAATCAAAGGTCAGATGCTTGAGAAGGCTGACAAGATGGAAGAACTTCTGAAGCAGGTTGCAAAGGTTCTTGCGAACAACACGAATTATGCGACGATGATTTCGACTCCGACTTACAACGGGAACAAATTAAAATTTATCCAGCTTTCACAGGTTGATGACCATCAGCTGATCGTTGTGATCGTGATGGAAGGCAACATTGTAAAGAACCAGATCGTGACACTGGATGAGCCGCTCAGCAATGAAGCACTATTGAAGCTGAATATGCTTCTGAATACTTCGCTGAACGGAACTTCACTAGAGCAGATCAATCTGGGAGTGATCGCAAGACTGAAAGAACAGGCAGGGATCCACAGTGGTGTGATGAGCAGTGTCCTGGATGCAGTAGCGAATGTGATCCAGCTGGATGACGACATGGAGATTTACACCAGTGGCGCGACGAATATTTTCAAGTATCCGGAGCTTAGTGATAAGCAGAGCGCACAGGAGATCATCAGTGCTTTTGAAGAAAAGCAGCAGCTTGCCGCTCTGGTAACAAAGTCAATGGCAAACGGCGGTGAAGACAGAGACATCCAGGTATACATCGGAGATGAATCGAATGTGGAGAACATGAAAGACTGCAGCGTAGTCACAGCAACATATGAGTTGGGCGAGGGCATGCAGGGAACCATCGGAATCATCGGACCGAAGCGAATGGATTATGAACATGTCATGAAGACGCTTAAGACACTGATGGCAGAGCTGGATGACATATTCCACAGGGATGAGCCGAAAAAGCTCGAATAAGAAGTAAGAAAGGTGGAAGAACCATTGGATAAAAAGATGAGTAATGAAGAAATGGTAAAAGAAGCGGTGGAAGAAGCAAAGAAAGCTGCGGAGGCAGAAGCCAAAGAGCAGAAGGCAAAAGGGCAGGAACCGGAAGAAACCGAAGCAACAGAGGAAGAAGCTGTTGGTAAAGAGACGAATTCCGAAGATGCTGAAGAACCAAAGAAAAAGAAGCTGTTTGAAAAGAAGAATAAAAAAGATAAAAAGGATGAGCAGATCGCAGATCTGACAGACAAACTTACGAGACACATGGCTGAGTTCGATAATTACAGAAAGCGTACTGAAAAAGAAAAGTCAGCGATGTATGAGATCGGAGCCAAAGATGTTGTAGAAAAAATTCTTCCGATTGTAGACAACTTTGAACGCGGACTTCAGTCCGTACCGGAAGAAAAGAAAGATGATCCGTTCGTAGATGGAATGGATAAGATCTATAAACAAATGATGAGCACACTGGAAGGAATCGGAGTAAAACCGATCGAAGCAGTTGGTCAGGAATTCGATCCGAATTTCCACAATGCAGTGATGCATGTGGAGGATGAAGAACTTGGTGAAAATGTAGTAGCCGAGGAATTCCAGAAAGGATATATGTACCGTGACTCAGTCGTAAGACACAGCATGGTAAAGGTAGCAAACTAAGATATACCGTGTACCGCATTTACGATACACTTTATATAAATAACAAAGCAAAATACAATTTTTATTATATTAACAGGAGGTCTTCATAATGGGCAAAATCATTGGTATTGACTTAGGTACAACAAACAGTTGTGTAGCGGTTATGGAAGGTGGACAGCCGGTCGTAATCGCAAATACAGAAGGAGCAAGAACTACACCATCTGTAGTAGCATTTACAAAGACAGGAGAACGTCTTGTAGGTGAACCTGCAAAACGTCAGGCAGTAACAAATGCAGAAAAGACAATCTCATCTATCAAGCGTGAGATGGGTACAGATCATAAAGTAGACATCGATGGAAAGAAATATTCTCCACAGGAAATTTCAGCTATGATCCTTCAGAAATTGAAAGCAGATGCAGAAGGATATCTTGGAGAAAAAGTTACGGAAGCAGTTATCACTGTTCCGGCTTACTTCAACGATGCTCAGCGTCAGGCTACAAAAGATGCAGGTAAGATTGCAGGTCTTGATGTAAAACGTATCATCAACGAGCCTACAGCAGCAGCTCTTGCATATGGACTTGACAATGAAAAAGAACAGAAGATCATGGTATACGACCTTGGCGGTGGTACATTTGATGTATCTGTTATCGAGATCGGTGACGGCGTTATCGAAGTTCTTTCTACAGCTGGTAACAACAGACTTGGTGGAGATGACTTCGACCAGAAGATCACAGATTATATGCTTGCAGATTTCAAGGCAAAAGAAGGCGTAGACCTGTCAACAGACAGAATGGCACTTCAGAGACTGAAAGAAGCAGCTGAAAAAGCAAAGAAAGAACTTTCTTCTGCAACAACAACAAACATCAACCTTCCGTTCATCACAGCAACAGCTGAAGGACCGAAGCATTTTGATATGACTCTTACAAGAGCTAAATTCGATGAACTGACACGTGACCTTGTAGAAAAGACACAGGAACCGGTAAGACGTGCACTTTCTGATGCAGGACTTACAGCAGCAGACTTAGGTCAGGTACTTCTTGTTGGTGGATCTACACGTATCCCGGCAGTTCAGGAAGAAGTAAAACGTCTGACAGGAAAAGAACCAAGTAAATCTCTTAACCCGGATGAATGTGTAGCACTTGGTGCTTCTATCCAGGGTGGTAAGCTTGCAGGAGATGCAGGTGCAGGCGACATCCTTCTTCTTGATGTAACTCCACTTTCACTTTCTATCGAAACAATGGGTGGTGTAGCTACAAGACTGATCGAGAGAAACACAACAATCCCGACAAAGAAGAGCCAGATCTTCTCTACAGCAGCTGATAACCAGACAGCCGTTGATATCAATGTTGTACAGGGTGAAAGACAGTTTGCAAGAGATAACAAGTCCCTCGGACAGTTCAGACTGGATGGAATTCCGCCGGCTCCACGTGGAATCCCACAGATCGAAGTTACATTCGATATTGATGCAAACGGTATCGTAAATGTATCTGCAAAAGATCTGGGAACAGGAAAAGAACAGCACATCACAATTACAGCAGGATCTAATATGTCTGATGCAGATATCGACAAAGCTGTAAAAGAAGCTGCAGAATTTGAAGCTCAGGATAAGAAACGTAAAGAAGCAATCGATGCTAAGAACGATGCCGACGCTATGGTATTCCAGACAGAAAAAGCACTTGGCGAAGTTGGAGATAAGATCGATGCAGCAGACAAAGCAGCAGTAGAAGCTGACGTACAGGCTCTGAAAGATCTGCTTGCAAAAGCGAATACAGAAGAACTTACAGATGCTCAGGTTGCAGAAATCAAAGCAGGAAAAGAAAAACTGATGGAAAGCGCTCAGAAACTGTTCACAAAGGTTTACGAACAGGCAGGCGCACAGGCTGGTCAGGCAGGACCACAGGCTGGTCAGGCAGGACCACAGGCTGGACCTGCACCAGAAGCAGGACCGGCTCCGGAAGGATTTAACGGAGATGACGTAGTTGACGGAGATTACAAAGAAGTTTAATCCGTAAGATAAGATGAGAAACTGCAAGGCGGCATTATACCGTCTTGCAGATTTCATGTATCATAAATAAAAATAGTTTTTTATGACATAAAAAGCCTCCGGTTAGGTGAACTGCATGTGCAAAGAAGATGTTGCAGAGAGCCGGCGCGGGCATGAGAATGTGCCAGGGTACATTCTGTATTAAAATACTTTGAGAAATATCTAAGTGAGGTAGGATTATGGCAGAGGCAAAAAGGGATTATTATGAGATCCTGGGCGTATCACGAGATGCGGATGATGCGACTCTGAAAAAAGCATACAGAGCTTTGGCGAAAAAATATCACCCGGATATGAATCCAGGAGATGCAGAAGCCGAAAAGAAGTTCAAGGAGGCTTCTGAAGCCTATGCTGTTCTGAGTGATGCAGACAAACGGCGTCAGTACGATCAGTTTGGTCATGCAGCGTTTGAAGGCGGTGCAGGCGGAGCCGGTGGATATGGCGGTTTTGATTTTAACGGGGCAGACTTTGGTGATATTTTTGGTGATATCTTCGGTGATCTGTTTGGCGGTGGCAGAAGAGGCGGACGTGCGAACAATGGTCCGATGAAAGGCGCCAATATCCGTAAAGGTGTCCGGATTACATTTGAGGAAGCAATTTTTGGATGCGAGAAGGAACTGGATATCGTTCTGAAAGATCCATGTACAAAGTGTAACGGAACAGGAGCAAAACCGGGAACAAGTCCGGAGACTTGTTCAAAATGTGGTGGAAAAGGTCAGGTTGTTTATACATCACAGTCGTTCTTCGGAACGGTGCAGAATGTGCAGACCTGTCCGGACTGTCATGGAACAGGTAAGATCATTCGTGAGAAATGTCCGGACTGTGGTGGAACAGGCTATACTTCAAGCCGCAAGAAGATCAAAGTCACAATCCCGGCAGGTATTGACAATGGTCAGAGCGTAAGAATCCGTGAGAAAGGTGAACCAGGTGTGAATGGCGGACCGAGGGGAGACCTTCTGGTAGAAGTTACGGTTTCCAGACATCCAATCTTCCAGAGACAGGATGTTCATATTTTCTCAACTGCACCAATTTCGTTTGCGCAGGCAGCACTTGGTGGTGATGTGCGAATCAAGACGGTTGATGGTGATGTGATCTATACCGTAAAACCGGGAACTAAGACTGATACAAAAGTACGCCTGAAAGGAAAAGGGGTACCTTCTTTGAGAAATCCTCAGGTCAGAGGTGATCATTATGTGACGCTGGTTATTCAGACCCCGGAAAAATTAAGTCCGGAAGCCAAAGAAGTGCTTAGACATTTTGATCAGTTGACAGGAAATACACTGAACCAGGAAGAGCCGGCTTCTGAATCGAAGGGTAAAGCTAAGAAAAAAGGGTTCATGGATAAGTTAAAAGAAACATTTGAAGAATAATAAAAAGGTGGCTGCGAAAAACCCGATTGAGTTTTTCGCAGCCACTTTTTTACTATTCTTCTTCGTCTTCCAGTTCTCCTCCGATGACACCTCCGAGAACGGCAGTGAAAGAAGCAACAACGACAGCGGCGATGATTGCTACACCGATCAGTGCTACTAATAAAATACCCATAACACGTACCTCCTTTTCTCGTCCTTTTTATAGTATAACACGGAGGCATGTAAAATTAAATGAAAAAATGTGACTTTTTTCATTTAGTATGCTATAATGTCAAAGAGCAAATGATAACACAGCGTATTGTCAGTTTTGCGGATTTAAAATAGTAAGGCTTAGCGGTTAAGGAGGGCAAACCAATATGGCACTGAAAAAACAGATAAAAGAAACAAAGGCAGCAGAGGTAAAGGCAACGGCAGAAACTAAAGAAGAAGTAAAAACAGCAGTTAAAGCAGCAGAAGATAAAGTCAGCGAAAAAGTAGAAGAAGTAAAAGAAACTGCTAAAAAAGAAGCACAGCCGAAAGAAGTAAAGGCTACTGTTGAAAAGAAAGCGCAGGAAGTAAAAAAAGCTGCAGGAGAAGTGAAAAAAACAGTAGAAGAAACAGCTGAAAAAGCTGCAAAAGAAGTGAAGAAAACTGCAGAGAAAGTTACAAAAGAAGTAAAGAAAGCAGCACCAAAAACAACAGCAAAAAAATCTGCGGCAAAGAAAGAAATCAAAACAGAAGTTGTTCTTCAGTATGGTGAAAAAGAAGTAAACACAAAAGATATGATTGCTTCAGTAAAAAAAGACTGGACAAAACAGAAACATAAAATTTCCGAGATCAAGAGTATTGAGCTTTATGTAAAACCGGAAGATTATGCAGTATACTATGTAATCAATGGCGAACATACCGGAAAAGTATGGTTATAAGATAAGACTGAAAGATTTAGTCCGAACCGCAATCTTTATTGAACGGTTCGGATTTTTTTAAGGAGAGAGGTAAAATGCAAAAATTTATACAGTATACCCCGACAGAAATCCTGTTTGGAGAAAACACACAGGCAGAAGTTGGGAAAGAAGTTAAGAAATGGGGCGGAAGCCGTGTATTTATCGTATATGGCGGTGGAAGTGTAAAAAAAAGCGGACTTCTTGCGCAGATAGAAGAAGCACTGGAAAAAGAAGGACTTGCTTATGCGGAATTTGGCGGAGTAAAGCCAAATCCCCGGATGGCATATGCACAGGAAGGCGTTGAGAAAGCAATTGAGTTCGGTGCGGATTTTCTTCTTGCAGTAGGCGGTGGAAGTTCTATTGATACAGCAAAGGCGATCGCCCATGGTGTGGCAAACCCGGACTGGTCTCTGGAGGAAATCTGGGGAGGTGAAATCATACTTACCAGATCGACACCGGTAGGATGCGTACTTACGATTGCGGCAGCAGGAAGTGAAACAAGCGATTCCGCAGTTCTGACAAACGAAGAAACAGGGAAAAAGGGAGGAATCAGCACCGGCCTGAACCGCCCGAAGTTTGCGATCATGAATCCGGTTCTTACCTATACGCTTCCAAAATATCAGATTGCATGTGGAGTCGTAGATATCATGATGCATACGCTGGAACGTTATTTTATTCCGAATACGAGAAATCAGATGACAGATGAGATTGCAGAGGGAGTTCTGCGGGTTGTGATTGAAAATGGAAAGAAAGGTCTGGAGAATCCGACAGACTACGATGCCATGAGTGAAATCATGTGGGCAGGAAGTCTTTCACATAATGGTCTGACAGGTCTCGGAAGAGCAAAAGATTTTTCTGTACATAAGCTCGGACATGCACTTGGTGCAAAATATGATAAGGCGCATGGTGCAACCCTTTCAGCTGTCTGGGAATCCTGGGCAGAATATGTCTATAAAAACGATGAAGAAAGATTTGCGCATTACGCAAAAAAAGTATGGGGCGTAGAGGAAGAAGATGTGGCGAAAGCCGCAAAAGAGGGAATTCGCCGGACGGTAGAATATTTCCGTGAGATTCATATGCCGACAAATTTAAAGGAACTGGAGATCGGAGAAGTATCAGAGGAAGATCTGCGGGAACTTGCTATGGCTGCGACATTAAATGATACTGTAAAACTTTCAAAAATCAAAGAACTTACTGCCGAAGATGTATACCAGATTTTTCGGAAAGCAGCAGGAAAATAAGATGGAAATAAATAAGAGAAAATTTTACAGACAAGTGTTCGCACTTGTAATCCCAATGGCACTTCAGAATCTGATCAATGTGGGTGTGACGGCGGCAGACGTGCTGATGCTTGGAAGAGTCAGCGAAAAAGTTCTTTCAGGTGCATCCCTTGCAGGGCAGATACAGTTTGTCATGACACTGATCCTTTTCGGTACAACATCAGGTGCAACGGTTTTGACCGCACAGTACTGGGGAAAGAAAGATACACAGACGATTGAAAAAATCCTTGGAATGGGAATGACCATCGGTGTCAGCTGTGCAGCTCTTTTTACCATTGTTGCGGAAATCATTCCGGAAGTGCTGCTTCATATCTATACCAGTGACCCGGCCGTGATCGCAGAAGGTGTGAAATATTTGCGGATCGTGGCGCTTTCCTATGTCCTGATGGCGGCAACGCAGGTCTATCTTTACATTATGCGGAGTATCGAGCAGGTTGTGATTGCAACGGTTGTCTACAGCGCGTCACTAATTTGTAATGTCCTGGTAAATGCGCTTCTTATTTTTGGCTTATTTGGTTTACCGAAGATGGGAATTATGGGTGCGGCAATCGGAACTCTGACAGCAAGGATCGTAGAACTTATCATTGTAATCTGGTATGCAAAAGTAAAAAACCATGACGTTAGATTTCACCCGGTCTATATGCGTAAGATCGACAAGGTGCTTCTAAAAGACTTTCTGATTTATGCGAGTCCGGTGATCTTGAATGAAATGATGTGGGGACTTGGTTCTACTGCGAATACAGCAGTGATCGGTCATCTGGGAAGTGCAGCGGTGGCAGCAAATTCTGTTGCTCAGGTCGCAAGACAGCTGGCAACGGTGGTTGCCTTTGGTGTATCCAATGCGACTGCCATTTATCTTGGTAAGACCATCGGTGCAAAAGAGTTTCATCTGGCAAAAGAGTATGGAAAAAGATTTTTGTGGCTGAGTATTATTACCGGTGCGGTAGGAGGCGGCATCATTCTGATAGCTGCTCCGATTGCAAATCATGTGATGACACTCTCACAGGAAGCGCAGGGGTATCTTTATTTTATGTTTTTTGTTATGTCTTACTTTACACTCTGCCAGGCGATCAATACGACCCTTGTGGTGGGTGTATTCCGGGCAGGAGGAGATACCAGGTTTGGTCTGATCCTGGATGTGTCTACCATGTGGGGATGCTCTATTCTGCTGGGTATGATCGCTGCCTTTGTCTTTCATGCGCCGGTGCAGGTTGTTTATATCCTTCTGATGAGTGATGAGGTGATCAAAGTACCGATCACAGTCATGCGCTACCGAAGCTATAAATGGATTCAGAATGTGACGAGAGAAAAAGCAGAGCTGGCATAACATTGTATGCGAAAATAAATTTGGAATTTTGAGGTAGATGTGATATGCTAGAGAAAGAATATATTTGAAAAGGAGATTTGCAACATGAGATTAGTATCAACAGAAAAAGCACCAAAAGCACTTGGACCATATTCCCAGGGATATGTACATGGGGGAATTCTTTATTCGGCAGGACAGATTGCGATCAATCCGGCTACAGATACTGTAGAAGCTGATACTATCGAAGGACAGGCTGACCAGGTATGCAAGAACATCGGAGCAATCCTTGAAGAAGCAGGAACTTCTTTTGACAAAGTATTAAAGACAACCTGTTTCCTTGCTGATATGGGAGATTTTTCCGCATTTAACGAAGTTTATGCAAAATATTTCACATCAAAACCAGCCAGAAGCTGTGTTGCTGTTAAGACACTTCCGAAGAACCTTCTTTGCGAAATTGAAGTGATCGCAGCAGTGGAAGAATAGGATAGAGAGATATCCTGAAAAAGTAGGAGGTTTGGCATTATGGCAGAAGAAAAAAGCAGCGGATGTTCGCCGGAATCATGTTCTTCCTGTGCACATGCGGGTTCATGCAGCAGTGCGAAGAAAGATCTGAAAGCACCGGCAAATCCGTATTCACAGGTAAAAAAAGTAATTGGAGTAGTCAGCGGTAAAGGTGGAGTCGGCAAATCAATGGTGACAGCATCTCTTGCACGTATGATGGTACAGCAGGGATATTCAGTTGGTATTCTGGATGCGGATATCACAGGACCATCTATCCCGAAGATGTATGGAGTGCATGGAAGTGCAGTCGGAAGCGAGGCGGGAATGTTCCCGTGCGTTGCAAAAGATGGCACGAAGATCATGTCGGTTAATCTGCTTCTGGAACACGAATCAGATCCTGTCATCTGGAGAGGACCGGTGATCGCAGGAGTAGTAACCCAGTTCTGGACTGATGTAATGTGGGGAGATCTGGATTTCTTATTTGTTGATATGCCACCGGGAACAGGGGATGTTCCTCTTACGGTATTCCAGTCACTTCCGGTAGACGGCGTTGTGATCGTGACTTCGCCACAGGATCTGGTACAGATGATCGTAGAGAAAGCTTACAATATGGCAAAGAAGATGAACATACCGGTTCTCGGACTGGTGGAAAACTACAGTTATCTGGAATGTCCGGACTGTGGAAAGAAAATATCTGTATTTGGGGAAAGCCACATTGACGAGATTGCAGAAAAACTTGGGGTAGAAGTACTCGGAAAGATGCCGATCGATCCGAAACTTGCCGAGATTGTAGAACAGGAGAAGTTCTATGAGGCAGACAACCAGTATCTTAAAAACATCATTGACAAGTTCAATTAAGAAGAAAGCTCCGGCGAGGTGATGATCGCCGGGGCTTTTTAGCTATAGAGGCACGGAAAATGTGAAAAGCCATATCATGACAGGACGGATACAATTGGCAAGGAACATGTGTTTATGGTATGATAACAAGTAGCAAAAAGCGGAGGCAGAAAGAACATGGACGAGAATCTCCCGGTGATCCGGATTTCGGTGCGAAACCTTGTGGAGTTTATTTTAAGAGAAGGGGATATTGACAATCGAACAGGAGGCGGACAAGATCCGGAGAATATGCAGATGGGAAGTCGGATTCACCGGAAGATCCAGAGACAGATGGGATCGGATTATCAGGCGGAGGTACCTCTTAAGACAGAGATCGTCTGTGATGGGTTTATTTTGAAAATAGAAGGACGTGCCGACGGACTGATTCATACAAAAGAGCAGGTCATGGTAGATGAGATCAAGGGTGTTCTGCGGGAACTTGACCGGGTGCAGGAACCGTCAGGCATTCATCTGGCACAGGCAAAATGTTATGCCAGCATGGTAGCAGAACAGGAAGGGGTGGATGAGATCGGGGTACAGATGACCTATTGCCAGATGGAGACGGAAGAGGTGAAAAGGTTTCAGTATTCTTATCAGAGTAACGAACTGAAAGTCTGGTTCGATGAAGTGATTCGACAGTATAAAAAATGGGCAAAGTTCCAGATTGAATGGAGAAAGGCAAGAAATGCATCTATTAAAGGGATTGAATTTCCGTTTCCATATCGTAAAGGGCAGAGAGAGCTTGCGGTATCTGTTTACCGGACGATTCTTCGGAAGAAAAAGTTGTTCATCCAGGCACCAACCGGAGTGGGGAAGACGATTTCAACGGTATTTCCGGCAGTGAAAGCGGTTGGAGAAGAACTGGGTGAGAAGATTTTTTATCTGACGGCAAAGACAATCACCCGGACGGTGGCGGAGCAGGCATTCAAAACCTTACGGGAACAGAATCTGAAGTTCAAGGTGATCACTTTAACGGCAAAAGAAAAAATCTGTTTCTGTGAGGAGACAAGCTGCAATCCGGATGACTGCCCATATGCCAAAGGGCATTTTGACCGGGTAAATGACGCGGTCTATGAGCTTTTGATGCAGGAAGATGTGATGAGCCGGGAAGTGTTGGAAGCGCAGGCAAGAAAGCATAAGGTCTGTCCATTTGAAATGGCACTGGATGTGTCGACCTGGGTGGATGGTGTGATCTGCGATTATAATTATGTGTTTGACCCGGATGCCCGGCTCAGGCGTTTCTTTGCAGAAGGTGGCGCTGGAGGATATTTGTTTCTGATCGATGAGGCACACAATCTGGTAGAACGTGGACGGCAGATGTACAGTGCAGAGTTATGCAAGGAGGACTTTCTTGCGGTGAAGAAACTGGTAAAGGGAGAAGCACCGCGGTTTGCAAAAAGACTGGAGGCATGTAATAAGATTCTTCTGGCAATGAAAAAAGAGTGTGAAAACTATAAGGTGCTGGACAATATTTCGCATTTTGGAATCCAGCTTATGAATGTACTATCTGAGACAGACCGGTATCTCGAGGAATGTGTGGATAAAGAAGTCCGGGAAACCGTATTGGATTTTTATTTTCAAGTGAGGTCTTTCCTGAATATATATGATGGGTTGGATGAGAACTATGTCATCTATACGGAGTATCAGGAGAATGGAAGATTTGTTCTGAAGTTGTTTTGTGTTAACCCGGCGGCAAATCTGCAGAAATGTCTGGATAAGGGGAACAGTGCTGTATTCTTTTCGGCAACACTTCTGCCAATCCAGTATTACAAAAGACTTCTGAGTACGGAAAAAGACAACTATGCGGTCTACATTGATTCTTCGTTTGATACAAAGAAGAGACTGCTTATGAATGGTGTGGATGTGAGTACCCGTTACACCATGCGTTCCAGGGAAATGTATCAACGATATGCGACATACATTTTCCGGGTAGTGAAAGCAAAAATGGGGAATTATCTGATCTTTTTCCCGTCTTACCAGTTTATGGAAGATGTGTATCAGGAATTTACACAGCTTCTTGCATCAGATGAAGAAGAGATGGAACTGGTTATTCAGCAGAAGCACATGGATGAAGAAGAACGGGAAAATTTCCTGCGTGCATTTGAAATGGGAAGAGAGAAAAGTCTGATCGGTTTTGGAGTTCTTGGCGGGATTTTCTCAGAAGGAATCGATCTGACAAATGAGAAGCTGATCGGGACACTGATCATCGGAACAGGGCTGCCGCAGGTGTGCAATGAGCGGGAAATCCTGAAAAGCTATTTTGACCAGAAGGGACTTTACGGGTTTGACTATGCTTACCGGTATCCGGGGATGAACAAGGTTTTGCAGGCGGCAGGAAGGGTGATCCGAACAGAGGATGACCGCGGAGTGATACTTCTTCTGGATGAGCGTTTTCAGAGGGAGAAGGGGAAAGAGATTTTCCCGAAAGAATGGGCGGACTGTGAAAGATGCCGGTTAGACATTGTGGAAGAAAAAATCCGTCTGTTCTGGGAAAAACAGACGGATAATTAAGAAACTTTTTATGCATTAAAGTAATCCAGAAATGCCTGTGTCGCGCGTGAAACCGGAACATGTCCGTTCCATGCGGCAACCAGCTGACGCTTTGGAAGTTGTTCTTCGGTCTGGACGACAAAGAGCTGGTCGGAATTCTTTGGTACACAGTAGTCCGGAATAAAAGCGATGCCAAGTCCGATCCGTGCGAGATCGATCAGAAGATCGTTGCTGCTCAGCTCGATTTCAGGAACCAGATCCAACTGATGCTGCTGGAAGAGAGAATGCAGAAATTCACTGGTTGTACTTTTTCTGTCCAGCATGATGATCGGATAACGTTGCAGTTCTTTGAGGGAAAGCTTTTTCCCCTGCAGTTCCGCAAAGGACTGGTTTGCGATAAAGACATCGTGAAAATCACGGATCTTTCGGAAGGAGGCAAGACTGCCAAGGTAAACGTTCGGATAGTTAGCGACAATGAGATCTACCTGACCGTTCTCCAGAAGTTCCGTACACTTGATCGAAGTGGCATTGGTCACTTTTATATGTGCGTTAGGGAAAGCTTTGTGGAAACGTTCCAGATAAGGGACCAGAAAATACCGGCAGATGGTGTCGCTGGCACCGATGCGGATCTGACCGCCAGTAGAGGCTGTTTCCATGATCTGGGATTCCCCGCGCTTGATCAGATTGATCGCCGGTTCGATATGACGCAGAAGGATCTCACCTTCCGGGGTGAGCTGAACTTTTTTTGTGCTTCGGATGAAAAGAACCTGATCCAGTTTCTTTTCCAGTGCTTTAATGGACTGGCTGACAGCGGACTGTGAAATAAAGAGCTGCTTGGAAGCCTCAGAAAAGCTGAGTGTGTCTGCAACATAATAAAATACTTTATATAATTCATAGTTGATATCCATTATTAGTCCTCCTTATAAAACCTATTAGTATTATAAGTGATAAAAAATAAAATTTCAAGAGAAAACCATTTTTGACAAATGAAGACAGGGTTGCTAAACTATAGACAAAAAAGAGAAGGAGAAAAAGGATGGCAAAAAAGAAATGGCTGCATAAAATCCTGGCGATTTTGCCGAGTATTTCACTGATCGTGATCCTGCTGATCAGCAGTTTTGAGATCGGTGCATACGGAGACTGGAATTTTTATGAAAAAGAATATGAAAAATATAAGGTAGCGGATGAACTTTATATGGAGATGCCGGATATCATGAAGGTGACAAAATTCATGATGTCTTATTTGCGGGGCAACGAGAAGAAACTGAGTATTGAGACGGAAGTGGAAGGAAATATACAGGATTTTTTCAATGAGAAGGACCGGCTTCATATGGCAGATGTGCAGGGGCTTTTTCTTGGCGGACTTGCAATCCGGAGGGGAGCGATCATCGTACTGCTTTTTTCAATGGCGGCACTTGTGCTTATGAAAGCAGACTGGAAGAGGCTGATCCCGCAGATGTATCAGCGGGTGCTGGCGGTATTTCTGGCACTTACCGCGGTGGCAGGATTTCTGTTTTCAAGAGACTTTAACAAATATTTTGTGATCTTTCATCATATTTTCTTCAGTAATAACCTATGGATCCTTGATCCGGCAGAAGACTATATGATCCGGATGCTTCCGGAGGGCTTTTTCTATGATATGGTGATGAGGATCGGAAGTATTTTTGCTGTGTTTTTAATCATATCTCTTGTCTGCAGTATTGTTCAGAAAAAGATAAATAAGAGATGCGGTTCACGGTAATTGTAATAAATAAGATATACTTATAAAAAGATTTAGTTATATTTATTGTACTTATAAAAGGTGATGTGGTAAAATAAAAATCGAGGAAACTGCCGTTATGCCGGATCAAGGCATGCGGTTTCAATATTACTACCAAAGCTAATGGAGGAAATTATGGGCGTAAAACGTGTATATGTGGAGAAAAAACCAGAATTTGCAGTACAGGCTAAAGAACTTCGCCATGAGGTGAAGAGTTATCTTGGAATTAAGACGGTGAAGAATGTACGTGTACTGATCCGCTATGATGTGGAAAATCTTTCTGATGCAACATTTGAAAGAGCATGCAACGGTGTGTTTGCAGAACCACCGGTAGATGTGCTTTACAGAGAGGACTTCCCGCGCGAAGAAAGTGACCACATTTTTTCTGTAGAATTTCTTCCTGGACAGTTTGACCAGAGAGCAGATTCTGCTGTTCAGTGCGTACAGTTTATCAAAGAGGATGAGCTGCCGGTTATCAAGACAGCGACCACTTATGTGATCGAAGGTGAGATCAGCGAAGAAGAGATGGAAGCTATCAAGGCGCACTGCATCAATCCGGTGGATTCCAGAGAGACAGGACTTGAAAAACCGGAGACACTGGTTACGAAATTCGAGGAACCTGCAGATGTAAAGATTTTTGACGGATTCAAAGATATGCCGGAAGCGGAACTGAAAGAGTTATACAGTTCTCTTGGACTTGCTATGACATTCAAGGATTTCCAGCACATCCAGAATTATTTCAAAGGGGAGGAACACAGAGATCCATCTATGACAGAGATCCGTGTTCTGGATACTTACTGGTCTGACCACTGCCGTCATACTACATTTTCAACAGAACTTACAGAAGTATCCTTCGGTGATGGCGATTACAGAAAGCCGATGGAAGATACTTATAAAGAATACCTTCAGACACACAGTGAGATCTTTAAAGGACGCGAAGACAAATTTGTATGCCTGATGGATCTTGCACTGATGGCAATGCGGAAGCTGAAAAAAGAAGGCAAACTTCAGGATCAGGAAGAATCCGATGAGATCAATGCCTGCAGTATCGTTGTCCCGGTTGAAGTAGATGGTGTGGAAGAAGAGTGGCTTGTCAACTTCAAGAACGAGACGCACAACCATCCGACCGAGATCGAACCATTTGGTGGTGCAGCTACCTGCCTTGGTGGAGCAATCCGTGACCCGCTGTCAGGACGTACTTATGTATACCAGGCAATGCGTGTAACCGGTGCAGCAGATCCGACCGTATCTGTAAAAGAGACGATGAAAGGAAAACTGCCGCAGAAGAAACTGGTGCGTAGTGCAGCACATGGATACAGCTCATATGGTAATCAGATCGGACTTGCAACCGGACTGGTAAAAGAGATCTATCATCCGGATTATGTGGCAAAGAGAATGGAGATCGGTGCGGTTATGGGTGCTGCTCCGAGACGTGCAGTTATCCGTGAAAATTCGGATCCGGGAGATATCATCATTCTTCTTGGCGGACGTACCGGACGTGATGGCTGTGGTGGAGCAACCGGTTCTTCCAAAGTTCATACCGAAGAATCCATCGAGACATGTGGAGCTGAGGTTCAGAAGGGTAATGCGCCGACTGAACGTAAAATCCAGAGAATGTTCCGCAGAGAAGAAGTCAGCAAGCTGATCAAGAAGTGTAATGACTTCGGAGCAGGCGGAGTATCTGTTGCAATCGGAGAACTTGCAGATGGTCTTCAGATCAATCTGGACAAAGTACCGAAAAAATATGCAGGTCTTGACGGAACAGAGATTGCAATTTCTGAATCCCAGGAGCGTATGGCTGTTGTGGTAGATCCGAAGGATGTAGATGAATTCCTTGGCTATGCAAAAGAAGAGAATCTTGAGGCGGTAAAGGTTGCAGTTGTTACCGAAGATCCGAGACTTGTTCTTTCATGGAGAGGAAAAGAGATTGTAAATATTTCCCGTGCCTTCCTGAACACTAACGGTGCACACCAGGAGACAACGGTTAAAGTTGATATTCCTTCAAGAGAAGATACCATCCTTAAGAAACAGGTTGAGGTTGGCGATGTAAAAGAAAAATGGCTGGATACTCTGAAAGATCTGAATGTATGCTCGCAGAAAGGTCTGGTTGAGATGTTCGACGGATCCATAGGAGCAGGCTCGGTTTTCATGCCTCACGGTGGAAAATACCAGATGACAGAGACACAGAGTATGGTTGCAAAGCTTCCGGTTATGCATGGTAAATGCGATACCGTTACGATGATGAGTTATGGATTTGATCCGTATCTGTCAAGCTGGAGTCCGTATCACGGAGCTGTCTATGCTGTCACAGAGTCTATGGCTAAGATCGTGGCTTGTGGTGGAGATTACAGCAAGATCCGTTTTACATTCCAGGAATATTTCCGCAGAATGACAGAGGATCCGGAAAGATGGAGTCAGCCATTTGCAGCACTGCTTGGTGCATATAAGGCACAGATTGCTTACGGACTTCCGTCAATCGGAGGAAAGGACAGCATGTCCGGAACATTTGAACATATCGATGTACCGCCGACACTGGTATCCTTTGCAGTTGACATTGCCAAAGAAGGAGATATCATTACTCCGGAACTGAAAAAAGCAGGTAATAAGCTTGTATGGATGAAGATTGAAAAAGATGAATACGAGCTGCCGGTATATGAACAGGTAATGGATCAATACGGTAAGTTCGCTGATGATATCCATAACGGAAAGATCGTATCTGCTTACGCACTTGACCGTCATGGAGTGATCGCAGCTGTCAGCAAGATGGCATTCGGTAACGGAATGGGTGTGAAGATCGAACACAGCATGGATGCAAGAGAACTTTTTGCACCTGCATTCGGTGATATCGTAGCAGAAGTTCCGGCAGACAAGGTAGGAGAACTCTCCATCTCTTACACTGTGATCGGTGAAGTGACAGATGATGCGAAATTCGCATTTGGAGATACAGAAATCACACTGAAAGAAGCAGAAGATGCATGGACAGGAACTCTGGAACAGGTATTCCGTACGGTATCTGACGAAGCTTCTGACGAAAAGGTAGAATCTCCGCTGTATGATACAAAAGACATTGTGATCTGCGGACACAAGATTGCACAGCCGACTGTATTTATTCCGGTATTCCCGGGAACAAACTGTGAGTATGACAGTGCAAAAGCATTTGAAAGAGCAGGTGCAAAGGTCATCACAAAAGTATTCCGTAACATGGATGCAGCAGATATCGTAGATTCTGTGAATACATTTGAAAAAGAAATTGCAAAATCCCAGATCATCATGTTCCCGGGCGGATTCTCAGCCGGTGACGAACCGGATGGTTCAGCAAAATTCTTTGCAACTGCATTCCAGAATGCAAAACTCAAAGAAGCAGTAGAAAAACTTCTGAACGAAAGAGATGGTCTTGTACTTGGTATTTGTAACGGATTCCAGACATTGGTTAAACTTGGTCTGGTTCCTTACGGAGAAGTTGTGGGACAGACACCGGATTCTCCGACACTGACCTACAATACCATCGGACGCCATATTTCCAAGATGGTTTACACGAAAGTTGTTACCAACAAGTCACCATGGCTGCAGGGGGCAGAGCTTGGCGGAGTTTATACCAATCCGGCATCCCACGGAGAGGGACGTTTTGTTGCAAGTGAAGAATGGCTTGACAAGCTCTTTGCAAACGGACAGGTTGCAACACAGTACTGTGACCTTGATGGAAATGTATCTATGGACGAAGAATGGAACGTCAATGGCTCTTATCGCGCAATTGAAGGTATCACAAGTCCGGATGGCCGTGTGCTTGGTAAGATGGCACATTCAGAACGTCGTGCAGATTCCGTGGCAATCAATATTTATGGTGAGCAGGATATGAAGATCTTTGAATCCGGTGTGAAATATTTCAAATAAGACGGGAAATCTGGCATAAAATGCTTCGAATGAGACGAAAATGCAAGATTGTCGACACGAACTTGCAAAAAAGAGAAGAAGTATCAAGAAAAAAAATGAAAATCAGCTGTATTTGAAACAAAAATGTAGTGGAAATTCATAAAAATTGAAAAATATGAAAAAAAATCTTGACACAGGCGCCTGAATGCTTTACTCTGTTAAAGAACAAAGGTGTTCCGGAGGGACAGACATTTGTTTGTCCCTCTTTTTTTAGCAAAGAAGTGTGCAAAGTCACATTTTTGTAAAAGAACATTCAGGAGGTATTGAGTAGTATGTCTTATGTTGATGAAGTAATTGAACTTGTAGTAAAGAAAAACCCAGATGAACCAGAATTTCATCAGGCAGTAAAAGAGGTTCTGGAATCTCTTCGTGCAGTTGTAGAAGCTCATGAAGAAGAATACAGAAGAGACGCTCTTCTTGAAAGACTCGTTGAGCCGGAAAGACAGATCAAATTCCGCGTACCGTGGGTAGATGATAAAGGTCAGGTTCAGGTTAATACAGGATACCGTGTACAGTTTAACAGTGCAATTGGACCATATAAAGGAGGATTGCGTCTTCATCCTTCAGTAAATATCGGAATTATCAAATTCCTTGGATTCGAACAGATCTTCAAAAACTCTCTGACAGGTCTTCCGATCGGTGGAGGTAAAGGTGGATCAGATTTCGATCCGAAAGGAAAATCAGATCGTGAAGTTATGGCATTCTGCCAGAGCTTTATGACAGAGCTTTGCAAATATATCGGAGCAGACACAGATGTACCGGCCGGAGATATCGGAACAGGTGCAAGAGAGATCGGATATATGTACGGACAGTACAAGAGAATCCGTGGATTATCAGAAGGTGTTCTTACAGGTAAAGGACTCAGCTATGGTGGATCCCTTGCACGTACAGAAGCTACAGGATACGGACTTCTGTATTTTACACGCGAAATGCTCAAACTTGCAGGAAAAGACATCGCTGGCAAGACAGTTGCTGTTTCCGGAGCCGGTAACGTTGCTATTTACGCAATTGAAAAAGCACAGCAGCTGGGTGCAAAAGTTGTAACATGCAGCGACTCTACAGGATGGGTTTATGATCCGGAAGGAATCGATGTTGCAGCACTGAAAGAAATCAAAGAAGTGAAGAGAGCAAGACTTACAGAATACAAGAATTACCGTCCAAATTCAGAATATCATGAAGGACGCGGTGTATGGTCAGTAAAAGTTGATATCGCTCTTCCTTGCGCAACACAGAACGAACTTCATCTTGAAGATGCAAAACAGCTTGTTGCAAACGGATGCATTGCAGTAGCAGAAGGAGCTAACATGCCTACCACACTGGAAGCTACACAGTATCTGCAGGAGAACGGTGTAATATTCGCACCTGGTAAAGCTTCTAATGCAGGTGGTGTTGCTACATCAGCACTTGAGATGTCACAGAACAGCGAACGTCTCAGCTGGACATTCGAAGAAGTTGATGCAAAACTTCAGAACATCATGGTAAATATCTGCCATAACGCAGCAGACGCAGCAAAACGTTATGGAGCAGAAGGAAACTATGTAGTAGGTGCTAACATTGCCGGATTTGAAAAAGTTGTAGACGCAATGCAGGCTCAGGGAATTGTATAAGACATATCCTCTATGTAAAATATAATCAGAAAGATCTTCGGAGCAATCCGGAGATTTTTCTGATTTATGCGAAAATGTTGAATGATATAGGTTGTGTGGGCGGTCGCTGGAAAAAGAATCCAAACGATTCTTTTTCCGGCGCTTGTCTGTTCAATGGTATCGAATGAAAAATGGTAAAAATAAAACAAAAAAATGAAAAAAATAGTTGACATTTAGAAGTAGATAATTGTATAATAACGAAGTCGGTTGTAAAACGGACGAACACATGGGATCATAGCTCAGCTGGGAGAGCATCTGCCTTACAAGCAGAGGGTCATAGGTTCGAGCCCTATTGGTCCCATTTCGCGAGAAAGTTTTTTAAAGTCGAAAACATTGAACGCGAAATGTGACGAGCACTTCGTGCGATGCACACGGCTCTGAAGAGCTGGCACAAAAACATATTATATGGCGGGATAGCTCAGTTGGCTAGAGCACGGGGTTCATACCCGCGGTGTCGCTGGTTCAAATCCAGTTCCCGCTACTACAAGAAGGAGTCCTTGTGTGGGGCTTCTTTTTGCGTTATATCTATATTATCATTCATGAAAACGCTGAATATCATTTGCCATATTCCAACTTTTATACTCAAACTATAAAATTCACAAATATTAAACTACAAGCGATCCATTGCCTTAAAATTTCCCAACAAAGTACCCCTCCAATACAAAAGCCATTGATAAATCCCCAATTGCATAGGTGCTTAAACTCAACATTTCCCAGGCAGTCGCTCCCAAGCGCTGCCGTTTTCTCCTCCTGCGTCCCCTCTGAACCCGCTCCATTTCGTCTGTATCCCAACAAAACCTATGCAATCCCCCCAAGATGTGATAAAATATCCCTAGATTACGACAAAACGGAGGAATTTTCATATGACATCTAAGACAAAGCAGATCATCATGGCTGCAATCGGCGCATATCTGGTATATACCGGCATTTCACTTGTGCAGGACACAATTGTCGGAGAACCGAAAAACCAGATCCTTTTTATTCTGGTCGGAGTATTTTTTGCACTGTTTGGACTGGCTACGATTATCTGGAATATAAGAACAATCGTAAAAGAGACAAAGGCAGAAATTCAGGGTACAACTGCAGGGGCAGAAGAAAACGAAGATGACGAAGAAGCGGCAAAAAAGGTTTCTTCAGGGAAAGGAGTTGCAGACGTTCATGTAGGAGCTGATACAAAAGAAGAGAAGTCTGCGGATAAAGAGGAAAGGAAAGAAACAGCTGCTGAAGAAAAAGCGGAAGACGTTGAAAAAGAGAAAAAGAAAGCAGAAGATGATACAGAAGCGGTAAAAGACGAAGAAAAGAAAACTGTGGAGGAAAAAGAAGATAAGAAAGCAGAAGATGTGCCGGAAGAAAAGAGCGACAAAAAAGCAGATGCCAGACAGGAAGGAGAAGTGTAGAAGATGCGTGTTGGAATGGGATATGATGTTCATAAACTGACAGAAGGAAGAAAGCTGATCCTTGGTGGGGTGGAGATCCCATACGAAAAGGGGCTTCTTGGACATTCGGATGCAGACGTACTTCTGCATGCAATCATGGATGCCCTGCTTGGGGCGGCATCACTTGGAGATATCGGAAAGCATTTTCCGGATACAGATCCTGCATACAAAGGAATTTCCAGTATTAAGCTTCTGGAGCATGTAGGAAAGCTGCTGGATGATCATATGTATGTAATTGAGAATATTGATGCGACGATCATTGCGCAGAGACCGAAGATGCGCCCACATATCGAGCAGATGGAAAAGAATATTGCAGAAGCACTGCATATTGAAACGAATCAGGTAAATGTCAAGGCAACGACGGAAGAAGGTCTTGGATTTACCGGAAGTGGGGAAGGAATTTCTTCCCAGGCAATCTGTGCAATCGAAAAACTGACTAATTTCAGCAGTGTAGACGTAGCAGCACCTGCAGGTGGCTGCGCAGGCTGTGGAGGTTGTGCAGCAAGACAGATGTAGATCAAGTCTGAATAGAAAGGCACGGCGAAAAAGTAAAATGAAGATACTGAAAAAACTGAAGCCGGAAGAACGTGGGCTTACAAGAACACTGTGGGAACAGGTATTTACAGAAGATACGAAAGAATTTCTGGACTATTATTACACAGAAAAGACGAAGAATAACGAAATCTATGTGATTGAGACAGATCACGATATCCGGGCGATGATGCAGCTGAATCCTTATGTAATACAGATGGGGAAAAAGGCAGTAGAGAGCAGATACATTGTTGCAGTTGCAACAGAGCCTCTTTATCGGCACAGAGGTTATATGGCAGAATTATTAAGCAAGACAGCAAGAGATCTGTATCAGCAAAAAATGCCATTCTTTTTCCTGATGCCCGCAAGTGAGAAAATTTACTATCCACATAATTACCGGTTTATTTATGCAGCCGATGTGTGGAGTGCAAAAGGAACAGACGGGGAAGAACTGACAATACAGAAGATCGTGGAATTGCAGAACGATTCCGGCGTGAGACTCAGAAAGGCAGAGGAAAAAGACTGTAAAAAGCTGGGGGATTTTGCGGAAGAAGTTCTGGAAAAACAGAAAATACAGGTATATACCAAGCGGGATGCAGCTTATTATATGCGCCTTTTGAAGGAAGAGGAAAGTGAAAAAGGCGGAATCCTGATCGCAGAGCAGGATGGAGAGATGCGAGGAATCCTTGTTTTTGATGAAGAAGATGGGCTTGCAGTAAGAGAACCATTGATCCGAAAGGGATATGAAGATGTTTTTGATAAGGCAGGAGTCATCCTCAAAAAAGAAGAAAAGAAAAAACCGTTGATCATGGCACGGCTTTTGAATGTAGAAAGTCTTCTGTCTTCAATGGTGTGCAAAGAAGAGATGGATCTGGAGTTTGTTCTGTATGATCCGATTATCCGGGAGAATAACCGTCTGTTTATGCTAAAAGGCAATGAAGAACATCTTGTAGTCCGGACAAGGACAGCACACACCGGCAAAGATGATGCTGTGCAGAAGATCAGTATTGATGCGCTTACATCGATTGTATTTGGCTATAAAGAGCTGGAAAAGATTGAAGAGGAAGAAAAGGAGATCTTTTCAGCAGAATTCAAAGAAGAAATCAGTAAATTGATGCCGTTTTCTCCTGTTTTTATCAACGAGATTGTCTGATAAGCGGGTTGACAAAAAAGAAAAAATCGCATACTATATGTACTAGATATGAATAAAACTGAAAAGACGGAGAACGAAAAGAGTAGTTATCCTCAGAGTTCCATCAGAGAGGATCTGTCATCGGCTGAAAGCAGATCCGGGAGCAGGGATGATGAAGTGCATTCGGGAGTTGACCGGGCGAACGTGAAAGTGAAGATTTTACAAGTAGCCGGGTACGTGTGGCAGACGTTACAGGCCGTGAGAGAAAAGCAGGATAACTGCTTTTAATTTAGAGTGGAACCGCGGAAACTTCGTCTCTTTTTGAGACGGAGTTTTTTAATTTCACAGGAAATTCCAAATCAGAGGTGAATGAAATGGGAGTTATTTCCTATATCAAAGAAGAAATCAAAGTAGTAAAAGAACGAGATCCGGCAATCAAATCGGATATAGAAGTACTTCTGTATCCAAGTTTTAAGGTAATGCTTCATTACAGGATTGCACATAAGCTGTATCTGAAAAAGCATTATTTTCTGGCGCGCTGGGTATCGCAGCGTGGTGTAAGAAAAACAGGAATCGAGATCCATCCGGGAGCAACCATTGGAAAAGGACTTTTCATCGACCATGGAAGCGGCGTTATCATCGGCGAGACTGCAATCCTGGGCGATAATATTACACTGTATCAGGGGGTAACCCTGGGTGGTACAGGAAAAGAGCAGGGCAAGCGCCATCCAACGCTGGAAGACAACGTCATGGTCAGTGCCGGTGCGAAGGTCATCGGTTCCTTTACGATCGGAAAGAATTCCAAGATCGGAGCAGGATCTGTTGTTATCGAGGAAGTACCTCCGAACTGTACCGTTGTCGGTGTCCCGGGAAGAATTGTACGCATGGGTGACCAGAAAGTTCCGAGTGCTGACCTGGATCAGATCCATCTGCCAGATCCGGTATTGAATGATATCCGTCAGCTTCAGACTGACAATATCCGTCTGAAGAAAGAGCTGAAAGCATTGAAAGAAAAACTCGCGAAAGAAAAAATAATCGAGGAAGCATAGAAAAAAGAAGGAGTAGCTTTATGAAAGTATTTAACACACTTACGAAAAAGAAAGAAGAATTCGTTCCTCTGGAAGAAGGAAAGGTAAGAATGTATGTCTGCGGACCGACCGTATACAATTACATCCATATCGGTAATGCAAGACCGATGATCGTATTTGATACCGTCCGCCGTTATTTTGAATACAAAGGATACGATGTCAATTATGTATCGAACTTCACAGATGTGGATGACAAGATCATCAAAAAGGCAATTGAAGAACAGGTATCCGCGCAGGAAATTTCACAGCGCTATATTGCAGAGTGCAAAAAAGATATGGCAGGAATGAATGTAAAACCTGCAACCAAGCATCCGCTTGCTACAGAGGAGATCTGCGGTATGGTAGAGATGATCTCTGAACTGATCGACAAGGGTTATGCTTATGAAAAGAACGGGACCGTTTATTTCAGCACAAGAAAATTCAAAGACTATGGAAAATTATCCCACAAGAATCTGGATGATCTCCGTTCCGGTGGACGTTCTCTTCTGGTAAGCGGTGAGGATGAAAAAGAAGATCCGCTGGATTTCGTACTCTGGAAGCCGAAAAAAGAAGGAGAACCTTTCTGGAAGTCACCTTGGTCAGATGGACGTCCGGGATGGCATATTGAGTGTTCTGTGATGTCGAGGAAATATCTTGGTGAACAGATTGATATCCATGCAGGTGGAGAAGATCTGATATTCCCACATCATGAAAATGAAATCGCACAGAGTGAAGCCGCTAACGGTAAAGAATTTGCAAGATACTGGATGCACAATGCATTCCTGAACATTGACAACCGCAAGATGTCAAAATCACTCGGAAACTTCCGTACGGTAAGAGAGATCAGCGAGCAGTATGATCTCCAGGTGCTTCGTTTCTTCATGCTGAGCGCACATTACAGAAGCCCGCTGAACTTCAGTGCAGAGCTGATGGAAGCATCCAAGAACGGTCTGGAGAGAATTCTCAATGCAACCGATAATCTGAAACATCTTATCGCTTCAGTGGCAGCAGAAGAGATGAGTGCCGAAGAAAAAGAAGCATTTTCAAAAACTGATGCATATGTAGAAGAATTTGAAAAAGCAATGGATGATGATTTCAATACAGCAGACGCAATCGCAGCAATCTTTGAACTTGTAAAATATGCAAATACCACTGCGACAGCAGAAAGCTCAAAGGAATATCTCCGGGGATTACTGGACAGAATCGTAAAACTCGGTGATGTTCTTGGACTGATCCTGGATAAGAAGGAAGAACTTCTGGATGCAGATATTGAGAAATTGATCGAAGAGCGTCAGGCAGCAAGAAAAGCAAAAGATTTTGCAAGAGCCGATGCGATCCGTGACGAGCTTCTGGAAAAGGGAATTATCCTGAAGGATACCAGAGAAGGAGTACAATGGAAAAAAGCGTAGAATTTGAAATTGCTGACTATATAAAAGAAGTGCTTGAGATGAAAGAGGTGGAGCCGGAAGGCTATTCACCTCTTACCCTGGCTTATATAGGGGACAGCATTTATGATCTGATCATCAAGACAAAGGTGATCAGCGAAGGAAATAAACAGGTAAAAAAATTACATCAGGAGACAAGCAGTATGGTGCAGGCGTCTGCCCAGTCAGAGATGATGCGTGTCCTTCAGCCATTGCTTACTGAAGAAGAGCATGCTGTTTACAGAAGAGGCCGAAATGCTAAATCAGTATCGCCGGCAAAGAACCAGTCACTGACCGATTACCGACGTGCAACCGGATTTGAAGCGTTGATGGGATGGCTTTACCTGAAAAGAGAATGGAAAAGAATGGCAGATCTGATCAAGATCGGTCTGGATCACTTAAGCGAATGCGAAGAAGAAAAGAAGCAGGAGAAATAGAATGGAAGAAAAAAAGATGAACAGTCAGCAGATCGAGGGAAGAAATGCAGTAATGGAAGCATTTCGCTCCGGGAAACCGATTGACAAAGTATATATTCTTGACGGATGTCAGGACGGACCGATCAGAAGTATCGTAAGAGAAGCAAAAAAGCATGATACGATCCTGAATTTTGTAACCAAAGAACGTCTGAACCAGATTTCAGAGACCGGAAGACATCAGGGGGTCATTGCACAGGCAGCGGCTTACGAGTATGCGCAGGTGGAAGATATGCTGGAGCTTGCAAAACAGAAAGGGGAAGATCCTTTTCTGATCCTTCTGGACAATATTGAGGATCCACATAATCTCGGCGCGATCATCCGTACTGCCAATCTTGCAGGTGCGCATGGTGTGATCATTCCGAAGCACCGCGCAGCAGGTCTTACTGCAACCGTTGCAAAGACATCAGCAGGTGCGCTGAATTACACACCGGTAGCAAAAGTTACCAATCTGGTGAAAACCATGGAAGAACTGAAAGAAAAGGGACTCTGGTTCGTCTGTGCAGATATGAATGGGGATGTGATGTATCGCGTGAATCTGAAAGGACCGATTGGTCTGGTGATCGGAAACGAAGGCGAAGGTGTTGGACGTCTGGTAAAAGAAACCTGTGATATGACGGCAGCCATTCCGATGAAGGGAGATATTGACTCCCTGAATGCGTCTGTGGCAGCAGGTGTCCTTGCCTATGAGATCGTGCGTCAGCGCATGAGTTAGGAAAATCGGAGAATGAAAATGGATCTGGGGAAAATGACGGATGAGCAGCTGATTGAACTGCTTCGGGAAGGTAAGACCGAGATCACGGATTATCTGATGGAAAAATACAAAGACATGGTACGCAAACAAGCGCGTGCCATGTATCTGTGGGGCGGAGAAAATGACGATCTGATCCAGGAGGGGATGATCGGTCTTTTTAAAGCGGTGCAGGATTATGATCCGAAAGAAGGTGCAAGCTTTTCAAGTTTTGCCGGACTTTGTGTGTCACGCCAGATGTATACGGCGATTAAGGCTTCACAGCGGAAAAAACATCTGCCGCTCAATTCCTATGTGTCGATTTACGCATCTGCCAGTGACAATCCGGAGGAGAACGGGCTTTCTATAGTAGATACGATCGAAGCAGGGAAAGAGAGTAATCCGGAGCTGATGATTCTTGGAGAAGAGTATACGAATGCATTTGAAGAGGAACTGAAAGAAAAATTAAGTAAGCTGGAGCGAAAGGTGCTGTATCTTCATTTGCAGGGAATGGAATATATGAATATTGCAGAATTTATGGACAAAAGTCCGAAGACGATCGACAATGCCCTGCAGCGGATCAAAGCGAAAGCACGCCAGCTTCTGGAAGAAATGCGCCGGTCTGAAAAAAAGTAAAAATATAGTTTTAAAATTGTTGACAAGCAAAGCAGTGATATGCTATATTAAATGAGTCGCGAAAATGCGCAGGCTGCCTTGGCTCAGTCGGTAGAGCGTCGCCTTGGTAAGGCGGAGGTCGGCGGTTCGATTCCGCTAGGCAGCTTATATATTTAAGAAGCAGAGTTGTATTTCCGGTTGGAAGGTACAATGTCTGCTTTTTTTTCACTTGTCCGTGTGTGGAAAGTGTGATAAACTAAAGGACATGAATCAAAACTGTCCACAGGACAATGATTGAGATGCATGACAAGAAAAAGACTGCCATATAATGGCAGATTATGAAGTAATAGAGAGATGCGAGGAGGAACTTCAATGGCAGAAGAAGCTGTATCAAAGAATTTTATAGAACAGGAAATTGAAAAAGATCTTGCAGAAGGCGTATACGATCATGTATGTACCCGTTTTCCACCGGAACCGAATGGATACCTTCACATCGGACATGCAAAGTCTATCCTTTTAAACTACGGACTTGCACAGAAATATAACGGAACATTCCATATGCGTTTTGACGATACCAACCCGACAAAGGAAAAGACAGAGTTCGTAGAATCCATCAAAGCCGACATCAAATGGCTGGGTGCTGACTGGGGAGATCACCTTTACTTTGCATCTGATTATTTTGATCAGATGTATGAGTATGCAATCAAACTGATCAAGAAAGGAAAAGCTTATGTCTGTGACCTGACAGCGGATCAGATCCGTGAGTACAGAGGAACTCTGACAGAGCCGGGAAAGGACAGCCCGTACCGTGACAGAAGTGTGGAAGAGAACCTGGAGCTTTTTGAAAATATGCGTGCAGGCAAGTATGCAGACGGAGAGAAGGTTCTCCGTGCGAAGATAGATATGGCATCACCGAATATCAATATGAGAGATCCGATCCTCTACCGTGTAGCCCGTATGACACATCATAATACCGGTGATAAGTGGTGCATCTACCCGATGTATGACTTTGCACATCCGATCGAGGATGCAATCGAAGGAATCACTCATTCTATCTGTACACTGGAATTTGAAGATCACAGACCGCTTTATGACTGGGTAGTAAGAGAATGTGAATTTGCAAATCCACCGCGTCAGATCGAATTTGCAAAATTATACCTGACGAACGTAGTTACAGGAAAGCGTTACATCAAGAAACTTGTAGAAGATAAGATCGTAGACGGATGGGATGATCCGAGACTGGTTTCTATCGCAGCACTTCGGCGCCGTGGATTCACACCGGAATCTATCAAGATGTTCGTTGACCTGTGTGGAGTTTCCAAAGCACAGAGCTCTGTAGATTATGCAATGCTCGAGTACTGCATCCGTGAGGATCTGAAGCTTAAGAGAGCACGTATGATGGCAGTTCTTGATCCGATCAAGCTTGTGATCGATAACTATCCGGAAGGACAGATTGAATATCTGGATGCACCGAATAATCTTGAGAATGAAGAACTTGGAAGCCGTCAGCTTCCATTTGGAAGAGAGCTTTATATTGAGAGAGAAGACTTTATGGAAGAGCCTCCGAAGAAATATTTCCGTCTGTTCCCAGGCAACGAAGTACGTCTGATGAATGCTTACTTTGTAACTTGTACAGGATTTGAAAAGGATGAAGATGGTAATGTAACTGTTGTACATTGTACTTATGATCCGGAGACAAAGAGCGGTTCCGGATTCACAGGAAGAAAAGTAAAAGGAACGATCCACTGGGTAGAGGCAAGTACAGCACTTCCGGCAACCGTAAGACTGTATGAGAATCTGATCGACGAAGAAAAGGGTGTCTACAATAAAGAAGACGGTTCCCTGAACCTGAATCCGAATTCTCTTACAGAGAAAGAAATCTTTGTAGAATCAAACTTTGCAGATGCAAAAGCATATGAAAGCTTCCAGTTTGTACGTCAGGGATATTTCTGCGTGGATTTTCATGATTCGTCTAAAGAACATCTGGTATTTAACAGAATCGTTTCGCTGAAGAGTTCGTTTAGACTTCCAAAATAACGGAATGGTAATAAAAGACCCGGTAAGAAAAATAAATTTTCTTCCGGGTTTTGTTTTATGCAGAAAATGATAATCTGCAAGAAAAGTGCTTTTTTAAATTTCTTCAGAAGCAGGGGCGGATTCTTCGGAATCATCTTCCTGCGTCTGGGAAGCTGCTTTTTCTGATTCGGTTTCTGCATCTTTATTTTTTTCTACAGGCTCTTCAGAAGCTTCTTCTTTTGCAGATGTTGGCGTAAGAGTTGTGTAACCACGCTCAGGCACTTCGCCAAGATCATCATCCAGTTCAAAATCATCCTCTTCAAAAGAGTCATCGAACTCGTCTTCCGGTTCTTCATTATGTCGGTTCTTTAACCAGTAATATGCACCGGCACCAGCTGCGCCTGCGGCAGTCAGTCCGAGCAGGATTTTACCAAAATTTTTAGCCATGTTGCTGCTCCTTTCTTGATCTCGTCCTGTCAGATATGGCAGATGAGATAGTTCGTCATGAAATATAGTATACATGAATAATTTTATTGTAATACTTTTATTTGAAAAGGGAAAGTAAAATATTTATAAAAGAACCAGAAAAACAACAAAAATAAGGAAGTGTTGTACGATTATAAGCAGCGGGAATGTTGTGAAAGAATAAAAATTGTGTTACGATATACAATAGTATCTAAAGAGAGGAAGACCGCGCATGAGAGAAATTACAAAATACCATGATACCAGTAAGACAGTCAAAGAACGTGCCAAGAACAAATTATTTGGTGCAGTGTACAGCCATACTGCAATTATTCTTTTACTAATCCTTCTTCAGATTGGTATTATGGTCCTCACTTTTACATATCTGGGAAATTACAGTACCTATATGAACGGAGTGATGTCCCTTCTCTCCTTTATTACAGCGATTTATATTTTTAATGAAAAAGGGAATCCGGCGTTTAAGATGACGTGGATCCTGTTTGTGTTCCTTGTCCCGGTGGTTGGAGTTGGATTTTATCTGTTTACAAAAGCAGGGATCGGAACCAAATATCTGGGTGCCAGACTGGAGAAGCTTCGAGTGGAGACTGAACCTTATATGCAGCAGAATGAATATGTTGTCCATGCGATGAAAGGTGGAAGGGTTGCGAATGCCAATCTGTCACATTTTCTTTATAACCAGGTGGGATTTCCGACTTATGGGAACTCACAGGCACAGTATTTTCCACTGGGAGATGACAAATTTCCGATTCTGATCGAGGAATTGAATAAGGCAGAAAAATTTATTTTCATGGAATATTTTATTATCGGAGAAGGATATGTGTGGGACACTGTCCTGGAGGTCCTGCGTAAAAAGGTGAAAGAGGGCGTGGAAGTACGCCTGATGTATGACGGAACCTGCAGTATCAGCCTTTTGCCGTATGAGTATCCGAAGCAGCTCAGGGAATATGGAATCCAGTGCAAGGAATTTGGACCGATCGTACCCATCCTTTCTACCAGCCAGAATAACCGGGATCACCGGAAAATCTGTGTGGTTGACGGAAAGGTTGCATTTACCGGAGGTGTCAATCTGGCAGATGAATATATCAACAAGAAAGTCCGGTTCGGACACTGGAAAGATACAGCGATCAAAATCGAAGGCGATGCCGTGCAGAGTTTTACCATGATGTTCCTGCAGATGTGGAATATTACGGAGAGACAGCCGGAGGATTATGCAAAGTATCTGACAGAAAAGCAGCCGGGGTTCAGCCGCAAAGACGGTTACATCATCCCATATGGAGACAGTCCGTTTGACCATGAGAATGTAGGAGAAGAAGTGTATTTTCACATCCTGAATCATGCCAAGAAGTATGTGCATATTATGACACCGTATCTGATCCTGGACAATGAGATGATTGATGCGCTGACAAGAGCTGCAAAAGGTGGAATAGAAGTGCAGATTATTATGCCACATATTCCGGATAAGCCGTATGCATTTTATCTTGCGAAGACTTATTATGAGGAACTGATCGCAGGCGGGGTAGAGATCTATGAATATACGCCTGGATTTGTCCATGCGAAAGTATTTACTTCAGACGATGATACGGCGACAGTAGGCAGTATCAATCTGGATTACCGTAGTCTTTATCTGCATTTTGAATGCGGTGTTTTCATTTACCGCAATCCGGTGGTGCGTGATATTGAAAAAGATTTCCAGGAGACCCTTGCAAAATGCCAGAAGGTGACGATGACGGAGGTCAGAAACCGGAGCACTTTTGTGAAAATATATGGTCAGGTTTTAAGAATTGTGGCACCGCTGATGTAGGAAAACACTCAGAGAGCAGTAAAATCAAGAAAAATGCGGAATTTTCGGGAAGTAGCTGAAAATAAGAGTGTACTTTTTATTTGAAATGTAGTATAATTCAATCGGTGTCTTTATAAGGGACATTGATTATATTTATAAGTAGGAGTTATCCCGATGAAAAGAGGGATGACACTGTGGAGATATTTCACAGATAGCCAAGAACACGCAGGAGGATTTATTATGGTTAAAGCAGTAGTAGGTGCGAACTGGGGAGACGAAGGAAAAGGTAAGATCACAGATATGCTTGCCGAAAAAGCAGATATTATCATTCGTTTCCAGGGTGGAGCAAATGCCGGACATACAATTATCAATGATTACGGCAAATTCGCTCTTCATACATTACCGTCAGGAGTTTTCTACGGACATACAACCAGTATCATCGGCAATGGTGTCGCTGTAGATATCCCGGTTCTTTTCAAGGAAATCCAGTCAATCATTGACAGAGATGTTCCGATGCCGAAGATTCTGGTGTCAGACCGTGCACAGATGGTGATGTCTTATCACAAGAATTTTGATGCATATGAGGAAGAGAGACTGGGCGGAAAGTCGTTCGGATCTACAAAGTCTGGTATTGCACCGTTCTATTCAGACAAGTATGCAAAGATCGGTTTCCAGATCAGCGAGCTTTTTGAAGACGAAGCTGAACTTAGAGAAAAGGTAAATCGTGTAGCAGAGCAGAAGAATGTTATGCTGGAACACCTTTATCACAAACCGTTAATCAATCCTGATGATTTATATAACGAACTGATGGAATACAAAGAAATGGTAGCACCGTATGTATGTAACGTTTCTCTGTATCTTGACGAAGCCCTCAAGGAAGGAAAAGAAATCCTTCTTGAAGGACAGCTTGGAACATTAAAGGATCCGGATCATGGAATTTACCCAATGGTAACTTCTTCTTCTACACTGGCAGCTTATGGTGCGATCGGTGCTGGAATCCCGCCGTATGAGATCAAACAGATCGTTACAGTATGTAAAGCATACTCAAGTGCAGTAGGAGCAGGTGCCTTTGTAAGTGAGATTTTTGGCGAAGAAGCAGATGAACTTAGAAGACGCGGTGGAGACGGCGGGGAATTCGGCGCAACAACCGGTCGCCCGAGACGTATGGGATGGTTTGACTGTGTAGCATCCAAATATGGATGCCGTATGCAGGGAGCTACAGATGTAGCATTTACTGTTGTTGATGTACTTGGATACCTGGATGAAATTCCGGTATGTGTAGGATACGAGATTGACGGAGAAGTTACAACAGAATTCCCGACAACACATCTTCTTGAGAAAGCAAAACCAGTATTCAAGACACTTCCGGGATGGAAATGCGACATCAGAGGAATCAAGAAATACGAAGATCTTCCGGAGAACTGCAGAAACTACATTGAGTTTATCGAAAAAGAAATCGGATATCCGATCACAATGGTTTCTAATGGACCGGGAAGACATGATATCATCTTCAGAAATAAATAGGAATATAAAAAAGGGCGTGTGAAAAA